>NZ_VFQC01000001.1:3222840-3545397 GCF_006717075.1 Haloactinospora alba
GCAGGACGCGGCGCAGGACCTCCACCCCGCCCCCGCCGGGCAGGTGCACGTCCAGCAGGACGAGGTCGGGCAGCTGCTCGTTGGTCACGCGCACGGCGGTGTCCACGTCCCAGGCTTCCCCGACGATCGTGACCGCGTCGCCGAGTTCCTCCCGGACACCGCTGCGGAACAGCCGGTGGTCGTCCACGATGACGACGCGCGGTACCGCGGCGCCGCTGGCGAAGGTGCTGTCGTCGTCTTCCACATTCGCGACTCTACCCATTGACGCGACAGCTACCGAGCTCCGAACCAATGATTGGCCGGATCCGGCCGCCGACGGCGGTCACTCGCCGCCGCGGGGCATGCGCAGCTGCACCTCGGTTCCCTCACCGGGCGAGGTGCGGATGCGGGCGCTTCCCCCGTGGCGCTCCATCCGCCCGATGATGGAGCCCCGGACCCCCATGCGGTCGTCGGGAACCGCGTTCATGTCGAAGCCCGCCCCGCGGTCCCGCACGAAGACGAGCACCTCCTCGGGGGCGACCTCACCGAACACGGAGATGCTCTCGACCCCGGAGTACTTCGCGGAGTTCACCATGGCCTCCCGCGCTGCCTCCAGGGTCGCGGTGAGGTGGGGGTCGAGGGCGCAGTCGCCCACGCACACCGCCTCGATGGAGACCCCGTGGGCCTCCTCCACGTCGGCGGCGGCGCGTTCGAGGGCGGGAGTGAGGGTGGTGTCGGAGTCGGCGGGGCGCTGGTAGAGCCAGTTGCGCAACGCGCGTTCCTGGACACGTGCCAGCCGGTGGACCTCGCGGGGGTCCTCGGAGCTGCGTTGGATCAGGGTGAGGGTCTGCAGTACCGAGTCGTGGATGTGGGCGGCGAGTTCGGCGCGTTCCTGGTTTCGGATGCGTTCCCCGCGTTCCCGGTCGCGTTCCCGTGCCAGGGCGACGATCCACGGCGCGGCGATCAGGGCGATCCCGGCGAGTATGGTGACCGCGAAGGTGAGCCCGGCGCGTGCCTCGTGCAGCTGCTGCTGGAACGCGAGGAACCCGAACACGCCGACCGTGACGAGCAGGATTCCCGCCGTGATCCGTAGCCAGCCCCTGCGGCTGTGCACCGCGCTGGCGGAGATCCAGCCCTCGCGCAGCGTCGGGTTGGCCTGCTGCCACAGGATGGTCCCGCCGAGCGCGCCCAGGATGAGGAACCACAGCAGCGGGTCGACGAACCCCCCGAACAGCAGGAGGAGCATCCCCAACCCGAGCGCCAGGGCGACGTAGGCGAGCACCTGGCTGGTGTCCCACCCTCTGGATCTTCCCGGGGTGTCGTGTGCGGTCTCCTCCTCCGTCTCGTCAGCGGGTTCCCGCCACGGCGGTTCGGGCGCCCCCTCCTCGGGCTCCACCGGAATGAAGAAGATCAGGGCGATGTAGACGGCGATACCGATCCCGCCGGTGCCCAGCACGAGGAACGCGATCCGCGTGGCCACGGGGTCGACGCCCAAATGGCGTGCGAGGCCGTAGCCGATCCCGCAGAGGAGCCGTTTCCCCTGCCCGCGGCGCGCCCGGTAGAGCCTCGGCGTCTCGGCCGCCGTGTCCAACGTGTACCCGCGTCCTCTCGCTGCTCGTTCCTGTGGTTCCAGAATGCCTGCCACGGCCCCGCCGCACATCAGGGACGCGCCCCCGCTGCCCCCCAGACGCGGTCAGGGCCAGCTCAGGGGTGTTCCGGATGGGCACACCCGCGTGTAGGGGCGACCATGGGAGGAGACGGTCAGACACGCGGCGGGGAGCAGGCGAACGGGAACCGATGGCGGACGCGGAACAGCACGAGCCGGCCGGTCCGGATCCCGCCGGGTCCGGCGGCGGGACGGGGGAGCTGCGCAAGGACTCCAGCTCCCGCGTGCTCGCCGGCGTGTGTTCCGGACTGGGGCACTACACCCGCATCGACCCGCTCGTGTGGCGCACCGGCTTCGTCCTTATCACGGTCGGCGGAACCGGGGTGTGGCTGTACCTCGCCGCGTGGGCGCTGATGCGGGACTCCCGCGGCGGTCCGGCGCTGCTGGAGCAGTTGTTCAACCGGCGGTTCGAACCGCGGGTGGTTCTCCTGCTGCTCACCACGGGGCTGGCGGTCTCGACGCTGTTCAGCACGCTCGGGGGGCTCAGCTGGCGCACCCTGGTCCTGGCGGTTCCGCTCGTGCTGGGAGTGTTGTCCGCCCGCAACCGCGGCGTGGACGTGTGGGAGGAGTTCCGCCGGCTGCCGTCCCTGCTCCGCTCGAGCGCTCCTCCCCCCACCGCTCCGGAGCCGGAGCCGCAACCGACGTACTACAACCCGGCCCAACCGTGGGCGACGACCCCCCAGGGTCCGGTGGACCTCGCGGCCGTATCCGAGCACTACGCCGAGGGTGCCGACGCGTCCGGGACACCGGAGGGCGCCTCTCCCCCGCCACCGCCTCCGCCCAGTGGGCGGGAGGCCGGCTCCGGCCGGACCGGACGGGCGCCTCACCCGAACGGCGCGCGGCGGCGACGGCGCCGTGGGGCGCCGTTGGCGCTGTTCGTGCTCGGTGTCGCGGTACTCGCCGCCGGGGGGACCGCGGCGTTCGACGGCGGTTCCGCGCTCGTGTCACCGCGGCCCGGGGTGGTGTATCTCGGTGGTGTGGTGGCGCTGACCGGGCTCGCCCTGGTGGTGGGGTCCTGGGCCGGCAACCCGCGTGGGCTGGTCACGCTGGGGACCGTGGCGAGCGTCCTCCTGGTCGGGGTGGCCAGTGTGGACATGGCGAACACGCGGATCGGCCGGCAGGAGTGGCGTCCGGCCTCGGTGGAGGAGGCCACCCAGGCGGAGTACGCGCTCACCGCGGGCAGGGCCGAGCTGGACCTGACCGGTCTCGACCCGGACCCCGGACAGCGGGTGGAGGTCAGCGCGAGGGTGAACGTCGGCGGTATGTCGGTGCGGGTGCCGCGCACCGCCCGGGTGGTGGTCAGGGGCACCGCCACGGTCGGGGCGATCCGGGTGGGCGACACCGAGCACGCCGGGACGCTGCTGCGCGCGAACGAGACGCTGCCCGCCGCGGACCGGAGGCAGGCGGAGGGTGACCCGCCCACCCTGGCACTGGATCTGGCGTCCCACGGCGGTGACATGGAGGTGCGGCGTGCCGACTCATAGGACCGACTGGGGTTCGCTACTCGCCGGGTTGCTGTTCCTCGCGCTCGGTGTCGCGTTCGTGGTGCGCGGCTCAACCTCCTGGGACTTCGAGGCACTGTGGGTGCTACCGGTGTTGGCCCTGGGCCTGGGGATCGCCGGCATCGTCCGCACGGTGAGCAGGCAGCGGGAACGCGACGGGGAGGATTAGGCCGCGTCCGGTTCGCGACCGGCACCATCGCCGACCTCGGTGAGCCCCACCGGAACCCGGGCGACGAACGACGTGGGTCCCACCGGGATCAGCGTGGCCCGGAATCAGGGATCCGCTCACTCCCACTCGATGGTCGCGGGGGGTTTGCTGGTGACGTCCAGGGCCACCCGGTTGATGCCGCCTACCTCGTTGGTGATGCGGTTGGAGATGGTGGCCAACGTGTCGTAGGGCACCCGGGACCAGTCGGCGGTCATGGCGTCCTCGCTGCTCACGGGGCGCAGCACCACGGGGTGGCCGTAGGTGCGTCCGTCACCCTGCACCCCTACGGACTGGACGCCGGCCAGCAGCACCACGGGGCACTGCCAGATCTCGCCGTCGAGGTCGGCGCGGGAGAGCTCCTCGCGGGCGATCGCGTCGGCCTCGCGCAGGGTGTCCAGGCGTTCGCGGGT
Source organism: Haloactinospora alba (assembly GCF_006717075.1). Taxonomy (NCBI): domain Bacteria; kingdom Bacillati; phylum Actinomycetota; class Actinomycetes; order Streptosporangiales; family Nocardiopsidaceae; genus Haloactinospora; species Haloactinospora alba. The sequence goes on from NZ_VFQC01000001.1 coordinate 3,226,606, forward strand.
GACCTCGCCGATGATGCGGATGCCCAGGCCGGGGCCGGGGAAGGGGTGGCGCCACACCATGTCGTGGGGCAGGCCGAGTTCCTCGCCCACGCGGCGGACCTCGTCCTTGAACAGCTCCCGCAGCGGTTCCACCAGGTCGAACGCGAGGTCCTCCGGCAGCCCGCCGACGTTGTGGTGCGACTTGATGTTGGCGGTGCCGTTGCCGCCGCCGGACTCCACCACGTCGGGGTAGAGGGTGCCCTGCACGAGGAACTCGACGTCCTGGCCGGCGGCGTCGCTTTCGGCGACGAGCTCGCGGGCGGTGCGCTCGAAGATCCGGATGAACTCCCGGCCGATGATCCTGCGTTTCTCCTCGGGCTCGCTGACCCCCTCCAACGCAGCCAGGAACTGGTCCTGGGCCTCGACCACCCTGAGCTGCGCGCCGGTGGCGGCGACGAAGTCCTTCTCGACCTGTTCCACCTCGCCCTTGCGCAGCAGGCCGTGGTCGACGAACACGCAGGTGAGCTGGGAACCGATGGCGCGCTGCACCAGTGCGCCGGCCACGGCGGAGTCCACGCCGCCGCTCAGCGCGCAGATGGCGCGTTTCTCCCCGATCTGGGTGCGGATGCGCTCGACCTGCTCGTCGACGATGTTCACCATGGTCCAGGTGCGGCGGCACCCGGCGGCCTCGAGGAAGCGCCGCAGCACCTCGGTGCCGTGGTCGGTGTGCAGCACCTCGGGGTGGAACTGGACACCGAACAGGCCGCGGTCGGGTGCCTCCACCGCCGCCACGGGGGTGGAGTCCGTGGTGGAGGTGGTGGTGAAGCCCTCGGGGGCGGCGGTGACGGAGTCGCCGTGCGACATCCACACCGTCTGGACCCCGGGCAGGCCGCCGAACAGGACGCTGTCGCCGCTGCCGGTGCGCGCCTGGGTGCGGCCGAACTCGCTGCTGCCGGTCTCGGCGACGGTGCCGCCCAGCTCCTGCACCATCGCCTGGAACCCGTAGCAGATGCCGAAGGTGGGCAGGCCGGTGTCGAACAGTCCTGCGGGGACCCGGGGCGCGCCCTCGGCGTAGACCGAGGCGGGGCCGCCGGAGAGGATGATCGCGGCGGGTTTCTTCGCGAGCATGTCCGCGACCGGCATGGTCGGGGGCACGATCTCGCTGTACACGTGGCACTCGCGCACGCGGCGCGCGATCAACTGCGCGTACTGCGCACCGAAATCGACGACGAGGACGGTGTCGAATGTGCTGTCGTCAGCACCGCCAAGAGACACGTAACGGCCTTCCCGCAGGTGGACACATGGATATGGTCCCAGTTTAGGTCCTGTCCGGCGGCGGATGTTCGCCGGACAGGAGCCGGGACCCTCACGTGCCCGCGGGAGGCGGTTGGGCGGGGGTGCCCGCCGCCGACAACGGGCACCCGCCGGTTCACCGGATGTGGAAGCGTTTCATCATCCGCGCGCCGGTGGTCATCAGGTTGGCGAGGGTGTCCCCGCCCATGCCGGGCGGGCCGCCGAACCCGATGTAGTGCTGGCTGGCGACGGTCTGGGGCTCGGTGAAACGCAGCATCCCCTCGTCGCCGTGGCGGCGCCCCACACCGGAGGACTTCATGCCGCCCATCGGGGCGCCGTAGCTGGCCCACGCGGCCGCGTAGCCCTCGTTGATGTTGACCGTCCCGGCGCGGAGGCGCTCGGCGAGGCGCCGGGCGTGTCCGGTGTCCCGGCTCCACACGCTGGCGTTGAGACCGTACTCGGTGGCGTTGGCGCGCCGCACCACCTCGTCGTCGCTGCCGTAGCCGTACACCGACACCACCGGGCCGAAGGTCTCCGCCGCGCAGGCGGACATGGTGTCGCCGACGCCGGTCATGAGGGTGGGTTCGAAGAACAGCGGACCGAGGTCGGGCCGGGGGTTGCCGCCGGCGAGGATCTCGGCGCCCTTGGAGCGGGCGTCGTCGACGTGCTCGGTGACGCGGTCCAGTTGGCGCTGGTAGGTCAGCGAGCCCATGTCGGTGGAGAAGTCGAGCCGGTTGTTGAGCGTCATGTCGCGCACGGCCGCGGCGAGTTTCGGCACGAAGGTGTCGTAGATGTCCTCGTGCACGTAGAGGCGCTCCATCGAGATGCAGAGCTGGCCCGCGTTGCTGTAGCAGGCGCGTATGGCGCCCTCCACGGTCCAGTCGACGTTGGCGTCCTCGCAGACGATCATGGGGTTCTTCCCGCCGAGTTCCGCGGAGCAGCCCACCAGCCGGGCATTGGCGCGCTGGGCGATGTGCGCGCCGACGGCGGAGGAGCCGGTGAAGGCGACGTAGTCGCACTCGTCCACGAGGGGGTCGCCGATCTCGGCCGGCTCACCGAGAACCGGTATCCACAGGTCGGCGGGCAGCCCGGCCTCGCGTGCCAGGTCGATCGCCCACAGCGCGGACAGCGCGGTCTGGGTGTCGGGTTTGGCGACGACGGCGTTGCCGGCCATCAGGGCCGGGACGGCGTCGCCGACCGGCAGCGCCAGGGGGTAGTTCCAGGGTGTGATGACGCTGACGGCGCCCTTGGGCTGGTGGTGCATGTAGGCGCGGGTGGCACCCGGCATCGCCCCGGCGGTGCGGCGCCTGCGCAGCAGGCTCGGGGCGCGCCGGGCGTAGTGCAGGGTCCCGGCGGCGGCGTCGTAGACCTCCTCGAACGCGTGGCGGCGGGCTTTACCGGTCTCCCACTGGATGATGTCGAGGATCTCGCTCTGACGGTCGAGCACCATGTCGTGGAAACGCAGGAACGGTTCGGCGCGCTCGCGTACCGGCGTCGCCGCCCAGGCCTCCTGGGCGGCGCGGGCGCGTTCGAAGGCCGCGGTGACGTCGGCCGCGTCCGACTGGGGGAGGTCGACGAGCGGTTTCCCGGTGAACGGGGCGTTCGTGGTGGTCGTGGCGCCCGAGGCGCTGGCGACGTGTCCCGTGATCCGGCCGACCATGGCGGGGTCGAGCGCGGGAGCCTCCGTGGAGCTGTTCGTGGCGGTACCCATGCCGGAACCCTAGTGTGTCCCACCCCACTTTGACTACCCGCAGGTAACCAAAGCTGTGTCCTGGTCCTGGACAACAGCGCGCGCACGCGGTTGAATCCTGCCGAGTGGTGAACCGCTTCGTCATCGCCCCGGAGCCGCCACGGCGGGTAGGAGGCACCGTTGGCACCCACCGAGACCACCACCGTCGCCGTGTCCGGGGGCGGTCCCGCCGGGATCACGCTCGGGCTCCTGCTCGCCCGCGCCGGCGTGGACGTCACCGTCTGCGAGAAACACGCCGACTTCCTGCGCGACTTCCGCGGCGACACCGTCCACCCCTCCACCCTGGAGATCCTCGACGAGCTCGGGCTCGGCGCGGAGATGGCCCGCCTCCCGCAGCGCAGGATCGACCGGCTGCGTGTCGGCACCGCCGAGGAGCCGTTCGTGGACGTCGACCTCGGCGACCTCCCCAGCCCCCACCCCTACCTGGCGATGGTCCCCCAGTGGGACTTCCTCGGGATGCTCGCCGAACACGCCCGGCGCTACCCCACCTTCCGGCTGCGCACCGAGACCGAGAGCACCGGCCTGCTGCGGGACAACGGGGCGGTGCGCGGGCTGCGCTGCACCGGCCCCGAGGGGCGGCACCACATCCGGGCGGTGCTCACCGTCGCCGCCGACGGGCGCGACTCCCCGCTGCGCAGCGCCGCGGGCCTGGTACCCACCGAGCTCGGCGCCCCCATGGACGTGCTGTGGCTGCGCCTCTCCCGCTCCGCCGACGACCCGGAGGGACTCGCCGGGGGTATCGGGCGCGGGGCGATGGCCGCCGCCATCGACCGCGGCGACTACTGGCAGATCGCCTACCTCATCCCGAAGGGCGGCTACGCCCACATGCGCGCCCGGCCGGTGGAGCACCTGCACGACGGGCTGCGCGAGGCCCTGCCCTTCCTCGGCGACCGCGTGGCGGAGGTGGGGGGATGGGATGAGGTCGCGTTCCTCAACGTGGGGCTGGACCGCCTCTCCCGCTGGTACCGGCCGGGGCTGCTGTGCCTCGGCGACGCGGCGCACACCATGACCCCGGTCGGCGGGGTGGGGATCAACCTGGCGGTGCAGGACGCCGTCGCCGCCGCGAACCTGCTGGCCGCGCCGCTGCGGCGGGCGCAGGAGGACCCCGACCGGTTCACCCGCACGCTCAACCCCGAGCTCCTGGCCCGGGTGCAGCGCCGCCGGCAGTGGCCCACCGTGGGAACGCAGGCGCTGCAGCGCGCCGTCCAGCGCCAGGTGATCAGCAGGGCACTGTCCGGGGCCCCCGACCTGCCCGCCTTCTCGCCGCCGGTGCGGGCCCTGGCCGGGACGCGAGCCTGGTCGCGGTTCATCGGCCGGGTCCTGATGCTGGGTCTGCGGCCGGAGCACGTGGAGACGCCGCAGTACGGCACCGCCGCGGAGCCGCCCCGCTGACCCGCCCGCCGCGGGCGGCGGTCCCGGATCCGGGTCCGTACTCGGCGACCCGACCCGGCGCTGGTTCCGGGATCGATGGCCGGACGAGGGGTTAACCGCCGGCGAAGCCGTTCGGGTTGGCGGACTGCCAGCGCCACGCGTCCGCGCAGGCCTGCTCCACGCTCAGCTCCGCGCGCCAGCCCAGGTCGCGTTCGGCCGCCGACGGGTCGGCGTAGCAGGTGGCGATGTCACCGGGTCGGCGTGCCGTCACCTCGTAGGGGACGCGGCGGCCGCTCGCCCGCTCGAACGCGCGGATCGACTCCAGCACCGACACTCCGGTGCCGGTGCCGATGTTGTAGGCGCGGTAGCCGGACGCGTCCGCGAGGTGCTCGACGGCGGCGACGTGCGCCCGGGCGAGGTCCACGATGTGCAGGTAGTCGCGCACCCCGGTGCCGTCGGGTGTGTCGTAGTCGTCGCCGAACACGGAGAGCTTGTCCCGCTTCCCGGCCGCCACCTGGGAGATGTAGGGGAACAGGTTGTTGGGGACGCCGTGGGGGTCCTCCCCGATGAGGCCGCTGGGGTGCGCCCCGATCGGGTTGAAGTACCGCAGCGCGATGACGCTCCACCCGCTGGTCGCGGCCGTCGTGTCGGCGAGGACCTGTTCGGCGAACAGTTTGGTCGCGCCGTAGGGGTTGGCCACGGCGAGCGGCATGTCCTCGGTGATCGGCACCGTCTCCGGGTCGCCGTAGACGGTCGCCGAGGAGCTGAACACCATGGCGCCCACCCCGTGGGCGTGCATCACCTCGCACAGGGTGAGGACCGCGTTCAGGTTCGTGCGGTAGTAGCGCACCGGTTGTTCGGTGGACTCCCCCACCGCCTTCAGCCCGGCGCAGTGCACCACCGCGTCGACGGTGTGCTTGGTGAACACCCGGTCCACTGCGACCGGGTCGGTGCAGTCGGCCGTGTGAAACGCGACCTCGCGGCCGGTGACGCGCTCCACCCGCCGCACCGCCTCGGCGTGGCTGTTGGCGAGCGAGTCCAGCAGCACCACCCCGTGACCGGCGTTGCTCAGCTCCACCGCCACGTGTGTGCCGATATATCCGGCACCGCCGGTCACCAGAACGTTCATCCCTCGCGCCCCCGGGCTGTCGCTGTCTCTCCCCGTCCTTCGCGCCCCAGGATAGGCGCCGTGCGCCGCGGCGGGCCTCCCGCGGCTAGTCCGCTGCGCGCCGGCGGCACAGGGTGGCGTGGAACCCGCGCTACCCCACTGGCAGCTGGGGCGGGAGGGCGTCAAGCCGCTCCACCTCAGGTACCGGTGCTCTCCTCATGCAGCGGGCGGGTGGGTTCGTACCAGGTGCGGTGCGCGGGAACGCGGCGCAGTTCCCGCTCGGGGTAGCGCAGCGCGGTGAGCTCCCCGCCGAACACGCAGCCGGTGTCCAGGCAGATGGTGTTGTTGACCCACTCCGGTCGCGGGGTGGGCACGTGCCCGTAGACCACCATGGCCTTCCCCTGGTACTCCCGCGCCCAGGGCAGGCGCACCGGCAGCCCCTGCTCGTCGGTCTCGCCGGTGGTGTCGCCGAACAGCGCGAACGAACGCACCCGGCCCGAGCTGCGGCCGTGGTAGGCCTCCTTCAGCCCCGCGTGGGCGACCACGAGGTCGCCGCCGTCCAGCACGTAGTGGTCGACCAGGCCGTCGCAGAACTCCCGAAGGCGTTCGCGGAACTCCGCAGTGCGGGACTCCAGCTGCTGCAGCGTCTGTTCCACGCCGCGCTGGAGCCGCACGTTGCGGCCGTTGAGGGCGCGCAGCAGCTTGTGCTCGTGGTTGCCCAGCACGCACATCGCGTCCCCGCTGTCCACCATGTTCATGACGAGCCGCGCCGCGCCCGGGCTGTCCGGGCCGCGGTCCACGACATCGCCGACGAACAGGGCGGTGCGGCCGTCCGGGTGGCGGGCTCCGGTGGGCTCCCCGGCGTCGTCGCGTTCGATCCGGTAGCCGAGGTCGGTGAGCAGGTCCTCCAGCTCGGCGCGGCAGCCGTGCACGTCGCCGATGATGTCGAACGGGCCGGACAGCTCCCGCCTGTCGTGGGGTGAGGGTTCCAGCTCCACCACGGCCGTGCCGGCTTCGTCGGCGTCCAGGACGTGCACGCGGCGGAAGCCCTCCTTGTCCAGTTGGGCGCGGCCGCGCGACAGGTCGTGCTGCTGGCGGGCGAGAGCATCGGGCTCGATGTCGCGGTCGGTGCGCAGGCGAGTGCGTTCCCGGACGAGGCCGTCGGACGCGTCCAGCACGATGGCGCTGGCGGGAACGTCGTGCTCCTTGGCGAGGCGCACGAGCTGGCCGCGGTCCTCGCGCTGCACGTTGGTGGCGTCCACCACGGTGAGCAGGCCGCGCCGCAGCCGCTTGCCGACGATCCGGTGCACCAGGTCGAACGCGTCACCGGTGGCGGACTGGTCGTTCTCGTCGTCGCTGACCACCCCGCGGTAGGCGTCCGAGGACACCACCTGTGTCGGGAGGAAGTGGCGGGCGGCGAACGTGGACTTGCCCGATCCGGACACGCCGACGAGAACCACGAGCCCCATGGCGGGGACGGGGAGGACACGCTGCTGCGCGGTGGTGTCGCCGCTGTCGCTCACGCGGGAGGTACTCCTTTCCCTGCGGTGGTCGTGCTCGGGATCCGGGGCCGCGCGGGAGGGGCGGGGGTCCCCTCGCGGCACGCGTTGTGGGGAGACTACCGTGTTGCGGCCGACACCGGGGCGGGTATGCGCCCGTTGGGGCCAGCGACCGCGGCCCCTCCCCCACAGTGCGGCTGTGCCGCCTGGAGCGGGGACCGCCACGAGGAGAGCGCGTATGAGCACCGTCCCTGTCCTGCTGTACGACGGCGACTGCGGATTCTGCACCCGGAGTGTCCGCCTGGCGGCCCGGTTTCCCGCTGATGTCGCGCTGCTGCCGTGGCAGGCAGCCGACGTCGCGGCGTTGGGGACGACGGAGAGTCGTGCCCGCCGTGAGGTGGTGTTCGTGGACGAGTACCAACGGGTCCACGGCGGTGCGGCGGCCGTAGCGGCGCTACTGCGCCGGTGCGGCCCCGGCTGGCGTGTGGTGGGGCGTGCGCTCGGTGCTCCGGGGATTCGCCCGCTCGCGGAGCGGGTCTACCGTCTCGTGGCCGACAACCGGCACCGGCTGCCCGGCACCACCCCGGCCTGCCACCTCCCCAGTGAACAATGGCCCGGGTAGCCCGCTGCGGGGTGTTCCTCTGCTGGGAGATGCTCCGGCTGCCGCATCCGGCACATCCGGACGGCGCGAGAACGAAACCCGGCCGAAGCAACTGAGCAACCGGTTTCCATCTTAAAAGCAAAAACAGACAACACCGGAAGGATAGGCACAATCAACCAAAAAATGCCATAGATGAAACGATTGATACATGCATGGAAACCAAAAGAAAGCAAAATCCAACAATATATGCAGAAATTTTAGCAGATCTAAGCAATTTTAAACTATCAAGAACCGATTTCTGGGAATATTTATTTTTGAATATAAGAAGCACAGAGAAAGAAAACAAAAAAAGAGAAAAAATCAAAGAAAATACATATTCATTTTGGTGCAATTGTCTCCGAGTAAAATAGGTCGGTATTACAATTTACATTAATAGTGCACTCCAAGCCTATATAAAAGAAAAATCAATATTTGCCACATCAAAACACTGCAGGAACATTTATCTCAACCCTAACGTTCCCGCCATACATGAATCTCATATTATATATCCGATATACATGAATAAATAAAAAATTATATAGATAAATATAAAGAAATATATATTAATGTATATGTGCCTCTCTATCGAGGAATTACCTTCCTTACTGTCTTTTTCAACTTCTTTTTCAATTATTTTCTTTGCCTTCGTGTTTGTAGGGTATTTAAAAATGTGACCCAAAAGAGACGGCGAGAAATTTATGCAATGGTATTTTTCTCCGTCGTGCGTTTCTATATATAAATCTTCTGGATTTCCTATGTCCTTTATTTTAAAAAAAGGTATTTTATATTCAAATAGAAAATTTTTCACAAATATAAAATTATCTTCTATTTTAATATTTGTGAAAAAACCTGATTTGAGAATAATCCAAACGAGAAAAGAAAACACAAAAGAAAGAACTGCAAAATCTACATAAGGACTTGTTTTTTCTGAGCTTGCCCCAATAAAAAACAAACCTAGAGACAAACCCAAAGATACCAAAATAGAAAAGGATGCTGTATACCAATTTCTTAATGTCATTAATTAACCAATCGCCGCTGGCCGTTCCATGCAAAAATATTTATAACACCCAAATTTTCATCCGTTATATTTAAATAACAACCACATGAAAGCTAAATTAATTAAAATACTCCGAAGCCCCCTGAGTAGCAGTCCAGGATGCGCCATTCACTCCCATATTAAATGTTGTCATTCCCAAATGCGTGCTTCCCACGCCTCTATGTGCAGCACCTTTATCGTGCGGAAGAATTTTTTCACGCGGCCCACTCTTTGCAAATTTACCCCAACCCGACCTCGAAAATACTCTTCCACTGACGGCCCATTTAGAAAAAGCTCCCCCTGCACCCAACAAAGCAGAATTCACTCCATGCCTTCCCCAGTCCATTTCAGTAATATCACCATTTTTTTCCACGGCATCTACTGTTACCTGCGCTCCAACAAGTCCTGCTCCCGCAGCGAGGCACGCACCACCACTCGCAGCCACACAAACTCCCAGAACGCCAGCAGTCGCAACGCCTTCCCAGTTATCTTTCGTCCAGTCCCACGCGGAAGAACCAAAGTCAGCAGCTGACTCGTACCATGATTTGGAGTTATCCCGGGCTTCCTCATCAGGGTCAGTCGCAGGACCGCTGTATGGATCAGAAGGAGCGGGAGAACCTCCAGACGAACTCCCGCCACCGGACGGATTTCCGTAGTAAGGAACCCCTCCGCTTGCTGAAGCTCCCGTATAGAACGAACTCTGCTTGTTCTGGTAATACGGCCTCTGGTAGACACCACTGTTCTGCCGCATCTTCTCTATATCACGCCCCTGCTGCGTCCACATCGCCTCTTGCTTGATTTGCCTAATATCACTGATCCCGCGCGGAGGATCATTACTAGTCGAGGCACAGCACCCAGAATCAAGCATCATCAGCCCGGACGGATCGCTCATTGAGATCGGGTTGTTGTTCGCATAGGCATACCCGTGCATCTGTTGAGCGTTGCCCGGCAGCATCAACGGGTCCACTGACAGAAACCGGCCCAGCGCGGCATCGTAGGCGCGTTCCCCCAACTGGGTCAGCCCCGTGGAGGAATCATCGGTACCGCCGACGAAACCCTTGTCACTGGGCCACTGGCCACCGGAACCGGCCGAGGCGTCCTCACCCCGCAGCTGACCGAACGGGGAGAACCACCGCTGCACCGTGGCCCCCGTATCGGCGTCCATGGACAACGTCCCCGTGCCGTTGTAGTCGTTGAACGTCCAGTGCAGCGACCCGTCGTTGCGCCGCACCGCGACAGAGTCCCCGCCGTGCTCATAGAACCGCTTCGCCTCGGTGGAGTCCTCCCCCGCAGTGAAGCTCACCTCCATCCCCGGCAGGTACAGCGTCGTCGTCGCCCCCGCCCGGCGCAGCAGGCGCTCGTCGTCAGCGTCGTAGACGTAGTCCGTCTCGGTTCCGCCGCTGACGTTGACCAGGTTGCCCTCGGCGTTGTACGTCAGCTCCTGTTTCCCGTCCTCGGTGTCCCGGCTGACCATGTTCCCGGCGTCGTCGTAGCTGTAGCTGGAGGTGCTCTCCCCCTCGGGGCCGCTCTCGGCCACCGAGGACACGCCGTGCTGGGGGCCGCTTTCCTGACCGGCGATGGTGTACTCGCGCACCGTCGTGCCGTTGCCTTCCCGGCGGGTCTCCTGCAGCCGGTTGCCCACGGCGTCGTAGGTGTAGGAGTTCCAGTACGGGGCGACACCGCCCAGCGCGGAGGAGTCGGGCTCGTTCTGGCAGGCGGATTCCGAGCTACTGTCGGGGGTCCACGCCTCTGTGAGGCGGCGCTGGTGGTCGTAGTCGAAGCACTGTGTGTCCGACGGGAGCCCGTCGCTCGTGGGGTTGTCGGTGAGGCGTTGGATGTTGCCGATGTCGTCGTAGGTGTACGTGCGGGTGCTCAACGACCCGGAACCGGTCTCGTGGACGACGCTGTCCTCGGACAGCCGGTCGGTCGCCTCCTCGTAGTCGCGGGTCTCCCAGGTCTTCTCCGAGTAGAAGCCGCCGCGGCTGAACTCGCGTTGCGCCAGCTTCCCGGTCTTGGTGTACAGGGTGCCGGTGACGACATCGCCGTCGGTGGTGGTGAGCTTCGTGGGGTTTCCGATGTCGTCGTACTCGTTGATGACGAGTTCCTGGCGCAGGTCGCCGGCCGCGGGGAGTTCCGTGCTGCTCACGGAGCCGTCCGGGTTGTAGTTGGTGCTGACGTCGTAGTCGCCGGCCAGCTTCCCCTCGGATGCGGGGATGCTGATCCGTTCCTCGGTGGGACGGTCGCGTTCGTCGTAGTTCAGCACCCGCGAGGTGTACTCGTCCCCGCCCGAGTGGCGGGTGGAGGACGTGAGCTCACCCGTGGCCTCGGTGTCGTACTCCCACTCGGCGCGCAGGTCGCCGTCGGGCGAGTCGTCGCGCATCTCGACCTCGCGGCCGAGCGCGTCGTAGGTGTAGGCCAGGGTCTCACCGCGCCCGTCGGTGATGGTCGTCTTCCGGTCGAGGGAGTCGTAGGTGATGGTGGTCGTTCCCACGTCCGGATCGGTCTGTTCCACCTTGCGGCCGCGCAGGTCGTAGGTGTAGGTCCAGGTGGCGCCGGACGGGTCGGTCATCGTGGCGACTTTGTCGTGCTTGCCGTAGGTGTAGGTGGTGGCGTCGTACTCCCCTTCGGGTTTGCGGCCGTGGTGGTCCCGCTTCTCGACGGTGCGGCCCCGGGCGTCGGTGATCTCGGTGGTTCCGGTACCGCCCTCGGGAACGGTCCTCTTGGTGCGGTCCCCCAGATGCTGGGTGGTGGTGCGCCACTGCTCCTCGCCACGGGACACCTGGAGCTCGTCGGTGACCCGGCCCGCCCCGTCGTAGACCTTCTCCGTCTGGCGGGGGATCTCGTCGGTGTTGTTCACCGCGAACAGCGCGCCCTCGGGTGCCTTCTCGTTGTAGTAGGTGTCGCGTTCCACGACGGCGTTGCCGCGCGAGTCGTACAGGGTGCCGGTGATGGCACGGCCTCCGCCGGGGGCGGGTTCCTGGGTCTGGCGCTCGCGCAGGAGGCCGTCGAAGATCACGTACCTCGTGATGTACTCGGCGTTCTCGTTGAGCTCGCGGGTGACGACGCTCGTGGGTTCGTCCTTGCGGACGTTGTACTCGAACTTCTTGTTCGCCGACTCGTCGCGTTCCCTGGAGCGGTCCGGGAGCCACACGGCGGTGATCCGGCCGAGGGGGTCGTACTCGACGTCGGTGCGGTTCCCGTCCGCGTCGATCTCGGCGACGGTCTGGGAGCGGGCGTCGAGATGCTTCTCGGTGGTGTGTCCCAGGGGGTTGGTGGTGGTGACGGTGGTGGCCGCCCCTCCGGTGGTGTCGCCGGAGTACTCGGTGGTGGTCGTGTTGTCCAGCGCGTCGGTGCTGGTGAGTTCGCGACCGTAGGTGTCGTGGGTGGTCTGTTCGGTGGTTTCGTACTGCGCGTCGCCGTCGGTGTACTCGGCCACGCGCTGCTTCCCGGTCACCAGTCCCTGGCTGGGGGCGTCGCCGTAGTCGCCGCTGTCGTAGAGGGTGCGGTCGTCGCTGACGACGTCCGCCGGACGGTCAGGGGTGGCGTCGCACGAGGCCGCCACGGTTTCCTCACGGCGCACCGTGTCCAGTATGCCCTTATCGGGGGCGCGGGCGTACTCGACGCGGGTGCAGCGGTCGTCGTCGCTCGTGGACGTGTCGCCCTGGTCGTCGGTCTCGGTGACGAAACCGTGCTCGTCGAAGCTCCTGGTGGTGCGGGTTACCTGGCGGCCGTCGCTGGTGGGGGTGTACTCCTCGGTGGTCTCGGTCTTGGTGATGTGGGCGCGCAGGGTGCCCCAGTCGTAGTCGCGTTCGGCGGTCCTGTTCTTCCACGGTGTCGTGATGGTCTTCTCGACGACGTCCCCGCCGGGACCGTCACGGGTGATGACCTCGCGGGTCATGCCGTTGTAGGCGTCGTGGTCGGTGACGCTGTCGCCTTCGGAGTCGGTGACCTTGACCGACCGGTCGGAGCCGGACTCCTGGTTGTCGCCGTCCATGCCGCGGAAGAAGCGGTGCTGGGTCTCGGTCCGGGTCTGGTCGGGGTGGCCCTTGCGGACGGTGACCGTCTCGAAACCGCGGAACTGGGACCAGGTCTTGCGCTCCTCGGGGACGATGCCGTCGGGGTCGTCGTAGTGCCAGCCGGGGTTGTCGTACTCGTAGGAGGTGAGAACCGTGGGCTGCTGGGCCACCAGGTCCTTCTGCGCGACCTGGGTGACGGTGTACTTGTGGAACCAGTCGGTGAGCTCCGCCCCACCTTCCGGTGTCCAGATGGTGGGGTAGCACTGTTCGGAGTTCGAGTCGGGGTCCGGAGTGTCGTCGGGGGAGCACTGCTGGTCGGAGTAGGTCACGTCGATCTGGCCGCCGGTCTCGGTGTACACCGAGGTCATGCGCCACTTGCGCATGGGGGCGAGGCCGTCGGAGGTGCTGTCCACCCGGTTGGGCATGGCCGTCCCACCGAAGGTGAGGTCCGGATCGGAGGCGGTGCCGCCGACGTGGCCGGTGTGGGAGACCGAGGCGAGCCACAGGTCCGGGTCCGTCCCGTCCCCCGAGTCGGGGAACTCGTGCTGGAGGTCCCAGGAGTCAACGGCGGTGTACTCGTTCCCGTCGTGCACCTGGGTGGTGACCGTGTCCAGCTTCTTGGTGGACCAGAACGTCGCCGAGTGCGTGTCGGGGCAGGTGTCCCCGTCGCATTCCCGGTCGAGGGGGGTGTCGGGCCAGTGGTCGGCGTTGTCGTCGCTGCGTTTGCCCGCGGAGCAGTCGAACCCGTCGGTGGGGATGCAGCGCTCGCTGACGTCGAACTGGACCCGGGCGGGTGCGGTGGCGAACACGTCGTCCTCGCGCAGCCCGTACTCGATGCGCTTCAGGTGGGAGGCGCGGTCGTAGGGAGTGGCCTCGTCCCCAAGATTACGCCCGTAGTTGTTGGTCTCCTGTTCGTAGTAGTAGGCCATGGCGTTGCCGCGGGGGTTCACCACGTAGTCGAGGTTCCACCGGTAGGCCTGCTGGCACCAGGACTCGTCGAACGTGGAGGCGTGGCACGGCTCCCCGGAGTCGTTGCCGTAGACCGGGGTGGTCAGCGCCGACCGGGTCTCGGGGTCGCCGGAGGTCCAGCCGGGTAGGCGGTTCCTGCCGAAGTAGTACTGGGTGCCGTCCGTGGTGGTGACTTTCCAGTACTCGCCGTTGTTGTCGCCGTTGTTCCCACCGGTGAGCTTCTCCACGGTGGCACCGTCATCGTCGCGGGCGTGCCATTCGCCGTCCTCGTCGACGAACAGCTCCGTGGAACTGCCGTCGAGCATCATGGTGGCGTTCTCGCGCCCCCAGCACTGGTCGGCGACCTCTTTCCCGTCGTCGTCGCAGAGTTTGAACTTACGCTCGATATAGCCGGGGTCGTAGTCGAACCCTTCCCCGATCCACGAGGTCTGGTTGTTGGTGGATGCGGTGCGGCCGTCCACGCTCTGCGCGGAGTAGTTCAGTGCCACGTCCGGGGCGAGGTCCCCGGCGACGGCGGGAGCCGACATGGGGTACGACCAGGAGAAGTCGCCGGTTTGCAGCCCCACGTTCCATTCGTATGAGGAAGAGAGTTTGGTGGCCGTGTAGTCGCCGCTGCTGTCGTCGTCACCTTCGTCTGCGGTGGCCGCGAGCAGGGTCCCGTCCCCGTCCGTGGCGGGGGCCACGGCCCGGACGGTCTGGGACTCGGCATCGTTGGTGGAGTCCAGTTCGGCGGTGGCCGAACAGTCGCGCGGGTCGCCGGACTCCTCCGTGCAGTCGTCCAGGGCGACCAGCTCCAGCCGGGAGCCGTAGTTCCCGCCGAACGCGGAGGAGAAGCCGGAGTAGTCCAGGCCGACGGCGACAGGACCCGCCGCGTCCCCACCGTCGGTACGGGTCAGCCGCATCAGCACACCGTCGATTCCGGCCTGCTGGGCCGCTTCGCGGCCGAGGACCTCCAGCTCGGCGTCGGCGACCTCGCGCGGGTGTTCCCGCTCGGGTGTCTCCTCCGCCGGGGCGTCGTCCGGGGTCTCCTCCGGGGTGCTCTCCGAGGGGGCGTCCTCCGGTTCGGAGCCGCTGTCCTCCCCGGTACCGGGGCCGGAGGTGGGGTCGGGAGAGGGGGGAGCGGAGGGGGATGCGGACGGTTCGGGGGCCGCGGAGGGTGAGGCTTCCGGTGACGGTTCGGGCTGGCGGGGTGCCAGCGCGTTGTGCCGCCCCGGGTCGTCTTCCCCGCGGGACAGGGGGGATTCCCAGTCGGAACGGGTGTCATCGTCCACCGCGCCCAGGGTGGCGACGGTGCCGTCACTGTTGTCGGGCGCCCGGAACGTGCGCGGTTCCGGGGAGCCGGAACCGGGTGCCAACTCGACCGTGTGCCGGTCCGGCCAGTCGGCGTCCTCCAGTTCGGTCACCGCGGCCTCGTCCACGGCGTCATCGGCGCCGCTCGCGTCCGGTGCGGCGGTTTTCCCGGCCACGGACTCCTGTTCGGGTACGTCGGGCCGGTCGTTGTAGGCCACAGCGGAGGCCGGCATGACCGAGATCAGCCCGGCCACGAGGATGAACGCTGTCGCCTGGGTGAACCACGACCGGCCACGGGAGCGGGGTCTCACCGGCGTGTCGGGGGGTGTGGGCACAGGAGGCTCCTCCTACCCGGCGGCTCCTCCCACCGGGTGCCGTATCTGGGGGGAAGGGGGATCGTGGGGGTGGTACCTGTTCGATGGACGCGTGTTCTGCGGCGCGTTCACCGAACAGGCCTAACGCGGGGGGTGGGAGACGCTCAGGGCAGGTATCCCTCCTTGACCCGCTCGACTCCGGCGGCGCTGAGTACTCCCTGGTAGACGTGCACGTCGTCGATGTCGCCGTTCCAGGAGCCGTTGGGGCTGCCTTCGAACCGTCCGGTGCCGAGGGTGAGGGAGCCGTCGGCGTTCCACGGGCTTTCGTGGGTGTCGGTGGTGCCCTGCCTCACCCCGTTGACGTAGAGGGTGAGCTCGTTCGTGGTGTGGTCGTAGGTTGCGGCCAGGTGCGTCCACGCACCGAGTTCGGGAGCTCCTCCGGACAGGGCACGGTGCCAGCCGCTGGCATCCGCGTCGTCGGACGGGGGCATCTTCAGCACCCAGTTGTCCCAGTCGTAGGTGTTCTGGTGGCCGAGGTAGAACCCGCTGTGCACGTTCCCGTTCTGGGACACCGCTGTCGAGTTCGCGCCTTTCTCGTCCAACCGCACCCAGGCGGCGACGCTGAAACTGCGGTCCGTGCGCACGGCTGGAGCATCCGTGGTGATGCGATCCTCCGAGCTGTCCACCGTGGCTCCCGAGGAGGAGGTGGCGGGATTAGTCGCACCGCTCCACACGGTTTCCGGATCGCCGTGCAGCGTCCCGGTCAGGCCGTGGTCGCTGGAGTCCGCGGCTTCGGTTCCACTGGTCTCGTTCAACCGCCAGCGTCCTGCCAGCGCCGCCGGCTGATTCGCCAACCTCCAGGTTTCCGGCCTTCTATCAGAGCCGTCCGGTTGCTCACCGATGACCGTCCGGTCCCACAGGCGCACGTCGTCGATAGCGCCGGGCCAGGCGTCTGCGGGATCCTCCTCGAATTTGGCTCCGCCAATAACGAGCGGCCCGCCAGCGTTCCACGGGTTTTCCCGTTTTTCGGTGGTGTCCTGACGCACTCCGTTCACGTACAGGATCGCTTCACCGGTCTCTGGGTCCACTGTTCCCAACAGATGAGTCCATACCCCAGTCTTGGCGGGTTCGTTGGACACAGCACGGGTCCAACCGGAAGCGCCGACGGTGTCTTCCGGAGGAATCTTCAGTACCCAGTTGTCATGTCCGTATGTGGTTTGGTATCCGAGGTAGAAGCCGCTCTGCGCGTTTCCAACCTGGGAAACCGCAGTTGCGTTGGCCTCCTTGCTGTCCAGCCGCACCCAGGCTGCGACGGAGAACTCCTCGCTGGTGTCGACGACAGCCCCGTCGGTGGCGAGGCGGCTGTCATCGGTCCCGTCGGTAAGGACAGCGGTGCCGTTGGCCCGGTAGGAGTCGCCGTCGGGTTGTCCGACTCGTCCCCGGGTCCATTCCACGTTGCCGACCGCTGTGGCAGTACGCCCGTCGGCGACGGCGTCGGCCGCTGTGTCTCCGCTCCCCTCATCCATACGGAAACGTGCCACATCGCTGCTGGGCGGGGCGACGGTGAAGGTGTGTACGAGTACGCATTCGGATGAGTTGCCGTGCGCGTCCGTGGTGCGTGCGTGGATCAGGTTCGGTCCGTCCGCACGCGGGGTGATGGCGGCTGTGACCGAATCTCCCGGCTCGTCCGGTATGAGTTCGGTGGAGCAGGAGGCGTCGTTGACGCTGTAGTGGTACGCCTCCGCGTCCGCGACGCCGTTGGCGCTGAACGTGAATTCTCCGGCTTCCCCGACACCACCGTGTGTGGTGTCGTCGTCGGGGTAGTCCGTGGAGGAGACTTCCGGTCCGGTGTCGGGGGCGTCGGTGTCCACCTCGACGTAGCACCAGTTCGACCAGGGACCCCAGTGCTGGCCGTCGGAAGCTTTGGCACGGTAGCCGACGACGGGACCTTCGGGAAGACCACTGGCTTGGGCGCTGCGGTATGAGCCGTCGGGCCATTCGTCCACGTCGGTCGAGGCCGAGTCGGCGTCGCCGAGGGTGTCCCCGTCAGGGTGCTCGCGCCATTCGAACCGGGCTTTGACTTTCTGGCCGCCCCATTTGGAGTCGTAGTCGCGTACCTTGGCGCGCAGTGTCGGCTCGGTGGTGTTGATCAGTCGGGGGTCATCCGGGTCCGTGGAGCACACGCCACCATGTGAGTCCGACATGCTGTCGGTTTTCGGTGTCGCCGGGGTGGTGTTGTACTTCACGACAAGTTTGGGGTCCTTGGCGAACCGTCGCCAGTCCCAGTTGTCTCCGGAGGCGGTCTCGTTGCCGTACAGGCCGAGGGTCACGTTCGGCCAGTCCTCGTCCACGCCGGACGTGTAGGCGTCGGTGGCGTCGAATTCCACGCCGGGGCCGTCGCAGCCGGGACGCCCGTGGTCCACGTCGACGGTGTCCTGGTGGTCCGCTTTGCGGGGCTGGTTGTTCCAGGTGGTATCCGAGTCGATCGTTCCCGTGAGGTGCAGGCTGAATTCCGCGCCGGTGCAGCCGAACGCGTGGGTGACCTCCATGCGCAGGGTCGCGCTGTCGATGACGGTGTGGGGGCGTTTGGTGCGTCCCGCCACGTCGAACTCCCAGAAGGCCCGTTTGGTGTGGCCGTACTGGGGTTCGTAGCCGACACCGGTGTCCTCGTCCGAACTGTTGAAGTAGCTGGTGGAGGGGTACTGCTTGTCGACGTAGGCCCAGTCCTCACGGTTCACCGACACTGACGGGTCGATGTAGACGGGATATGTGGTATCCGCGCTGTCCAGCATCTCCTGGTCAGGGGTAAGCGTGACCGCATCCGGTGTGAGATCCGTGTCGACCCGAGCCGTGCGGTCACCGGAGGTGGGTGTTTGGGTGCGCAGTTCGGCCGGTGCGTCCCCGCCCTCGTTCTGGTTTCCACCGGAGTCCCACATCTGCGGTGCCGAGGCCACGAACACGTCCTCGCCACCGTCGTTCCCGGCGGCTGTCAGGTTTCCGGCCTCGTCCCGGCTCAGTTCCACGCCGGTAGTGTCCAGGGCGAACTCGAGTTGGTCCAGCTCGGGGCTGGCTGCGGCTTCGGCGCTGTGCACCTCCAGAACCTGGGAGAAACCGTCCACGCCGGCGGTCAACACCAGGTCCACGTCAGGTAAGACGTCAGGGTAGGTGGCCGTGTTTCCGTCCAACTGCGGTTCGGGCAGTTCACTGACCCAGTCCAGTTCGACGGTGTTGGATCCCAGCTGTATCCGGGCCATCGGCGCTGCACCACCAGCGGAGAACGCGAGGTCGGCGGCAGCCGCTTGAGGGCCGATGGTGCCGTCCTCATGCTGCGTGAGGGTGGTGTCGACAGGAGTCCACCCGTCTCCGTCACGCACCCGCACTGGTTGCGGGTACTCCTCCAGGGTGAAGGTGCCGTCCGGTTCGGCGAACACTTGGGTCGTTTCGGTGGTGGCTGACGGGACCTCGACACGTTCGCCGCTGTCATCCGCCTCAGCCAGCGCCTCACGCTCCTGCGCCGTTTCGGGTCCGGTAGCTTCGTCAGCTTCCGCTGTTCCTGTCACCAGTGCCGGAAGCACTACGAATCCCGCTACCGCGGCGCCGGCCGCCCGCATCGCAGCGCGCATAGTGTCGCGCCTCGCCTCTCATGTCGCTTTCCGCACCCGGATTTTTACGGTTCGTGATGTCCGGGTTAAAGACGAGCTAAAGGTGACATGGATATGTGAGAGTTAACAAATATGACTCAAATCACATAAAGCACTCACGCCCCAGTATCGCCAGTGCCGACAGGAGCGGGGTATTGCGGGGTCTCCAGGGGGGTCGCACCCGGGCCGGGTGACTGCCAAGAGAGGTCAACAAAATTCGCATAAAGATATATGGCCGACTTCGGCCACATAAGTTATTTAGTCGTGACGCGGTATATTGAACGGCGGCAAAACATCAGTTAAATTCGCCGCGCGTCCTGGAAGCCACCCCCCTCCCCCGTAGCATCCGCTCCGTAAGCCCCGCCGCTGTCCACGGTGGACGCGTCGCCACCCGGCACGAAGGAAACCAGCCGTTGCCCTCACACCTGCCCGCCCGCATCAGACGGGCCAGCGAGCGCCTGCTTCCCGCGAGCAAACGCCACGAGCTTGAGGAGCGGCGCCGCGCGGAACGGGAAGAAGCCGCCGAGCGCAAACGGCTGGCCCGCGTCGAACAGCGCCGTACGGACCTCCTCGCCGGGGACACGGAACTGCGCCGGTTCGACCTGGACGGTGTGGAGCGCATCGGACGCGTCGTTACGCGGTTCACCGCCGATGAGGCCTCCGCGCACAACCTGCGCCTGGTCACCGCGGCGCTGGACCAGGCGGAAGTGTCCTACTTCCTGGTTCCCGGCAACTCCCCCACCCGCTACGTGGTCGGGGTGGAGCGGTGGAACAAGAAGACGGCGCTGGAGGCACTGCGCGAGCTATACCGGACCAGCCCCCTCTACACGGGGGTCCCCGGCCCCAAGGGCGTGCTCGACAACGTCTCCTTCTACGTCGACGGTGCCCTTCCCGACGAGGTCAAGGCCGCCAACACGCTCCGGTTCGGAGAACTTTTGCTCGGCCCGCAGGAGCAGCTCCTCGGCGGTGTCGAGTTCGGCTGCGACGTGGAGTTCTGGCGCTCCGGGGACCAGATCTCGGAGGAGAAACGCGCCGCGCTGCACGTACAGGCGCCCGACGACGTACTCGGCGACGCCCTCGTCGCGCCGCGCGGCAACCAGGTCTCCGACGTGCTGGCCACCGACGCGCGCAAACCGGCGAGCCGCACCGTGCAGGGGCGGGACTACCCCACGTTCGTGCCGTTCACCCAACCCCGCGTCGACGAGGTCACGTTCCCGATCGACGCCGTGTACACCTGGGTGGACGGCTCCGACCCCGAACACGCCGCCAAACGGCAGGCCCACCGCTCCGGGGGGTCCACCTCCGACACCGTGGCGCACGCCACCGCCGACTCCCGTTACACCGACCACGACGAGCTGAAGTACTCCCTGCGGTCGCTGCAGATGTACGGCGGCTTCGTCCGGCACGTCTACATCGTCACCGACGGGCAGGTGCCGCCCTGGTTGGACACCAGCGCACCCGGGGTGACCGTGGTGGACCACCGCGACATCATCCCCGCCGACGCGCTGCCGGTGTTCAACTCCCACGCGATCTCGAGCCGGCTGCACCACATCCCGGGATTGTCCGAACGCTACGTGTACCTCAACGACGACATATTCCTCGGGCGCCCGGTCACGCCGGACCGGCTCTTCCACGCCAACGGCATCGCGCGGGTCGCGTTCTCGCCCTACCAGCTCGGTCTGGGGGTGCCTCACCCGGAGGAACCCGCCCCCAATTCCGCGGGGAAGAACGTCCGCGACCTGCTGCAGGAAGAGCACGGGCGGTTCATCACCCACAAGTTCAAGCACGTCCCGCACCCCCAGGTGAAGTCGGTGATGCGTGAACTGGAGGAGCGTTTCCCCGAGGACTTCGAGCGGACCTTCCACGCCAGATTCCGGTCCCTGAACGACATCGCGCCGGCGGCGATCATGCACCACCACCACGCGCTCCTGTCGGGCCGTGCCGTGCCCGGGAACCAGAAGCTGCGCTACGTCGACATCGGGGCGCCCGACGCGTGGGAGCGGATCGCCGACATCGAGGAGAGCCGCGGCTACGAGTTCTTCTGCCTGAACGACGTCAACACGCCCCAGGAGACCCAGGAGCGGATCGCCGGCCAGCTGCACGCGTTCCTGGAGCGCTACTTCCCGTTCCCGTCGACGTTCGAACGCTGATCCGAGGGGTCCGGTCGCGCGCGGGGCGTGTTGTCTCCGCCCGACCCCCTGGGATCAGGCGCTCAACAGCGACATACTCTCGTCCCGGCGGAGCGCGGAAAGCCGGTACCCGCCAGCCGCGACCGCGGACGGGGACCGGACGGCCCCACCCCTCTGCCCGCGTACTACGGTAGCGAGGATGGTCATCCCGAGTGACAAGGAGATCCGTCTCCTCCACGAGCGCTACGCGCCCAGCACCGAGGTGTTCGAGAAGGTCTACTCGCACTGCGCGATCGTGTGCGACATAGCCGAGCAGTTGATCGAACGGCAAGGGCTGGCTCTGGACCTCGAACTGGTCAGAGCCGGTGCTCTGCTTCACGACATCGGTGTTTACCGACTCGGTGGAGTAGGACACGACAACTACCTGCGCCACGGTGTTCTCGGCCATCGGATCCTGGCCGAGGAGGGGTTCCCCGAGGAACTGTGCCGGTTCTGCTCGTGCCACACCGGTGTCGGGCTGACCCGTGACGATGTCCGACTGCAGGGGATCCCGATCCCGGAGGCGGACTACGTCGCGGAGACCGGGGAAGAGGAGATCGTGATGTACGCGGACAAGTTCCACAGCAAGAAGGAGCCGCCGGTACTCGTCTCCGCGGATTCCTACTCCGCTACCGCCAGGGGCTTCGGCGCGGACAAGGCCGCGGCGTTCCAAACGATGCGGGAGCGGTACGGCGACCCCGACCTGACACCGTTCATGGACGGCTGACGAGCACCGGCGCCGGGAACGACCGCTCGCATCGGACCGGGGAGACGCGGATCCCACCGGCACCGGCGGGAGAACAGGCCGGCGGCAGGGACCGGTCCGCTCACCCCGAGACCGTGCGGACCTCCTGGACGATGTCGGCCGCGCCCTGCTGGACGGCGTCGGCCTCCTGGTCGCTGTCCTGCTCCTGGGCCTCGCGTTCGGCCTCGATGCGCTTGCTGTAGTACTCCACCTCGCGCCGGATCTGCTCCTCGTCCCAACCGAGTGGTTCGGCCATCAGCCGGGCGGCCTCGTCGGCCACGGCGATGCCCCGGTCCCAGGTCTCGATGGAGATCCGGGTGCGCTGGGACAGCGCGTCGTCCAGGTGGCGCGCCCCCTCGCACCGCGCCGCGTAGACGACCTCCGCCCGCAGGTAGTCGTCGGCGCCCGACAGCGGTTCCTTGAGGTCGGGGCGTTCGCGCATCAGCGCCAGCAGTTCCTCGGTCAGGGACCCGTACCGGTGCAGCAGGTGGGCCACCCGTGAGACGTGCAGCCCCTCCCGTTTCGCGATCCGGCCGCGCTGGTTCCACAGCGCCGCGTAACCGTCGGCACCCACCAGCGGGACCCGGTCGGTGACCGAGGCGGGGATCTTGCTGCCCAGGCCGTGGGCCACCGCGTCCACCGCGTCCTTGGCCATCACGCGGTAGGTGGTGTACTTGCCGCCGGCGATCAGCACCAGACCGGGCACCGGGTGGGCGACCGTGTGCTCCCGGGAGAGTTTCGACGTCTCGTCGGACTCGCCGCTGAGCAGCGGCCGCAGTCCCGCGTACACCCCTTCGACGTCGTCGCGGGTCAGCGGCACCTTCAGTACCCGGTTGACGTGGTCCAGCACGTAGTCGATGTCGGAGCGGCTCGCGGCGGGGTGGGCCTTGTCCAGGTCCCACGGGGTGTCGGTGGTGCCGATGATCCAGTGCCGCCCCCAGGGGATCACGAACAGCACACTCTTCTCCGTGCGCAGGATCATCCCGGACGACGCCTGGATGCGGTCGCGCGGCACCACCAGGTGGATGCCTTTGGAAGCACTGACGTGGATCTGGCCCCGGCCGCCCACCATCTCCTGGATGTCGTCGGTCCACACCCCGGCGGCGTTCACCACCTGCTTCGCGCGGATCTCGAACTCGGCACCGGTCTCCAGATCGTGGGCCCGCGCCCCGGTGACGTGCTCCCCCTCGCGCAGGAAACCGGCCGCGCGCACCCGCGAGGCGATGCGGGCGCCGTAGGTGGCGGCGGTGCGCAGCACCGTCGTCACGTAGCGGGCGTCGTCCACTTGGGCGTCCCAGTACTGCACGGCGCCGGCGAGCGCGTCGCGGCGCAGCGCCGGGAACACGCGGGTCGCTCCGCTGCGGGTGAGGTGGCGGTGGTGCGGGAGCCCGCGTTCGCCGCCCATCGTCATCGCCAGCATGTCGTACAGGGTCACGCCGGCGCCGATGTAGGCGCGTTCCCAGTGTTTGGCGAACGGGAACAGGAACGGCACCGGCCGCACCAGGTGCGGCGCGATGCGCTGCAGCAGCAGCCCGCGTTCCGTCAGCGCCTCCCGGACCAGTTCGAAGTCGAGCTGCTCCAGGTACCGCAGACCGCCGTGGATGAGCTTGCTGGACTTGCTGGAGGTGCCCGAGGCGAAGTCCCGCACTTCGATCACCCCCACGGACAGGCCGCGGGATACCGCGTCCAGCGCCACCCCGGCGCCGACGATGCCGCCGCCGACAACCAGGACGTCGAGTTCGTTGCCGGCCATGTAGGTGAGCGCTTCGACGCGCTCCTCCGGCCCCATCCGCGCTGCCGTCATCACGTGCCCTTCTGCGACGGGAGTCTCCCGGGCGGATGCCCGCACCGCCCGGGACTTCAGCCTAACCGCTCGCTCCCGCGTCACGCGGGAGCGACGGGCGGCACGGCGACGACGGGTCGCGACTGGCGGGCGCGGTGCCCCGCGCGAGGACAACGCGTCCTAGCGGTGCGGGTTCACGACCACCTCGACGCGCTGGAACTCCTTGAGGTCGGTGTAGCCGGAGGTGGCCATGGTGCGGCGCAGCGCCCCCATCAGGTTCATCGAACCGTCGCTGGTGGAGGCGGGGCCGTGCAGGATCGCGTCCAGGCTGCCGACCGTGCCCACGTCGACCCGCTCCCCGCGCGGGAGCTCGTAGTGGTGCGCCTCGCTTCCCCAGTGGTAGCCGCGCCCCGGCGCCTCGCTGGCGCGGGCCAGGGGCGAGCCCACCATGACCGCGTCGGAGCCGCAGGCGAGCGCCTTGGCCATGTCACCGCTGAGGCTCATGCCGCCGTCGGCGATGACGTGCACGTAGCGGCCGCCGGACTCGTCGAGGTAGTCGCGGCGGGCGGCGGCGACGTCCCCGATCGCGCTGGCCATCGGCACCGACACCCCCAGTACGGAGCGGGTGGTGTGGCCGGAACCGCCGCCGAAGCCGACGAGGACACCCGCCGCGCCGGTGCGCATCAGGTGCAGCGCGGCGCTGTAGGTGGCGCAGCCGCCCACCACGACCGGGACGTCCAGGTCGTAGATGAACTGTTTGAGGTTGAGCGGCTCGGCCTGCCCGGAGACGTGCTCGGCGGAGACGGTGGTGCCGCGGATGACGAAGATGTCCACGCCCGCGTCGATGACGGCCTGGTGGTAGCGGGCTGTGTGCTGGGGGGACAGCCGGGCGGCGGTGACGATGCCGGACTGGCGGATCTCCTCGATCCGGCGGCCGATCAGCTCCTCCTGGATGGGAGCGGTGTAGATCTCCTGGAGCCGTTTGGTCGCGGCCGCGTCGTCCATCTCCGCGATCTCGGCCAGGAGCGGTTCGGGGTCCTCGTAGCGGGTCCACAGCCCCTCCAGGTCGAGCACACCCAACCCGCCGTGCTGTCCGATGGCGATGACGCTCTGCGGCGAGGCGACACTGTCCATGGGGCTGGCGACCAGCGGCATGTCGAACCGGTAGGCGTCGATCTGCCAGGTGAGGGACACCTCCTCCGGGTCACGGGTGCGCCTGGCCGGGACGATCCCGATGTCGTCGAGCTCGTAGGCGCGGCGTGCGTTCTTGCCCAGCCCGATCTCCGTCTGCGCCAAGGCTTCGACCCCCTCTGCTGTGTTTCACCGGCGGGACTGCCGGCGCGGTTCACCGACGGCCGAGTTTACCCGGGTGACGACCCCGTTCCCGCCCCGGTGGTGGGCACGGGCCCCGCGCTGGCCGCCGTCGGGCTGGAGTGGAGGACCTGCCGCCGGGAGGCGCTCGGGCACTCGGCGGCGGTGCGCGGAAGAGGCCGGGAGGGTCCACGACGGGCTTCTGTTCCCGTTGCCCGCTCTGTTTGGGTAGAGGCATGGACGCCACCCCCCACACGACCCCCGACCCTGACGTGGTCGCTTACGCGGAGCACGTCCTGGACCTGTACGGGGAGCCAGCGGACGGTTCCGCCACCGGTGGTCCCTACCTGCCCCAGGGCTACGGGGCCTCTCCCTCAGAGGCCGGTACTGTCCCACCGCCGCCGTACCCCGCGCCCGGGCCGGAGGGGACGAGCGGAGGAACACCGGCCGCCGGAGCGCCCGCCCTGGGTGCTCCGCCGCAGGGCGCTCCCGCTCCGGGTCCTCCCCCGCAGGGCGTTCCCGCACCGCCTCCCCGGCGCCGGCCCGGCCCTCTCAGGAGACTCTGGGACTCGGTGCGGGATCCGGAAACCGTCAGGGCCCGCGGCCGGCAGCGCCCCTACGGCGAGAACGCGTCCCAGGCGCGGCGGGATCTCACGCGCAGTCTGGAGAGCTACAGGACCGAGCCCAGCAACGACCACCATCTGGAGCTGCTCCACGACATCTCCAGGAGCCTGCACGAGCATCTCCGTGTCCAGGCGGAGGCGGCCCAGGAGCAGCGGGACCAAGCCCACCAGGCCCAACGGGACTCGACGGTGTCCCGGAGGATCGCGCTGGCCAGCATGGTCTTCGGCGCGGCGGGGTGGATCGTGGCCCTGAGCCAACTACTCCTCGACGCGTTCGGATAGCCGCGCCTTCCCGGCTACCGGCGCCCCGTCCTCAGAGGAGGGAGCCGGCACCGGCCTCACAGCTCACCGCGACGCACGCTGGCCAGGAACACGTTCCACTCCCGGGCGGGAACCGACACCCGGTCGCCCTTCCGATGCTGGGTGTCCCGCATCCACACACGCCGAGGCTGCTCCGCAACCTCAAGGCAGTTTCCGCCATCCGGCCCCGAGTAGCTGGATTGATGCTATTCAAAGCTCATCTTCAGAGTCCTTCCGGAAAAGCTCGAATCATCCCAGTCGACTCCTGTGGTGACAACGCCCCACGTTCGGTAGATGCGAAGACCGTACCGAGGACCTCAACTTCTTGGAGATCATCGGAGAGTTCTCCCCAGTGCGCTCTCTGCATAGGAAATTTCCCCCTCCACGCCCTCCAGGATGAGCTTGTCCTCGGTGGTCACCTCGGCCTGGGAATAACGGTCCTTGGAGGACGACCGGCCACGCATCTCCCCCATCGAGCACAGCGTTACTCTCGAACGCGCCTCTTTTATCCGGATTCCCTTGGAGTGGCACCATCAAGGTATGCCGATAGCGCCCCGCCTTTCCGACTCCGAAGCGGCCGCCCTGCGCAGTCTCGCCGAACGCGAGAACCGTTCGCTGCAGGACGTCGCCAGAGAGGCGATCCGCGAGTACGCGGAGAACCGCAGTAGGACTGAACTGCTCGACCAGATCCTCGATGAGGAACTCCCGCGCTACGCCGAGGCGCTGGAACGGCTCGGCCAGTGATTTATCTGATCATGCCCGGGTTTATCCACGCCGCCGAACGGACGTTCGGAGGCGAGACCGTCATCCGCAACCACGGGTTACTCGCCTCGGCACTGGCTCGACCACAGGCAACGGTCTTCGGTAAACGTGCCGACACCCGCCTGTAGGAGAAGGCCGCGGCTGTGCTCCACTCCCTGGCCCGCAACCACAGGGGAGCCGGTCCAGCTCATCGGCGGTCTCACCTTCCCCAGCACACCGGCCACGCTAAGTGCCGGGCGCGCCCCTTATCTCCCGGAGACGGCGCGCCCGACGGCACACGGCCGCCAAGGACCACGTCTCACCCCTGGTAGTTGGGGGCCTCCACCGCCATCTGGATGTCGTGCGGGTGGCTCTCCTTCAACCCGGCGGAGGTGATCTGCATGAGCTGGCCGTGCTCGCGCAGATCGGCGACGGTGCGGGTTCCGGCGTACCACATGGACTGCCGCAGCCCACCGGTGAGCTGGTGCGACACCGCGTGCAGCGGCCCCCGGTAGGGAACCTTGCCCTCGACACCCTCCGGGATGAGCTTGTCCTCGGTGGTCACCTCGGCCTGGGAGTAGCGGTCCTTGGAGAAGGAGCGGCCCCGCATCGCCCCCAGCGAGCCCATGCCCCGGTAGGTCTTGTACTGCTTGCCGTTGATGAAGATGAGCTCGCCCGGGCTCTCCTCCACACCGGCGAGCAGGCTGCCCACCATCACGGTGCTCGCGCCGGAGACGAGGGCCTTGGCGATGTCACCGGAGTACTGCAGACCGCCGTCGGCGATCAGCGGCACCCCCGCCGGCCCGGCCGCCTTGGCGCTCTCCATCACGGCGGTGACCTGCGGCGCCCCCACACCGGCGACGACCCGGGTGGTGCAGATGGAGCCCGGCCCGACACCGACCTTGACCCCGTCGGCGCCGGCGTCGATCAGCGTCTGGGCGCCGCCGCGGGTGGCGATGTTGCCGGCGACCACGTCCACACGGGAGTTGGCCTTGAGCTTGGCGACCATGTCGGCGACACCGCGCGAGTCTCCGTGGGCGGTGTCCACCGTCAGGAAGTCCACGCCCGCCTCCACCAGGGCCCGGGCACGCTGCTCCCCCTCGGGCCCCACCCCGACGGCGGCGCCGACGATGAGGCGGCCGTCGGCGTCCTTGGTGGCGTCCGGGAACTGTTCGCGTTTGATGAAGTCCTTGACGGTGATCAGCCCGCGCAGCCGGCCGCGTTCGTCCACCAGCGGCAGCTTCTCCACCTTGTTCTCGCGCAGCAGCCGGTAGGCCTCGTCCCTCTCGACGCCGACCGGTGCGGTCACCAGCGGCATCGGTGTCATGACGTCGCGGACCTCGCGGCTGCGGTCCTCCTCGAACCGCATGTCGCGGTTGGTGACCATTCCCACCAGACGCCCCTCGGCGTCGGTCACCGGTGCGCCGGAGATGCGGTAGTGGCCGCTGATCTCCTCCACGTCGGCCAGGCTGTCGTCCGGGCGGCAGGTGACCGGGTCGGTCACCATGCCCGCCTCGGAGCGTTTCACCAGGTCGACCTGGTCCGCCTGCTCCTCGGTGGTCATGTTGCGGTGCAGTACTCCGGCGCCGCCCTGGCGGGCCATGGCCACGGCCATCCGGGCCTCGGTCACCGTGTCCATCGCGGCCGACAACAACGGGATACGCAGCTCGATATTGCGCGAGAGGCGCGTTCCGGTGTCGGCTTCGCCCGGCTGCAGGTCCGAATAGGACGGCACCAGCAGAACGTCGTCGTAGGTGAGCCCCGGCGGCAGCACCTTGCCGCCCTCCCCAGTGAACAGCTGCGTCATCAGCATCTCCAACCACTCGCGCCTGTAGTCTCATCCTAGGACGCCAGTGGAGGGGTGCGGTGCCCAATCCCGAGGTCGTGACCGCCGGAGGCGTGTGGGCACGGCCACCCGCCGGCGCCGGTCAGCCGAGCCGGTCGAGGGGACCGCTCGCCGCCAGGTGGCGCAGCCGGGTGAGGGCGCGGTGCTGGGCGACCCGCACCGCCCCGGCGGACATGCCCAGGGCGTGGCCGGTCTCGTCTGCTGTGAGTCCCGCGATCACCCGCAGCACCAGCAGCCGCCGCTGCTGGTCGGGGAGTTCGTCCAGCAGGTCGCGCGCGTGTTGGGAGTCGAGGGCGCGGACCGTGGCCTCCTCCGGGCCGGGCCGTTCGTCGGGGTGGTCGGGGACGGTGTCGGTGGGGAGGTCGGCGCGGGAGGTCTTGCGTAGCGCGTCGGCGACCTTGTGTGAGGCGATGCCGTAGACGAACGTCGCGAACGGGCGCCCCATGTCCTGGTAGCGCGGCAGCGCGGTGAGCAGCGCGATGCACACTTCCTGGGCGACGTCGTCGGAGTGGTGGGTGGCGCCGGAGACGCGTGCCAGGCGTGCCCTGCAGTAGTTGAGGACCATGGGGCGGACCTCCCGGATGAGGGAGTCCACCGCACCGTGCTCGCCCCGGAGCGCACGCGAGGTCAGGCGGTTGAGTTCCGTGTCGTTCGTTTCGCGCCGGGTGGGCGTTCGTTTGGCGCGGCCGTCCCGCGCGGCGCGTCGATCGGTCACATCTGGAATGGTGCCCCGCACAGTGGACTCACCCGGCACAGTCAGAGGCTACAGAATGGTCACATTTCACTGTAAGGGCGGAAACACACACGTGTGCCCCGGGAGTGTTCCCGGGACACACATGGTAGGAGCTCACGGCTCGGCGGGCGCTGTGCCGCGCTGCCGCGCCGGAGGTATCAGTGGCCGTGTCCGTGACCGGACTCGGACTCCTCCTCTTCCGGCTTGTCCACGACCAGCGCCTCGGTGGTGAGCAGCATGCCGGCGATGGACGCGGCGTTCTCCACCGCGGAACGGCTGACCTTGACCGGGTCGATGATGCCCTGGCTCATCAGGTCGGCGTACTCGCCGGTGGCGGCGTTGTAGCCCTGGCCCTTGCCGAGCTCGGCGATCTTGTGCGTGACGACGTAGCCCTCGGCGCCGGTGTTCTCCGCGATCCAGCGGGCCGGCTCCTGCAGCGCGCGGCGCACGATGGCCGCGCCGGTGGCCTCGTCGCCCTCCAGGTCGATCCCGTCGAGCGCGGAGGCGGCGTGCACCAGGGAGGCACCGCCGCCGGAGATGATGCCCTCCTCGATCGCGGCGCGGGTGGCCGAGATCGCGTCCTCCAGACGGTGCTTCTTCTCCTTGAGCTCGACCTCGGTGGCGGCACCCACGCGCAGGACGGAGACGCCGCCGGCGAGCTTGGCGAGCCGCTCCTGCAGCTTCTCCCGGTCCCAGTCGGAGTCGCTGGCCTCGATCTCCTTCTTGATCTGGCGGACCCGGTCGTCCACGTCGGCCTGGTTGCCCGAGCCGTCCACGATCGTGGTGTCGTCCTTGGTGACCGTGATGCGGCGGGCGTTGCCCAGCACGTCGAGGTCGGCGTTCTCCAGGGTGAGGCCGACCTCCTCGGCGATGACCTGGCCGCCGGTGAGGGTGGCGATGTCCTGCAGCATCGCCTTGCGGCGCTCGCCGAAGCCGGGCGCCTTCACCGCGGCGACGTTGAGCTGGCCACGGATCTTGTTCAGCACGAGCGCCGCCAGGGCGTCACCCTCGATGTCCTCGGCGATGATCAGCAGCGGCTTCTTGCTCTGGGCGGCCTTCTCCAGCAGCGGGAGCAGCTCGTTCAGGTTGGAGATCTTGCCCTGGTTGATCAGGATGTTCGCGTCCTCGAGCACCACTTCCTGGCGCTCGTTGTCGGTCACGAAGTAGGGCGAGACGTAGCCCTTGTCGAACTGCATCCCCTCGGTGAAGTCGAGGTCCAGCCCGAACGTGGGCGACTCCTCCACGGTGATGACGCCGTCCTTGCCGACCTTGTCGAAGGCCTCGGCGATCATGTCACCGATCTGCTCGTCCTGAGCGGAGTTGGTGGCCACGTAGGCGATGTCACCGCGCTCCTCCACGGAGCGGGCGTTGTTCACCAGCGTCTCGGAGACGGCGCGCGCGGCGGCGTCGATGCCGCTCTTCAGCGACATCGGGGAGGCGCCGGCCGCCACGCTGCGCAGGCCCTGGTGCACCAGCGCCTGAGCGAGAACGGTGGCGGTGGTGGTGCCGTCGCCGGCGGCGTCGTTGGTCTTGGTGGCGACCTCCTTGACGAGCTGAGCGCCGAGGTCCTCGTAGGAGTCCTCCAGCTCGATCTCACGCGCGACGGTCACGCCGTCGTTGGTGATGGTGGGTGCGCCGTACTGCTTGTCGATCACGACGTTGCGGCCGCTGGGGCCCAGGGTCACCTTGACGGAGTCGGCGAGGTGGTCCACACCCCGCTCGAGGGCGCGGCGGGCCTCGTCCTCGAATTCCAGGATCTTCGGCATAGTTACGAGTCCTCGCAAGTACGTGGGAATCAAAAACCGCCCCGCCCGGCGTCGCGCCGGCCGGGGCGGGAGGTCATGTCAATGACGCCGGGAAGCGCGGTCGGCGCTACTTCTCGACGACCGCCAGCAGGTCGCGGGCGGAGAGCACGAGGTAGTCCTCGTTGTCGTACTTGACCTCGGTGCCGCCGTACTTGCTGTACAGGACGATGTCACCGACCTTGACGTCCAGCGGGGTGCGGTTGCCGCTGTCGTCCAGGCGGCCCGGCCCCACGGCCAGAACCTCGCCCTCCTGCGGCTTCTCCTTCGCGGTGTCCGGGATGACGAGGCCGGACGCGGTGGTCTCCTCGGCCTCGAGCGTCTTGACAACGACGCGGTCGTCAAGGGGCTTGAGTACGGTCTTGGTGGCGGTCGACACGGTTGTGACCTCCCCCTCCATGGTCAATGATCCGAAACGGCACGCTAGCTAAATGGGGCGACCACGGCGGCCTGCCGTCGCGGGTGCCAGACCGGCCTCGTCGCGATTAGCACTCTACCTTGGCGAGTGCCAGTATGGAACATTAGTCGGGCCCACACGGCTCGTCAAACAGCGGATAACAGGAGAGCAACCCGGTGACGAGCGACCCATCAGCGGCACTGCAGGCCCTGCGCACCCCGGATGGGCAGCGGCTACTCGGCGCGGTGAGCGCCGCGGACGCCGCGGCCGATCCCCTGGCTGCGGCGACCCGACTGCGCCGCGATCCCCACGCGCGCGCGGCCGCCGGCGACGACGGCGCCGACGACGTGGCCGCGGCGGCGCTGACCCAGATCCGGCTGCGGGACCGGGCACGCGCGAAGTTCGGCGATGAGGCCGAGGCGATGTACTTCACCACCGACGGGTTGGAGCAGGCCACCCGCCTGACCGTGGCCCGGCACCGGGCCGGGAGGTTCGCCTCCGCCCTGGCACCGGGTTCGCTCGTCGCGGACGTGTGCTGCGGCATCGGCGCCGACACGCTCAGCATGGCGCGTGCGGGACTGGCGGTGGAGGGCGTCGACAGCGACCCGCACACCGTGGCCGTCGCCAACGCCAACATCGACGCGTGGGGCGTGGGCCAACGCGCCACGGCACGCGTGGCCGACGCGGAGGCGCTCGACGCGGGCGCCTACGACGCCGTGTTCTGCGACCCGGCCCGCCGGGGCCAACGGGGCCGGGTGTTCGACCCCGACGCCTACTCGCCGCCGTGGTCGACCGTGCTCGGGCTCGCCCGCGGCGCGCGCGCCGCCTGTGTGAAGGCCGCCCCCGGGATACCGCACGAACGCGTCCCCGAGGGGGCCCACGCGGAGTGGGTCTCGGTCAACGGGGAGGTGAAGGAGGCGGCCCTGTGGTTCGGCGCCCTGGGTGGTTCCGGGCGCCGGGCCACACTGCTGCGGGAGGGCTCCGCGGAGCCCGCGACACTCACCAGCGCGGCCGAGGAGGACTCCGCGCCCGTGGCCGCGCCCGGACGCTACCTGTACGAACCCGACGGCGCGGTGGTGCGCGCGCACCTCGTGGCGGCCGCCGCCCGCGAGGTCGACGGAGCCCTGCTGGACCCGCACATCGCCTACATCACCGCCGACCGGCTCGTGGCCACCCCGTTCTGCCGGGCCTACGAGGTCACCGACGTACTGCCGTTCTCGGCCAAACGGCTCCGGGCCGTGCTGCGGGAGCGGAGGGTCGGGACGGTAACGATTAAGAAACGCGGTTCGGCCGTGGACGTGGACAAGCTCCGCCGCGACCTCAAACCCTCCGGGCCGAACTCCGCCGTTGTGGTCCTCACCAGGATCGACGACCGCCCGGTGTGCCTGCTCTGCAAAGACGCCGCCTCCGCCCGGTGACGACGTGTCCGGGGTCACCGGCCGCCGCGGGCGTGACCGCGCCCCGGCGGCGTACTAACGTGACTCACGCGGGCGGCTGCGAAAATCCCGGATCTTTGGCACTTGGCCCAGGCAGCCAGGGCCTGTGTCGTTAAACTGGCCCCGCTGAATCCTTCCCCTCTCATCGCGGGTTTGTCCGACGGAACCACCGGGCGGTCGACAACAAGTGGAGTGTTCGCCATACGTCGTCGCTGCACCATCACGGAACGCCAGGGAACAGCTCCCGCCTGTGGCGCCCGCGCCGGTGCGCTCCCGGAGCCCGCCGGGATCCGTCGAGAACACCATCCATCCGCGGCCGAAACCGGATGGGCGTCAGACCAAAAGGAGCACCTCGGTGGAACAGACCAACCAGGACTTCCTCAACGGAGGAGGCCAGACCGGGATCTCCGACCGAATGCGGGATCTCCTGTCCCGAGCCGCGCAGGACCAGGCCTCCGAGCAGAAAACGCAGGGGGCGGTCAGCGAGGAGATGCGCCAGCGGCTCGAGGGCATGGAGTGGCTGCTGCGCGAGTTCCGCGAGCGTGAGTTCGCGGCGCTGTCCGAATCGGTCGCGACGATCCAGACCCGTGTGGACGAGCTCGCCTCGCGCCCGCCGGAGTGGGCCGAGACGCTGGCGGAGCACATCGAGTCGGTCGGTGAGCGGGTCAAGCCCCTCAGCGAGATCCCGTCGATGCGGGAGGACATCCACGGCATCGCCGGGAACCTGGAGACCACGCTCTCCCGGCTGCAGACGGTCGCCGACGCGGGCGAGCGGACCGAGAGCCAGATCGAGGCGCTGACCACCCGCGTGGAGGAGCTCGCTTCCAACGTGCAGGAGCGGTTCGCGCGGCTCGACGAGGCGATGGCCTCGCTCACCTCCCGCGCCGAGGCGCTGGAGAGCTCCCTGAGCACCACCACCGAGCGTCTGGACTCCCACCACGAGACGTTGACCACGACGATCTCCGAGGGCCGGGAAGCGCTGGAGCAGGCCGTCAGCGACGGCAAGGAAGCCCTGGCGGCCACCGTCAACGAACGCCACGACACCCTCGCGACAACCCTCCAGGACCAACACACCACCGTCACCAACAAACTCGACACCACCGAAGAAAACCTCCGCACCACCACCAACGAGACCCACACCGCCCTCACCAACAAACTCGACGAGAACCGGGCGGCGCTGGAGCAGGCCGTCAGCGACGGCAAAGAGGCCCTGGCGGCCACCGTCAACGAACGCCACGACACCCTCGCGACAACCCTCCAGGACCAACACACCACCGTCACCAACAAACTCGACACCACCGAAGAAAACCTCCGCACCACCACCAACGAGACCCACACCGCCCTCACCAACAAACTCGACGAGGTCAACAACGCCCTCGCGGCCAAGGCCGACGAGCAGCACGAGGCGGTGGCGTCCAAGGTCTCCGAGGGGGTCAGCCGCCTCAGCACGCAGGCCGAGGAGAACCACGCGGAGGCCACGGCCGCGGTCGCCGACGCGAACAACGCCGTCGGCAAGCTCACCGAGACCACCGAGGAGAAACTCGGGGAACTGCGCGGCCAGCTGCAGGACCGGCTCACCGAGCTCAACGAGCAGCTGGAACTGCACCGCGCCGACGTGCGGGACCGCGACGACCAGCACCGCGAACACCTGGCCGCCAAGCTGGAGGAGAACACCCAGAGCCTGCGCGCCAAGGCCGAGGAGGACCTCGCCGCGACCACCGCGGCCCTCGAGGAGCTGCGCGGGTCGGTGGAGGAGAGCGTCAACACGCTCAACACCAGGACCGACGAGCAGCACACCGTCGTCACCGGACTGTTCGAGGAGCACCGGAGCTCGGTGCACGAACGGCTCGACCAGCACGAGAAGGACCTCACGGAGAAGGTCGACCAGCACGGCAAGGGGATCACCGAGAAGGTCGACCAGCACTTCACCAGCCTCAGCGGCGACTTCGAGCACAAACTCGGCCGGCTGAGCGAACGGTTCGACACCTTCGAGGGACACTTCGACGGCAGCTTCGAAGGTGTGGAGGGCAAGGTCGACGGTGTCGACGGACGACTCGACGGCATCAACGGGCGCCTGGAAGGCATCGAGGGCCGGGTCAACGGCGTCGAGGGCCAGTTCGAAGGGGTCAACGGCCACATCACCGGTGTGGACGGCCGGCTGGAGGCGGTCGACGACCGGCTGGAGGCGCTCAACCAGCGCCTCAGCCAGCTCCCCGCGAACATGGAGGTCAGCGAGCTGCACCGCCGGCTCACCGAACTTGCGGAGCGCCCGCAGGTCGACCACTCCGACAAGCTCGCCGCGATCGACCAGCGGCTGGTGGACTCCCTCGAACCGCTGATGCGTGAGCTGCAGTCCCGGCCCGACCGGCACGAGTTCGAGGAGACGGTCAGCGACACGGTGGAGACGTCGCACGACGACATCACCAAGCGCCTGGCGTCGCTGGAGGAGACCATGCTCGCCCTCGCCGAGGCGCTGCTGCGGCCGGGCGACCGGAAGAAGAAGCGCCGCAAGGACGACGAGGACGAGGACGACGACGAGTAGAGGAACCCGACTCGTCGCTTCCGACGCTCACGGCAGGGGCCGGCCCGCGCGGTCGGCCCCCTCGCGTGTCACCCCCCGCCGGCGGGACCCGTGCGCCGGCCGGTGCACGCCGCGCGGGCGGTGCGGATCATCCCGCCAGCGGCCGTTCCACCGGCAGGGAGGTGTCGGTGGCCAGATCCAGCGGTGACGGGGGGAAACCGGCCGCGACGATGTCGGCCCCGAGCGCGGCGATCATCGCCCCGTTGTCGGTGCACAGCCGCGGCCGGGGAATCCGCAGCTCCACCCCGGTCTCGGCGCAGCGCTGGCCCGCGAGGTCGCGCAGCCGCGAGTTCGCCGCCACACCCCCGCTGATCACCAGGTGCCCCACGCCGTACTCCACGCACGCGTCCACGGCCTTGCGGGTGAGCACGTCCACCACGGACTCCTGGAACGCCCCCGCGATGTCGGGCACGGACGGCTGGAGGCCGTTGCTCTGCCCGTCCTCCACCTGCCGCGCCACCGCGGTCTTCAGACCGGAGAACGAGAAGTCGTAGCTGCCGTCCCCCAGCTTGCCGCGCGGGAACCGGAGCGCCAGCGGGTCGCCCTCCCGGGCAGCGCGGTCGATCGGCGGACCGCCCGGGTACGGCAGCCCCAGCAGCCGCGCCACCTTGTCGTAGGCCTCGCCGGCGGCGTCGTCCACCGTGTCGCCGAGCAGCCGCACGTCCGTGGCGACGTCCCGCACCAGCAGCAGCGAGGTGTGCCCGCCGGAGACCAGCAGCGCGACGCAGGGGGTGGGCAGGGGGCCGTGCTCCAGCTGGTCGACCGCCACGTGCCCGAGCAGGTGGTTCACGCCGTAGAGCGGTTTGTCCAGCGCCAACGCGTAGGCCTTCGCCGCCGACACGCCCACCAGCAGCGCTCCCGCCAGCCCGGGGCCGGCGGTGACGGCGATCGCGTCCACGTCCTCGAGGCGCGCGCCCGCGCTGTCCAGCGCCCGCTCCACGGTGGGTGACATCGCCTCGAGGTGGGCGCGGCTGGCCACCTCCGGCACGACCCCGCCGAACCGGGCGTGCTGCTCGACGCTGGAGGCGACCTCGTCGCTGAGAAGCTCGCACCCGCGCACGAGACCGACACCGGTCTCGTCGCAGGAGGTCTCGATACCCAGAACCAGCGGGTGACCGTCGTTACTGGCCATGGTGACTCCCCTCGGAGGGTCGTTCCTGTTCCGGTGCGGTACGGCGCATCACGATCGCGTCCGCGTCCCGGTAGTAGTTGCGTCGCGTCCCGATCTCGGTGAAACCGAACCGCCGGTAGAGTTCCTGCGCCCGGGGGTTGTCCGAGCGCACCTCCAGGAAGACCTCGGTCAGTTCCTCCTGGCGGGCCCGGTCGAGCAGCCCGGTCAGCAGGGCGGCACCGATCCCCCGGCCCCACTGGGCGGACGACACCGCGATCGTCTGCACGTCGCCCTCCGGCGGGACCATGCGCAGCCCGGCGTAGCCGAGGATCTCGCCGCGTTCCGGGTTGCCCGGACGTCCCGGAAGGACCATGCGCTCGCCCGGGTCCGGTTGGACGGCCACGATGTAGTAGCGGGTGGGCTCGGCCACCTCCGAGCGCAGCATCCCCTCGGTCCAGGCCTCGCCGTGGAACACGGCGCGTTCCAGCTCCATCACCGCGGCGACGTCCTCGTCGGCCATCCGGCGCAGTTCGTAGTCGGGGGTGGCGTCCGTCACTGTCGCACCTTCTTGGGGGAGCCCGGCTGGGCGGCGTCGGGTCTGCGGAGGTAGAGCGGCCGTGCGGCGGGAAGCTCCTCCCCGGCATTCAGCCGGCCGAGCGCGACCTCGCCCAGGGCGGCGGCCGAGGGGTACAGCGGCTCGGCGTCCTCGGCGGACACGCCGAACACGTCGGCGTGGAGCCACGCGCCGTGGCCCACTACCGGGAGGCCGCCGGTGGCGACGTCGGCGGGACGGTCGACGGCGATCTCGCCCGTGCGGGTGGCCGCGTTGGCGTAGTGCGCCCAGAACACCTCCTTGCGGCGGGCGTCGCTGACCGCGATGAACGGTTCCCGCCGCCCGGAGGCGAACGCGACCGCGTCCAGGGTGGGAACCCCGTGGCACGGGATACCGAGGGAACCGGCGAGCGCCTGGGCGGTGGCCAACCCCACACGCAGCCCGGTGTAGGGGCCGGGCCCGATACCGACGGCGACGTGGGTGAGGTCGCCCGGGGAGGCGCCCGCCTCGTCGAGGACCCGCCGGATGGTCGGGGTCAGCAGCTCACCGTGGCGGCGGGCGTCCACCGAGGAGGCGCTCGCGCGCACGTTGACGTTCTTCCCGTCGTCCGCGCATACCGCTGCGGTCACGGCGGGGGTAGCGGTGTCGAAAGCCAGAAGCAGCACGGCCAACCAGCTTATTCGGTGTCGGGGAGCGCGCCGGACCACCGGTCGCCGTGGCCGGTGAACCGCACGATCCGGGTCTCGTCGGGGTGGCGTTCGATGTCGACCTCCAGCCGCCGCTCGGACAGCTCCTCCGCGAGGCCCGAGCCCCACTCCACGACGGTGACCGTGTCGTCCAGGCTCGAGTCCAGGTCGATGTCGTCGAGCTCCGCGGCGTCGGCCAACCGGTAGGCGTCCGCGTGCACCAGGTCGGGTCCGCCGCTGCGGGAGGGGTGGACACGCGTCAGTACGAAGGTGGGCGAGGTGATCGGACCGCGCACCCCCAGCCCCTCGGCGATCCCCTGGGTGAGGGTGGTCTTCCCCGCTCCCAGCGGGCCGGAGAGGATCAGCAGGTCGCCGGCGCGCAACCGGCCGGCCAGGCTCCGCCCGAGTTCCCGCATGGCGGCGTCACTCGCCGCGGTGACAGTGGTGGTGTGCGCGGCGGTCGCTGCTGTGGTGTCAGACATTGGCTCACCGTGGTGCTCTGTTCCGGTGGTCCCCGTTCCCGTCGCGGGGCTCCCTCCCAGGGTAGGGCCGCGGCGGCAGCGCCCGTGCGGCCCGCGGGATGGGCGTCAGCAGACGCCGACGTGGACGCGCGGCACCCGCGGGCCGACGCGGGTGACCACCTCGTAGGGGATCGTGGACAGGACGCTCGCCCAGTCGTGGGCGGTGGGCTCGCCGCTGTCACCGGGGCCGAACAGCACGGCGTACTCGCCGTGGCCGTTCGTGGCGTCGTCCCCGAGGTCCACGACGAACTGGTCCATGCACACCGTCCCGGAGATGGTGCGCCGCTTCCCGGCGACCAGCACCGGTGCGGCGTTGGAGGCGGCGCGCGGCACCCCGTCGGCGTAGCCGAGCGGGACGAGGGCCAGCGTCGTCTCCCGGTCGGTGGTGTAACGGTGACCGTAGGACACCCCGCTGCCGGGCGGTACGCGCTTCTCCAGGGCGATGGCGCAGCGCAGCGTCATGGCCGGGCGCAGGCCGGTGTCCGCGAGGTCCGGGATGGGGCTCAGGCCGTAGGCGGCGATACCCGCCCGCACCAGGTCGAAGTGGGTATCCGGCAGGGTCAGGGTCGCCGCGGAGTTCGCCAGGTGACGCACCTCGGGCCGCAGCCCGGCCTCGCGGGCGGCCCGCAGCGCCGTGTCGAACGCCTCCTGCTGGACGGCGATGGACGGGTGGCCGGGTTCGTCCGCGCAGGCGAAATGGGAGAAGACACCGGTCACCCGCAGTTCGCCCGCCTGCTCGGCGCGCGCCGCCGCCTCCACGGTGGCGGGCCAGTGCTCGGCGACGACACCGCCGCGGCTCAGACCGGTGTCGGCCTTCAGGTGCACCCGTGCGGGCCGCCCCGCCGCCCGTCCCGCGGCGGCGGCCTCGGTGACGAGGGAGGGGGTGCTCACCCCGAGGTCGATCCCGGCGGCGACCGCGTCGGCCAGGGGCGCGCCCGGCGGGAGGATCCAGGCGACCGCCGGCGCGGCGACGCCGGCGTCGCGCAGTTCGAGCGCCTCCTCCACGAACGCCGTTCCCAGCCACGTCGCCCCGCCGGCCAGCATCGCCCGGGCGGCGGGAAGCATTCCGTGTCCGTAACCGTCGGCCTTGACCACTCCCATGACGGCCGAACGGGGTGCTGTGCGCTGGAGGGTCGCGATGTTGTCCCGGATCGCGCCCAGGTCGACGCGGGCTTCGGCGAACGTAGGCGGCATGCTGTCCAGTCTGGCACGGGTGCGCGGTCACCGGTACGGAGAAATCGGGTTGCGCCGCCCGTACCGCGGTGGTCGACTGTCGGGCGGACCGCGGTGTCGTGGAACGAAGAGAGGTGGCCCCGTGCCGACGAACCGGACTGCTCCGAGTGCGCCCCGCATCTCCCGTGCCGGGGACGCGCCGCCGGCCTGACCCCCGACGGCCGGCGGCGCGGGACACGACTCCCGCACGGGGCGCCGGGCGCGCTCGGAGGACGGAGACACCCGTCACCACCCGAGTTCCCGTCTGGAGTACCACTGTGTCCCAGAACCGACAGCGTTCCCGTACCGCGTCGTTCCGCTGCCTCAACTGCCGCACGGACGTGGCGGCCAGCGCACCGGGGACGGCGCACCGCAACCACTGTCCCGTGTGCCTGTGGAGCAGGCACGTCGACGACGGCGCACCCGGCGACCGCAAGGCGGAGTGCCGCTCCCGTCCGTGTCCGTGCGCGGGGACGGCGAGTGGGCCCTGATCCACCGCTGCACCGGATGCGGCCGGTTGAACGGCAACCGCACCGCCGGTGACGACACTCCGCTGGCGCTGTTGCGGCTGGCGGTGCGGCCGCTGGCACGTCCCCCGTTCCCGTTGGAGCACCTGGTGCGGCTGTGAGGAACAACTCCCCTCACCGGGGGCGCAGCAGCCGCACCACCCCTGCGGGAAGCAGTCCGCCCAGCAGGGGCACGGCGACGTAGCCGAGCTGGCCCGGAGCGGCGGCCCCCAGGATCGTGCTGAGGCTGCTGCCCGGGTGACGCAGCACGTTGCGCAGCGCGGGGTGGGTGTGCGGCACGCCCACCCCGACCGTGACCAGGTTCACCAGGGCGAACGCCGCGGCTGCCGCCCACAGCCGCTCGTGGGCGGGCAACGCCCGGAGCCACTGCCCGGCCTCCTGCACCGTGACGGCGGCCACCGCGACTCCCCCGTCGCCCGCGCCGTCCGGAAGCGCGCTCGCCGCGGGAAGAGTGAGGGCGGCCACCGCCCCGGCCGCCGCGACCGCCGCGGCGGTCGCGGCGGGAGCGCAGCGCAGCGCGGTCTCCAACCGTTCCCTGGTCGCGCTGAGGTCGTCCCGGGTGGGGAACGCGCGCCAGGGCCTCTCCTGCGCCCGGGCGGCACCCATCGCGTGCGCGCGGCGGTGCCGCAGGAACCGCCAGGCGGTGGCGAGCGTCTCCGGTCCCTGCCGGGCCGAGGCCAGCATCACCGCCGCCTCGTGCAGGACCGCCGACAGGGCGGTGGCCAGCGTCACCGGGAACCGCGCCCACACCAGGGCGGCACGGCGGAACACGGGCGCGATGTCCCCGGGGACCCGCACCGCGATCCGAACGGCGCGGCCGCGCGCCCGGCTCCGCAACCGCGCCAGTGGCGCGCGGCCCGGAAGCGGCGGGGTGGTGTCGGCGGAGAAACGCGCCAACCGGTAGTCCAGCAGGACCGCCGCGGCCAGCAGCGCCAGCAGCAGCCAGCGGGTCGCCGCGCCGTTGCCGACCACGGCCGCGAGGGCGGCGGTGGCGGCGGTGGGCTCCACACCGCTGCGGGCCGCGTTGAACATGAGGTGTTCGAGCGAGGCGACCCACACCGCCGCGGCCGGAAGCAGCCACAGCCACGCCCCGTAGTAGCGGCGCCCCACGATCGCCAACCCCAGCGCCGCTCCGACGAGGCCGGTGGTCACGGCGTGCCCGGAGAACCGGATCCCGTCGGCGGGAAGGTCGACCCAGCCGGGCAGCAGCGTGAACACGCCGAGGTGGGCGGCGACGGGGTAGAAACCGGCGCCGGCGGCGGCCCGCACCCCCTGTTCGGCCAGGTGGAAACCCGCGCCGGAGGCGGCGGCGAGCAGCAGGTAGTCCACGGCGGCGAAGCGCCTGCAGCGGCGGCGCGCCACCACCTTGCACAGCAGCAGCGGCGCGAACTTGCCCACCTCCTCCACCGGGACCGCGACGTAGGTGGCGGTGAGCCACCCTCCCACGTCCGCTCCCACGGCACGGGCGGCCGCCTGCTCGGCCAGCGCCAGCGGCCACAGCGTGAGCGCGCCCAGTGCCAGCACCCGCAGCAGGGTCGCGACGCTGACGGTGCGCGACCGCGCCAGCCAGGCGAGCTGCAGCAGCAGCCACAGCATGCCG
The DNA here is from genome assembly GCF_006717075.1 of Haloactinospora alba. Classification (NCBI taxonomy): domain Bacteria; kingdom Bacillati; phylum Actinomycetota; class Actinomycetes; order Streptosporangiales; family Nocardiopsidaceae; genus Haloactinospora; species Haloactinospora alba. The sequence continues at coordinate 3,268,188 of NZ_VFQC01000001.1, forward strand.
GTGACGACCGGAACGGCGGTGGGAAGCCCCGGAACGAAGGTCAGGGACAGCAGCAGCACCGCGGCCATGGCCCATCCCCACGCCCCGCGCAGGGCCCGCGCGGCGTTGACGGCGGCGCCGGCGTTCTCCCGCACGGTCCGGGCCCGGTTGGCGACGCGTTCGGCCAGGTCCGGGCCGGGGCCGCGGTTGCCGCGCGCGTGGCGCGCCCCGGCCTCGATGCAGTTGTAGCGTTGCGCGGCGCGGATGAGTTCCTGGTCGTGGCTCTCCCGCGCCTCGGTGGCGAAACCGGCGCGCGCCCGCGGAATGTCGTCCCCCACGAACGCGCGGACGAAGTCGTCGGGGCCGGCGGCGACGGTGAGGGGGGATGCGGTCACCAGCACGGCGGCGGAGAGGTCCTCGACCGCGACGAGGACGTCGGTGGGTTCGGAGCCCCAGTCGCGGATGACGTCGACGATGCCGGGGACGGTGGCCGGAACCAGTGTCACCGGCTCGTAGGAGAACTCTCCCCTGGTGCGGCACATCAGCAGGCGGTCCACGCCCATGGTGCGGCTGGCGGCGACGATCGTCTCCAGGAGGGCGTTGTCCCGTTCGGCGGTGAACGGGGCGGTGATCCTGCGATCCTGCCGGAGCCAGTCGTGGTCGAATTCGGTGGGACTCGCGCAGATGCGCAGCACGAGGTCCCGGGTGAGCATGGCCTGTTCGTCCATAAGACCCCTTCAACCGTGCCCGGTCGCGACGGGTTTCCGGCGTTCTCCGGCGTGCGGCACGCGGCGACGCGCGTATCGCCGGGGGGCGACTACCGTACCGCGCGCGGGGTGGCGGGTGACCACGAGGCCGCCGCGGTCGGCGGCCGGTCGCGGCCTCACTCCGCCGGGAGGGTGAGCGAGGCCAGCACCGCGGCGTGGTCGGTCCCCTCCACCCGGTGCACCCCCACCTGCGTCACGGCGGCGCGGTCGTCCACCAGGACATGGTCGATGGTCAGCGGAGGGAGCGGGAGATCGTCGGGCCAGGTGCTGCGCCACCCGTCTCCGGTGGCGGCAGCGGCGTCGGTGTAGCCCGTCGCGAGGAGGGAACGCAGCCGCGCGTGGTCCAGTGTGGCGTTGAGGTCACCCGCCACCACCCGCAACGGCCCGTCCGCCTCCGCCTCGGGCAGGGCGTCCAGGGACTCCTCCCACTGGCCGATGGTTCCGGGGAGCATTGGCGGCATCGCGTGGGCCGACACCACCTCCACCGGGGGTGCCTTCGGCACGTCCAGTTCCGCGTACGGCATCGCGAACTGCGTCTCCGCCGGAGCCGCGACGCGTTCGAGCGGGTGGCGGGCGAACAGCGCGCCGCCGCCCGCCCCGGGTGCGGGTTCGGCAACGCTGTGCGGCAACGCCTCGGCCACCCCCTGCCGGGAGAGCGCCTCCGCGGCGTCCGGTGTCAGTTCCTGGAGGCTGAGCACGTCCACGTCGTGTTCCCGCACCAGCTCCATGACCCGCTCCGGGTCGGCGTCGCCGAACCCGGTGTTCACCGTGAGTACCCGCAGGGTCGGCCCGTCGGGTTCGGGGCGGGGATCCGGGGCCGGGAGGGCGCGGGGAACGACGCAGTACCCCAGGAAGGCGAGGACGGCGACCGCCACGGTGGCACCCCACCACCAGCGCGCCAGCAGCGCCGCCGCGAGCGGGATGACCGCCGTGACAGCGGCGTAGGGGGTGAACGCGACGGTGGGAACCAGGGGGAACCCGGTCTCCAGGCCGAACAGCCGCACGACCGCCCAGACGGCCCACGGCGCGATCAGGAGGGCGAGCAGGAAGCGCGGCCACCGGCGCCGCCGCGGGGCGGGGCGGTCGGGGCGGGGCTCCGCTGCGGGGGCGGTCTCACTGTTGTTCTGCATCGTGGCTCCTGCCGGTTCCTCACTCCCGGAGCAGTATGGCGGTCACACGCGTCACCGCAATCCCGGAACCGGGGTGCGCCCCTCCGCGGGAGGCCGGGCCGTGGGGTCAGCCGCGGTCGGGGCGGGGGAGCCGCCGCGGTCCCGCGCCCGCGGCGTCCGCGGCCAGTTGCAGGAAGTGGCGGAGCCCCGGCAGCGCTATCGCCCACCCGAACAGGGCCCAGCCCAGGTGGAGGTGTTCCAGTGCCCGCGCCAGTGCGGCCACACCACAGACACGGAGTCCGTGCCCTCCCTCGTAGGTCAGCCTCTCCAGCGGCCGGTGGTGCTCCTCGGCAGGGCGCAGCCGCAGCGCCACCGGTCGGCGCGACGCCAGCCACCGGCCCAGCTCGGAGCACATGCCGCAGCTTCCGGCCACGTACAGCGTCGCCGGGTCGCGGCCCGGGTACGGCCGGATCCGCGGCAGCCACGGCCGCACCCCGGCGCGGTAACGGCGCCAGTCCTCCCCGAAGCGGCGGTGCAGCCGCCCGTTCTCGTGCCACGTGGCGAGCGCGCCGTAACCGGCGGCCGTGGCGACGCCGGCCAGTACGCGGACGTCGGCGGCCAGCAACGCGTAGGCGGCGTAGGCGGCGGCGACCGACACCTGCATGGGGTTGCGCAGGTAGCCGTACGGTCCGCTGGTGACCAGGCGCCTCGGCGGGTCGTAGGGCAGTGGGGTGCCCCGGCCCGCGGCGGCGAACTCGCGGGCGGCCGCCAGCCCGGGCAGGACGGTCCCCGCCACGAGCTGCGCGCCGGCGGCGACCCGCCACGAGGGGCCGGTGGGCTCGGCCCCGAGCAGGTACAGCGGCAGCGCCAGGGTCAACGCCCCCGCGAGCAGGGCCTGGGTTCCGCTCCGGAGGGCGGGGTTACGGCCCGAACGGGTCAGGGCCGACAGCGCCGCCGCCGGCCCCAGGCAGGTCACCACCCCCGCGAGCTCTCCGACCAGCCACCCCTCCCCGAGGCGGACCACCGGACCGGCCAGCGGCATCGTGGCCACGTCCAGCCAGGTGAGTCCGGCCAGTACCGGCACCGTGGGGAGGTCGCGCAGCAGCAGCGCCGGGAGCGCGCCCCACAGGAGGGCCCACCCCAGCCACAGGTCGACGGGGGTGCCGCGCACCACGGCGCCGTCGGCGTGCAGGGACCACCACTCCAGCGCCGGCGCCGCCTGGTTGAGCAGGAACACGCCCAGACCGCTCCAGGCGGTCGCGACGACGGCGCCGGCGGTGTCCACGGGGGTGGGCGGGCGCCGCGCCGCCACCGCCAGCAGTGCCAGCAGCGGCGCGAAAACGGCGACGGCGCGGATGACGGCGGCGTCCTGCAGCATCGCCCCGTGGGCGACCAGAGCGGGGATCACGGTGCGGTGCGGCCGGCTGGCGGCTGGCCGTAGGCCTCGGCGGCGACGGTGTCGAGGAGGTAGCCGGCGGCGCGGTCCATGCCGTAGCCCTGCAGCGGCCCCCAGTACCAGGAGGGGTCGAAGGTCCGGCGGTAGCGCAGTGTCCAGTCGAGCTTCGTGCCGCCCGGCGCGGGCTCCCAGCTCGCTTCGGCGGAGCGCAGCTCCAGCCAGCGGGCCAGTGTCGTGTCCCCGACGACGGTGAAGACGACCCGGCCGCTGTCGGCGCGGACGTCGCTCTCGGTGACCTCGAGCGTCATGGTGGTGCGTTCGTGTCCGGCGAACTCGACCGTGCGGCGGTCTCCCACCTCCAGTCCGGAGCCGCGGGCCTCGTCCGGGCGCGGGAACGGCACCACCCGCAGGAACGCGGAGCGCGGGGAGGCGTAGTCGGGTGGTTCGGCGAGCGCCGCGGCGACCCGCTCCGGGCCGGCGCCGACGACACGCTGTGCCGTTCCCTCCCCGCCGCGCGGGAGGTAGCTGACACCGGCCACCCCCTCCACGCACAGCAGCAGCACCGGGACCAGCACCAGGGCGTGGTTACGGCCGGGGTGCCGGGTGCCGCGGCGCGCCCGGGCGAGTCCGGCCCCCAGTACCGCCGCGGTTCCGTAGAACAGCGGCGCGGCCATCAGCAGGCACACCACTCCCTCGTTCAGCAGCGGTCCGGCGAGTGCCAGCCCGATCGTGGTCACCGCCATGGCGACGCCGACCGGACTCCGGGGGGCCGCCGTCGCCGCCACGGTCAGCGCGATGAGGGCGGGAAGGCCCACGTAGAACAGCGCGGTCTGCTCCAGGCCTCCCGCCTCCAGGATCTTGTAGCCGAGCATCGCCGCGAACAGGGCGAGCAGGACTGCCGCCAGGAGGAGGCGCCCTCCCGCAGGGCTCCGGGCGCCGCTCGGCGGGGCGTCCGGGGGTTCGGGGGTGTCGGCGGGGTCCTCGGGGTTCGGGGGGTGGTCCATGGTCTCGCTCTCCGTTCGCTTTTGACCGATCGTTTTAATCAGTTGATTAAAACGAATGATCAAACCCTATGATGAGAACGGGACGATGGAAAGGGCCGCCCACGCGGCGACGACGGGAGAGACACGTGGCCAGGGACACCGCACGCACCCAGCGCCCCAGCGAGGGGACCCGGGACCGGTTGATCGACGCGGCGGGCACGGTCCTTCGCGAGGAGGGGTACGCCGGCGCCTCGGCACGCGCCATCGCCACGTCCGCGGGGGCCAACCCGGCCCTGGTCTTCTACCACTTCGGCGGTGTGGACCAGCTGCTACTCGCGGCTCTGGACCGTTCCTCCGCGAGGCGTATGGAACTGCACCAGGCCACTGCGGCGCAGGCCACCACCCTGGAGGAGCTCGTCGAGGCCGCCACGACGATCTACCGCACCGACCTGGAGCACGGGTACCTCGCCCAGTTCTGCGAACTCGTGGCGGCGGCGGTCACCAAACCCGCGCTGCGGGCCGAGATCAGCAGCCGCTCCGAACCCTGGATCGCGTTCATCGAGCACCACTGGGAACGGGTCGTCGGCGGCTCCCCGCTGGGCCGGCTCCTACCCGCGCGCGAGGTCGCCTTCGCGGCGGTCACCTACTACCTGGGGGTGAACCTGTTCTCGGTGCTGGACGAGGACAGCAGCCGCACCGACGCGGTCCTCGACCTGGCGCACCGCGTCGCCCCCCGCGCGAAGCTCCTCACCATGCGTTTTCCCGGGAGCGGTCCTTCCCCCGAGGGGCGGTAGGCTCGCCCCCGGCGCCGCAGGACAACCAGGAGGGGCTATGGCCGAAGTAGAGGTCGCCGACGGCATCTCGTTCCCGGACACCAACGACGGCAACCGGTGGGTCGTGGGCGGCGTCATCACCGACGGCACCGGGCGGGCCTTCGCCCAGCGGCGCTCGCCGAACCGCGCGCTGTTCCCGCACTGCTGGGACATCGTCGGCGGCCACGTCGAACCGGGCGAGAGCATGCTCGACGCCCTCGGCCGCGAGATCACCGAGGAGACCGGGTGGCGGCTCACCGCCGTACTGGCCGACCTGTACCGCCTGGTGTGGACACCGGGGGACGGCGTCGACCGCTACGAGATCGACTACCTGGTGCGCGTGGACGGGGACCTGAGTGCCCCGGAGCTGGAACGGGAGAAACACACCGAGTTCATGTGGGTGGACGAGAACGAGACCCACCTGCTGCGCGACCACCGCGACCCCGGCGACTACTTCGTCGCCGACATCGTCGCCCTGGGGTTGGGGCGCGCGAAGGAACTCGGCTGCTGAGGTGCCCACCGCGGGGCGGCGGGCACCCGCCCGGCCGGCCGGCGCACGCGTGTCCCACCGCTCCTACCGCGCGGCGCGCTCCTCGGCGTCGGCAGCCGCCTCCAGCACCCATTCCGGAACACTGGCGGCGTGCGCGGCGGTGTCCCGCAACCCCGCCAGCCGCGCGGAGAAGTCCCGGACCTCCGCGGCGGTGCGGGCACGTTCGCGCTCCGCCGCGAGCGCGCGGGCCACACCCGCCGCGCCGCGCATCCGGCCGTCGCCTCCCAGCTGGTTGGCGTGGGTGACCGCCCCGGAACGCGACAGCACGTACAACGCGTCCACGTGTCCCCCCGTCTCCAGGTCGTGGGCCACGTCGGACAGGCCGGCGTACGACTCGTCGTGCTGCTCCGTACGCACCCAGCGCCCGAACCCCTGCTGGTCCCGGCTGCGCTGGTACCGGTCGGCCGCGCCGAGCAGGCTCGCCGCCGAGGGCACCGCCAGCAGCGCCGCGGTGACGTGGCACCCCGCCGCGCGGAACCCGTCCACCCAGGCCCTGGCCCACTCCACACGGCCCAGCGGGTGGCTGGCCGCCAGCGAGAACCCGTGGGCGCGGACGTGTTCCATACAGGCGGTGTGGACGGGGAGCGTCTCCGCGATGATGCCGTGCCCGGTGACGTCGTCGGCGCGCATCACCGCGGCGTAGTCGGGGTGGAGGGTGGCGGTGTCGTCGCCGTCGTAGAACACGCTCCCCCGCGGCATCGCCGCGAAGACCTGCTTCTGCACGCTCGTCTTGCCCGAGCCCTGCTGGCCCCCGACGATGACGATCCGGGGGCGCGATTCTCCGGAGGGGTCGGCCCCGGGTGTCACGTCGGCGATCCGCTGCGCGCGTATCCGGGCCAGCGCCGCGGGGTCCAGTTCCCGCGGCAGGGAGCGCCTTGCGATCCCGGCGGGGAGCTCCCGCAGGTGGTCCCGCGCCTCGGCGGTGAGTTCGCGCAGGTGGTCCCGCGCCTCGGCGGTGAGTTCGCGCAGCCGGGACGGCTCCAACAGGGGGTGCTGGCGCATGGCCCGCTGGTAGTACGCTCCCCCTCCTCCCATCCCGCGTCCGGCTGGTCGTGCAGCAGCCGGGAGTACTCCGCCAGCACGGCGTTGAGCGTGTTGTAGGTGGTCTCGCGCTGGTCGCGCAGCTCAGCGCCGGGCGCGGGGAACCATGCTCCCGGCCCCAGCTCGTCCAGGGGGTGGCTGTGGTCCAATGTGGCTCCAGTGGTGTAGGGGGGATGGAGTGGCCAGGGCCTGTTCGACGGATGCGCCGCGCAGCAGGACAAGCGCCCACCGGACAGGCCCTAGACGGCGACGTCCCGGAACGCCCGCGGCAACGCCTCGACCAGGTCCGTCGCCGACACCGGCGCGCCGTCCCGGGCGATCCGGGCCGCCAGACCGTGCAGGAAAGCACCCGACATGGCGGCCGTACGCGGCGCGAGCCCCGAGGAGAGCAGCGCCCCGGCGAACCCGGACAGGACGTCGCCGGTTCCCGCGGTAGCCAGCAGCGGCGTACCGGTCGGGTTGGCCACCGCCGGGCGCCCCGGTTCGGCGACAACGGTGGTGGAGCCCTTCAGGAGCACGGCGCAGCCGTACTCCTCCGCCGCCCGCGTCGCGTGCTCCAGCCGGCGCGCCTCGACGCTCTCGCGCCGCGTCTCGGGAAGCAACCTGGCCAGCTCGCCGGCGTGCGGGGTGAGGAGGGTGGGAGCCTCCCGTTCCCGCACCAGGCGCGGCCTGCGCCCCAGCAGGGTGAGCGCGTCGGCGTCCACCAGGACCGGAGCATCCGAGGCCAGCAGGGTTTCCAGTTCGCGTTCCGCGTCGGCGTCCACCCCGCGTCCGGGGCCCACCACCCACGCGTCGACCCGGTCGGGCAGCCCGGCGAGGGGCCGCTGCGGGTCGAGCACCGAGACGACCGTCTCCGGCCAGCGGTCCAGGACGGCACCGGCGACGCTCTCCCGGCCGGCGTAGCGCACCATCCCCGCGCCGCCGCGGAACGCGCCACCCGCCGCCAGCACGGCCGCTCCCCGGTAGCGGTCGGACCCCACGGCCAGGGCCAGCACCCCGCGCCGGTACTTGTCGGACTCCGCGCCCGGTCGCGGCAGCGAAGCGGCGACGTCGGCGGCCCGCGGGCATTCCAGGCAGGCGGTGGGAAGCTCCGGCTCCAGCCCGATGTCGACCAGTTCCACCACGCCGGCCCGGCCAGCACCCGGGTCGACGAACAGGCCGGGTTTGTACGTCCCGAACGTGACCGTGACGTCGGCACGCACCGCCGGCCCGCGCACGGCCCCCGTGTCGGCGTCGACACCGCTGGGCAGGTCCACCGCCACCACGGGCGCACCGGAACCGCTGGCCCACGCGGCGACGGTGGCGTGCGGCTCCCGCAACCCGCCGGAGCCGCCGATACCGACGAGCCCGTCCACGACGAGGTCGGCGCTGTCCAGCTCGGCCGCGGCCTCGGAGTCCGTGTCCACGGCGGAACCACCGGGGAGTTCGACCGGGCGGCCGCCCGCGGCCCGCAGCGCCCGCAGCCCGGCCTCGTGGACGCGCGAACCGGCCAGGACGGCCCGCACGGCGGCGCCGCGCCGGGCCAGTTCCGCCCCGGCGTACAGCGCGTCCCCGCCGTTGTCGCCGCTACCGACGAGCAGCACCACCCGCGCCCCGTACACCCGGGGCAACATCCGCGCGCACACCACCGCCAGTCCGGCCGCGGCGCGCCGCATCAGCTCCCCGTCGGGCAGGCGCGCCATGAGCGCGTCCTCGGCGGCGCGCACGGTCTCCACCGTGTGGGCGTAGCGCATGCTGAGCCTCCTGAGACCATCCCGATCCGTTCCGTCCGTACCGAGTCTCGCACCACCCGCCACGGGGAATCGGCCAGGCGGCTCGCAGGCGCGCCGTTGGAGAACGCGCGTCACATCCGGTCGATCCCGGTGAGGTCGACCTCAACCTCGAACGGGGCCTCGAGCTTCAGGCTGTGGCGGTGGATCCCGGTCAGCGCGTACGAACGGGTTGCGGGGTCGCGCTCGTACACGTAGACCACCGGCGCGCCGTCGTCCTCCTCCACCCGCCAGAAGTGCGGGATGCCGGCCGCAGCGTACAGCTCCGGCTTGCGGTAGCGGTCGCGTTCCTCGGAGTCCGGCGAGACCACCTCGACGGCGAGGAGCACCGCGTCGGGCGAGTAATACGTCTGCTCCATGCTCACGACAGCGTCATCCCGAACAACCAGAACATCCGGTTCGGGACGCTGCCGGGCCCCCAACCGCACGCTCATCTCCCGCCGCACCCGCGCGTAGGACGGGGAACACGCACGCACCCCCGTTTCGAGCAGGGAGAGCACGAGGCTGTGGAAGTTCTTCTGCGGGCTCACGAAGACCAGGCTCCCGTCGATGAGCTCGGTGTGCGGAGGTAGATCCGGGAGTCGGTCAAGGTCCTCAGCCGTGAATCCCCCGGGGGGCGGAACCGGCCAGGTCACGTCGCGCTGCTGGCCCTCCGGCCGCTCCGTAGCGGGTACTGCTCCCATACCGTCGCCTCCGGTCCTCGGATCGCTACCGCCGTCCAGCGTAGACATCACGGCCCTCCCATCGCGGGGTTTTCCGGACTCTTTCCCACTACTTCCCTCTCGCACCGGTGGGGCGGCCGGATATCCCACCACATGGCCCGCCAACCGTGGGGCGGACTCGGAACGCCCCGGGATGCTCCCCGCCCCGGCCCGGATACGGAAACGTGTGGGCAGTGGCCGCGGCCCTCCAGCTCCCGGACGAGCGGATCCCAGCCGCGGCGGGTCTGGACGGTTCCGTGCAACAGGACGTACTCCACCGGAACGAGCCTTCCCTGAGGTCGGGGTGCCGTCGCGGTCACGCTAACCGTCCCCGCCCCGAGGGGCCAGGCGCGACCGGCGGGGTCGGCTGCCGGCGGACATGTCGCGTACGGTCGAGAGGGTCCGGCACCGCGCTCCGGCGTGTCGGCGTGGGAAGCGCCCGCTTCCGTCGAACAACCAGAATCCAGGCACGGCCAGTAGCACGGGATCTCTCAGGCATGACCTCCACTGACGACCGCCTCGCGGGCGAGGACGACCTGTCCAAACGTGTCGCGCACCTGCAGAACGCCATGCACAAGCTCGGTGCGGACGTCATCCGGCTCCAGACCCAGCTCACCGACCTCGCGGCCAGCGAACCGCAGCCGGCGCAGGAGCCGGAGGGCGAGGAGGAGGGCGAACAGGCGACGCCCTTCATCTTCAACATGTCGCGCGAGGCCTACAAGAACGAGCTCGCCGCGCTGGTCACCTGGGTGAACACGTTCCTCGTCCCGGTCTATGTGGGGGACGACCCGGCCTGGTGCCCGGTGTGGTGGGAGCACCACGAAGCCGTCGGCCGGTTGCACGCCCTGCGGCTGGCGTACCAGGAGCTGTCGGACACCGCGGCCTCCGGCACGACGGGACCGGCCGTCTGGCACCGGGACCACCTCGACCCGGTGCTGGCGCGGCTGCGGTCGCAGACGGGCCCGTTCGCGGCGTGCACCACCGGGGAGGGGCATGTGGAACGGGCCAGGTCCCAGGCGGCGAGCCAGCAATCCCAGACGGCGTGACCGGCCGCACGCGGGCGGCGGCCACCGGCCGCCATCCGGCCGTGACCAGCGTGATGGGACACCGCATCGGGTCCCGTCCGGTGGAGGCCGTTCGTCACGAACGGCGCCGGGGCGCCGCGCGGTAGGGCGAGCACCCCGGACCGGACCTACGTCTTTCGCAGCCGGACGCGGCGCACCCCGTGGTCCTCGCCCTTGTACAGCACGAGGGTGGCCCGGCCCCGCGTCGGCCGGATGTTCTCCACCAGGTTCACCTCGTTGATGCTGCGCCAGGTGTTGCGGGCGAACTCGAGTGCCCGGCTCTCGTCCAGGGTGGTGGCCATCGAGTGGAAGTAGGAGCGCGGGTCCGAGAAGGCGGTGCGGCGCAGCTCCAGGAACCGTTCCAGGTACCAGGAGCGGATGTGTTCCACCTTGGCGTCCACGTAGATGGAGAAGTCGAAGAAGTCCGCGACGGCGAGCCGCCCCGCCTGAGGCGGTTGGAGGACGTTGATCCCCTCGACGATCAGGATGTCCGGCCGGTGGACCGTCTGCACGCTGTCGTCGAGGATGTCGTAGGCCAGGTGCGAGTAGACCGGGATGTCCATCCGGGAGGCGCCCGCCTTCATCGCGGACACGAACCGCACCAGGCTGCGGCGGTCGAAGCTCTCCGGGAACCCCTTGCGGTTCATGAGGCCGCGTTCCTGCAGGACCGCGTTGGGGTAGAGGAAGTTGTCGGTGCTGACCAGTTCCACGTGGGGATGGTCCGGCCACTGGGCGAGCAGGGTGCGCAGCAGCCGGGCCGTGGTGGACTTCCCGACCGCCACGCTGCCGGCCACGCCGATGATGAAGGGAACGGGCTGGTCCCCCTCCCCCAGGAAGTCGCGTACCGCGGCGTGCCGCTGCCGGGTCGCCTTCACGTACAGGTTGAGCAGCCGCGACAGCGGCAGGTAGATGTCCTCGACTTCCTCCATCGAGGTGGGGTCGGTGGTACCGCGCAGGACTTCGAGCTCCGACTCGGTCAGCGCGAGCGGAGTGGAGCTGCGCAGTGCGGCCCACGCCGTCCGGTCGAGTTCCACATACGGCGACGTGATGCCGTTCTTCGTCGCGTGAGACACGTTTGCCCACTGTAGACCAGGGTGGTCCTCCTGCCGCCCACCGGGAGGGCACTACCGGTCCTGTCCCGTGACCCGACGCTGGTGGGAGGGGCCCTCACGGGCCCTCCGGCGGGTACGGCCAGCCACGTTGGGGTAAATTTTCCGGTTTTCCCGCCCCGGAACGGCACCGTGCCACGCGCCCGGCGCGGGAGGGTCGCACCTCGCTGACGTGCGTGGTCTATCCCCGCCCTTTCTAGTGGTCTATACCGATACCAGGGAAAATATCCAGTGGTATGGCGCGCTGGATGGTTCGTTTCCCCGGGAGCGTTGGTTACGCTGACACCCATGTGCGGAATCGTTGGCTACGTCGGGCCGCAACCGGCGCTCGAGGTCGTCGTTGACGGCCTGTCACGGCTGGAATACCGGGGTTACGACTCCGCGGGCGTCGCCGTTCTCGCGGACGGCAAACTGGACACGGAGAAACGCTCCGGCAAGCTCGCCAACCTCATGACGGCGCTGGAGGAGACGCCCCGATCCAGCGACGGCATCGGTATCGGCCACACCCGCTGGGCCACACACGGCCCGCCCACCGACACCAACGCCCATCCGCACACGGACGGGGACCGCCGGGTGGCGGTCATCCACAACGGCATCATCGAGAACTTCGCCACGCTGCGCATGGAGCTCGAGGAGCGCGGGTGCGTGTTCGCCTCGCAGACCGACACCGAGGTCACCGCCCACCTCCTCAGTGAGGAGATGAAGAACCGCGGCGACGACGACCTCGCCGGCGCGATGCGCACCGTGTGCCAGCGGCTCAAGGGCGCGTTCACCCTCGTCGTCATGGACACCGCCAACCCCGAGCTGATCGTCGGCGCGCGCCGCAACTCCCCCCTCGTCGTCGGTCGGGGAGAGGGCGAGAACTTCCTCGCCAGCGACGTCGCCGCGTTCATCGCCCACACGCGCAACGCCGTCGAGCTGGGCCAGGACCAGGTGGTGGAACTGCGCCGGGACTCGGTCACCATCACCGACTACGACGGCAACCCCGCCGACGTGCGGGAGTACTACGTGGACTGGGACGCCTCGGCCGCCGAGAAGGGCGGCTACGACTACTTCATGCTCAAGGAGATCGTGGAGCAGCCCCAGGCGCTCTCGGACACGCTCCTGGGCCGGGTCACGACCGACGGCACGCTCACCCTCGACGAGATGCGGATCTCCCCCGCCGAGCTGCGCGAGCTCGAGAAGATCGTGGTCATCGCCTCCGGCACCTCGTACCACGCCGGCATGATCGCCAAGTACGCGATCGAGCACTGGTGCCGCATCCCCTGCGAGGTGGAGGTCGCCAGTGAGTTCCGCTACCGCGACCCGATCCTGAACCGGCAGACGATGGTGATCGCGATCTCCCAGTCGGGAGAGAGCATGGACACACTGATGGCGGTGCGCCACGCCCGGGAACAGCGCGCCCGCGTCCTGGCCATCTGCAACGTCAACGGGTCGACGATCCCGCGCGAGTCCGACGGGGTGCTCTACACCCACGCCGGGCCCGAGGTGGGTGTGGCCGCCACGAAGACCTTCCTCACCCAGCTCGCCGCGTGCTACCTGGTGGGCCTCTACCTGGCCCAGGCGCGCGACCTCAAGTACGGCGACGAGATCCGGGCGGTCGTGGAACAGCTGGCGAGCATGCCCGAGTACGTGGAGCGGGTCATCGGCACCGTGGACCGTGTGCGGGACCTGGCCCGGTCTCTGGCCGAGGCGAGCACGGTGCTGTTCCTCGGTCGGCACGTGGGTTACCCGGTCGCGCTGGAAGGCGCCCTGAAGCTCAAGGAACTCGCCTACATCCACGCCGAGGCGTTCACCGCGGGGGAGCTGAAACACGGGCCGATCGCGCTCATCGAGGACGGACTGCCGGTGGTGGTCGTGGCCCCCTCCCGCGAGGGTCGCGGGGTGCTGCACGACAAGATCGTCAGCAACATCCAGGAGATCCGGGCGCGCGGGGCACGCACCATCGTGGTCGCGGAGGAGGGCGACGAGGTGATCCGCCCGTTCGCGGACGAGATCGTCGAGGTTCCCTCCGTCCCGACCCTGCTGCAACCGGTGGTGGCCACCGTCCCGCTGCAGGTGTTCGCCTGCGAGCTCGCCCTCGCCAAGGGCAACAACGTCGACAAGCCGCGCAACCTCGCCAAGAGCGTGACCGTGGAGTAGGCCAGAGCGGGAGGGAGTGAACCCTCCCGCGGGAGCGGGTTCCTCCGCCGCGGCGGAGGAACCACAGCGCGGCTCCGCCGCCGGACGACGCGCGGGCAGGCGGTGCCAGCCGGGGCCCTACCCCAGGTCGGAGCGGACCACTCCGGCGAGGCGTTCGGCCACCTGGTATGCGTGGGACTCGGCCGCCGCCTCGACCATGACGCGCACCATCGGTTCGGTACCACTCGGCCGGATCAGCACACGCCCCGAGTCACCCAACTCCGTCTCCGCCAGCGTCACCGCTTCCGTCACCGCTGCGGAGGTCTCCAGGCGGTCCTTGTCCACACCGCGCACGTTCACCAGTGCCTGCGGCAGCCGGGTCATGACGGTCGCCAGCTCACTCAGCGCCACACCGTTCGCCGCCACCGCGCTGAGCAGCTGCAGCCCGGTGAGCAGACCGTCGCCCGTGGTGGCGTGGTCCGACATGATGATGTGGCCCGACTGCTCCCCGCCCAGCACGTACTCGCCCGCGCGCATCGCCTCCAGGACGTGGCGGTCGCCGACCGGGGTGTCCACGGTGGTGATCCCGCTCTCCCGCATCGCCAGCCGCAGGCCGAGGTTCGACATCACGGTGAGGACGAGCGTGTTACGGGCGAGGCGTCCCGCCTTGTACAGCTCGTGGGCGAGGATGCCCAGGATCTGGTCGCCGTCCACCGTCGAACCGTCGGCGGCGACAGCGAGGCACCTGTCCGCGTCCCCGTCGTGGGCGATACCGGCGTCCGCCCCGTGCTCCAGCACGGCCCGACGCAGGGCGTCCAGGTGTGTGGAACCGCACTCCTCGTTGATGTTCAGCCCGTCCGGCCGGTCGTGGACGGCCACCACCTCGGCACCCGCGCGCTCCAGCGCGGCGGGGGCGATCCCGGTGGCGGCGCCGTGCGCGCAGTCCACCACGACCCGCAGCCCGTCCAGGGAGTGCGGCAGGGTCGCCACGAGGTGACCGACGTAGCGTTCCACGGCCTCGTCCGAGTCGGTGACCCTTCCCACCTGGCCGCCCGAGACGGTTGGTGCGGAGGCGCCGAGGTTGGCCTCGATCTCGTCCTCCGCCTCCTCGGAGAGCTTGTCCCCGCCGCGGCCGAAGAACTTGATGCCGTTGTCCGGCGCCGGATTGTGGCTCGCCGAGATCATCACACCGAAGTCGGCCGCGAGATCCGAGGTGAGGAACGCCACGGCCGGTGTGGGCACCACTCCGAGACGGACCACGTCCACGCCGGAACCGGCCAGGCCGGCGGCGACAGCGGACTCCAGGAACTCCCCGGACACCCGGGGGTCGCGGCCGATCACCGCGAGGGGGCGCTCCCGCGTACCGTCCGGGGTGCCCAGCACCCGTGCGGCGGCGGTCGCAAGGTCCAGCGCGAAGGCCGCGGTGAGGTCCTCGCCGGCGACGCCGCGCACCCCGTCAGTACCGAACAGCCGAGCCACGGATCACTCGTCCCTTCCCAAACACGAGACGGTCACCGCTCGGGGCGGTGACACGAGATACACGTAAGGCCCGCGGATCCCAGCGAGGGACCGGCGGGCCAACAGTACACACCCACACGGGCGGCGGCACGGAACGCTCCGGGCGTTTTCCGGGAACCGGCCGTCGTGGCCGGTTCCCGACGCGTCCGGAGGCACAGCTCCGGACCGCTTAACGCTTGGAGTACTGCGGAGCCTTGCGGGCCTTCTTCAGGCCGGCCTTCTTACGCTCCACCTTGCGGTCGTCCCGGGTGAGGTAACCGGCCTTCTTCAGCACCGGACGGTTGTTCTCCGAGTCCAACCCGGCAAGCGCGCGGGCGAGCCCGTGCCGCAGCGCACCGGCCTGCCCACTCGGGCCGCCGCCGTTCAGACGCGCGAAGATGTCGTAGGCCCCGTCGAACCCGAGGGCGACCAACGGCTCCTTGATGATCTGCTGGTGGACCTTGTCCGGGAAGTAGTCCTCCAGGGACTTGCCGTTGACCGTCCACTCGCCGGAGCCGGGCGTGATCCGGACACGGGCGACCGCCTTCTTGCGCCGCCCGGTACCGCCACTCGGTCCGGAAGCGGTGGGAACGTACTCCGCGACGGGCGCCTCGGGCGACTCGCTGGTGTACTCCGCCGGGAACTCGTCGGGGGTGTCTTCGACGTCCTGGGGGACGGCGTCTTCGATGCCGGTGGGCTCGACCACGGTTCTCCTCGTACTTCCTCTAAGTCTCGCGAACGCCTACGCGGGCTGATCGATCTTGGTGAGTTCGAACGGCACCGGCTTCTGCGCCTGGTGCGGATGCTCAGGTCCGGCGTACACCTTGAGCTTCTTGCCCATGCGGCGGCCGAGAGGACCCTTCGGCAGCATTCCTTTGACAGCCTTCTCAATGGCGCGCTCAGGCTGCTTGGCGAGCAAGTCACCGTAGGCGATGGAACGGAGACCGCCGGGGTAGCCGGAATGCCGGTAGGCGCGCTTCTGCACCAGCTTGTTGCCGGTCAACTTCACCTTTTCGGCATTCACGACGATCACGAAGTCACCGGTGTCCATATGCGGTGCGTAGTACGGCTTGTGTTTGCCGCGAAGCAGCGTGGCGACGTGGCTGGCCAGCCGCCCAAGCACGACATCGCGGGCGTCGATGACGTGCCACTGACGCTGGACATCGCTGGGCTTAGGGCTGTATGTGCGCACGATCGTAAGCCTTCGTCTCGGTCGGCGGTATCCATCCCCGCGAGCGGAGATGCAGAACTCGTATTACTGGTCCGGGATGCCCCAGGTAACTCTCGGGGTCTTCCGGTGGGAGTGCGCGGACGATGATGCGTGATCGGCGCCCCAACACGAGGTTATGGCAGCCCACGGCAACTCAACGCACAACGACGGAGCATTCTACTGTTCGTTAGTACCACAGGTCAAAATGCCCCGCGAGCGCACCTAGGTCTACACTGGCACCATAGTTGGTGCGTGCTCCACATCCAATTATGCCTGCCCCGGGAGAGTGCTTTGGCCGCCCGCCGCTCCTCTCCCGCCCGAGAACCGGCGGGCGATCGTCCGTGTTCCCGGGAGTAGCGGGATTCCAGCCGCCACGTTTCCGGTCTGGATTCGTGTGGTTTGGGGAGATTACTCTCATCCGCGACGGCGCTTATACTCGACTGCCGTCGGTGAGCACAGCGACGCTCTGGCCTGGAGCTCTCGCGATCGGCCACCGTACACCGTACTCCCGCAGGAAGCCGCGGTCTCCCCCGACAGTGCCGTTCGCGCACTCGACCCAGTTCAGCAGCCCACAGACAGTCTTGGGAGCCCTGCCATCGCACCGCATCCGAACGATTCCAACGACGGTCCTCCCACCCCCCAGGGAGGGTCCCAACAACCGCAGAACATCCCCCCGGACCGGTACTCGGCGGACGAGGACCCGCAACACGAGCAGTGGAACGCGCCCCAGGCCGATCCCGCGTCCCACCACCCCCAACCGGGTCCTCCTCCCGGAGCTCCAGGACAGCCACCGAACGGCTCCACGTCTGGCCAGCCACCGCAGGCTCCGCCGCCCCCGCATCCCCCGCAGGGACAGCCGCCCCAGGGACAGCCGCCGCAGGGCCCGCCCGCGTCCGGGCCACAGTCCCCCCAGGGACAGCCGCCACAAGGCCAGCCCCCGCAGGGACCACCACCAGCGGGCCAGCCCCCGCAAGGCCAACCACCCCAGGGACAGCCGCCCCAACGGCCGCCCGCGTCCGGACCGCAACACCCCCACGGACAACCGCCACAAGGCCAGCCCCCGCAGGGACCACCACCAGCGGGCCAGCCCCCGCAAGGCCAACTCCCGCAGGGACAGCCACCCCAGGGGCCGCCCGCGTCCGGACCACAGCAACCACCCACCGGACCGCCTCCCCCCGGGCAGCCCCCGCCCCCGCAACAGCCGCTGCAGGGACGTGTCGTACAGCCGGAGAACCAACCCCACGACGCGGTCCAGGCCGAACCCGTCGAGAGCGCCCCTCCCGACGGAGCCGCCTCCGGTCCCCCTTCCAGCGGCTCGGCCCCGCAGGCGGAGGGTCTCGGGGGGCGCCCCATGTTCCGGGACGAGTCCCCGGCGGCAGGCTCCCCGGCGCCCGGAGGAGACGTCCCGCAGAGCGGCACCACCGCCGAGATCGACGTCTCCGCCATGGGCGAGGAGAAGCCGTCCCGTCGGATGACCCCCCGGACCACCATGCTGCTGAGCGCGGGGTTCGTGGTCCTGCTGCTGCTCAGCGGCGGCGGTGCGTTACTCCTCGCCACCAGCGGCTCGGGCGCCTCCGAGGCCGAGCTCACCGGCGAAGGCGTCGCTGACGAGTCGAACGACTCCGAGCCGCTGCGGTCCGGGAACCTCTTCCCGGAGACCGTCGACGCCGGCGGGGAGGAGTACTCGCTCGTCATCGACGACGACACCGACGACTGCGCCACCGCCGCCCAGGGAGGTTACGGCGAGCAGCTCGAGGAGAACGAGTGCCGCCAGATCGTACGCGCCTCCTACACCAGCGAGGAAACGAACCGGGCGGTCACCGTCGGCGTCGCCGCCATGTCCACGGCCGACAACGCCCAAGCGGCGCAGGAGGCCCAGGACCTCGGCTCCTCCTGGTTCGCCGGGCTCAACGGGGAACAGGGCAGCGGCACGGAACGCATGCGCTACGCGTCCGGCCAGGGGTCCGGAGCCCAGTGGGGGCGGTACCTCATATTCGCCCTCGCCGCCAACAACGACGGACGCGCCGCCCCGAGGGACGCCGAGAAACTCACCACTCTCAGCGACGACTTCGTGGAGGTCCCCTTCGACTCGCTGAGCGAACGCGCCCAGGAGTGAGCCGGGCCCGAGGGGCCGGTGGCGACGGGCCCACTCCCGCTGGTCTCCGCCACCGGCCCCTTCCGCGTGAGCGTCAGCACCCGCCCGAGGAGAGACTGCGGATCCTGCGGGTGGCGGTCGCCCGCTCGGCGAGCTCACTGTCCGGCGGGTAGCGCACCTCCTCCAGGGTGAGCCCGTGCGGCGGAACCACGTGCACCGCGGAGTCGCGCACCCCGGCGTCCAGCACCCGGCGCGGCCAGCCCGGGTCCCGTCGGCCGTCCCCCACCGCCAACAGGGCTCCCACCAGCGCGCGGACCATGTTGTGGCAGAACGCGTCGGCCTGCACCGTGGCCGCGTACACGTGTTCGGCCTCCATGGACCACCGCAGACGCAGCAGCTCCCGGATCGTGGTCGCGCCCTCCCGCTTGCGGCAGTAGGCGGCGAAGTCGTGCTCACCGGTCAGTTCGGCAGCGGCCTCGTTCATCAGTTCCAGGTCCAGGGAGCGCTTGTGCCACAGGACATCCTTGCGGCGCAGCGGATCCACCCCGCCCGGGGCGTCACTGACCCGGTAGACGTAGGTGCGCAACAACGCCGAGAAGCGGGCGTCGAACCCCTCCGGAGCCGCGGTGGCGGCGCCGACGCGCACATCCTGCGGGAGGACACCGGTCAGGCGGTGCACCAGCCGCTGCCCCTCGGCCTCCCACACCGCCCGCGGCAGGTCGACGTGGGCGACCTGATCCCGGGCGTGCACCCCGGCGTCGGTACGGCCGGCCACCGTCAGCTGGACGTCCTCCTCTCCCAGCCGCAGCACCCGCGCCAGCGCCGCCTGCAGCTCGCCCTGGACGGTTCTCCGGTCGGGCTGCCGCGCCCAACCGGAGAAGTCGGCACCGTCGTAGTCGATGTCCAGTCTCACCCGGACACGCGCGGACTCGTCCATGTTCGCTCCCCCGGCGACGTACAACGTGCCCGGCCCCGCGGAAGGGGACCGGGCACGGCAGGACGGAACGTGAGCGGGAGTCTTACCGCTCCTCGGCCGTCTCCTCGGCGCTCTCGGCGCTCTCGGCACTGTCGGTGCTCTCCTCGGCCGCCGCCTGTTCGGCTGCGGAAGCACCGCGGGCGCGGCCGGCGCCCGCCGGCAGAGCCTCCACCAGCTCGATCACGGCCATCGGAGCACCGTCACCCTTGCGCGGCCCGACCCGGGTGATGCGGGTGTAGCCGCCCTCCCGGTTCTCGTAGCGCGGGCCGATCACGGTGAACAGCTCGTGCACCACCGACTTGTCGGTGATCTTCGTCAGAACCTGACGGCGCGCGTGCAGGTCGCCCCGCTTGCCGAGGGTGATGAGCTTCTCCGCGTACGGACGCAGACGCTTGGCCTTGGCCTCGGTCGTCTTGATCCGGCCGTGCTCGAACAGCGCGGTCGCCAGGTTGGCCAACAGGTGTTTCTCGTGGGTCGGGCCGGCGCCCAGCCGCGGCCCCTTGGTTGGCGTGGGCATGGTGTCGTTCTCCTCGTGGTGCGGTCCCCGGTAGGGCTGTACCCGACCAGGGACCATGGGCGGCGTCTCTTAGTACTGTTCGGTCTCGACGAACGACTCGTCGTCCTCGTCGTCCGACTCGTAGGAGTCCGCCGCGGTGCTCGGGTCGAATCCAGGCGGGGAGTCCTTCAGGGAAAGCCCCATGTCGATCAGTTTCTGCTTGACTTCCTCGATCGACTTCGCGCCGAAGTTCCGGATGTCCAGCAGGTCCTGCTCGGAACGGGCCACCAGCTCGCCGACGCTGTGGATGCCCTCACGCTTGAGGCAGTTGTACGAGCGAACCGTGAGGTTGAGGTCCTCGATCGGCAGCGCGAGGTCAGCGGCCAGCGCGGCATCCGTCGGCGACGGGCCCATGTCGATCCCCTCGGCATCGACGTTGAGCTCGCGCGCCAGCCCGAACAGCTCGACCAGCGTCTTTCCGGCGCTGGCGATCGCGTCCCGCGGCCGGATGCACGGCTTGGTCTCGACGTCCACCGACAGCCGGTCGAAGTCGGTGCGCTGTTCCACACGGGTCGCTTCGACCTTGTAACTGACACGCAGCACCGGCGAGTAGATCGAGTCGATCGGGATGCGACCGATCTCCTGACCCGGCTGCTTGTTCTGCGTCGCGGAAACGTAACCACGGCCGCGTTCGACCGTCAGCTCCATCTCCAACTTGCCCTTGCTGTTCAGCGTGGCGAGGTGCAGGTCGGGATTGTGCACCTCGACGCCGGCGGGCGGGGCGATGTCCGCGGCGGTGACAACGCCGGGCCCCTGCTTGCGCAGGTACATCAGCACCGGCTCGTCGTGCTCCGAGCTGACCACCAGACCCTTGAGGTTCAGGATGATCTCGGTGACATCCTCCTTGACCCCGGGAACGGTGGTGAACTCGTGCTCGACCCCCTCGATCCGGATGCTGGTGACAGCCGCACCCGGAATGGAGGACAGCAGGGTCCGCCTGAGCGAGTTACCGATGGTGTAGCCGAAGCCCGGCTCCAACGGTTCGAGTACGAACTTGGAGCGGAACTCCGAGAGTGACTCCTCGGAGAGCGCTGGACGCTGAGCGATCAACATGGTCCGTGATTCCTTTCCCACGGCCGCCCGCTATTTGACGGCCACTGGTCGGCTCCGCGCGGCGGAGCCTGTTACTAACCCGTTCTTCCCGGGATCTCGCGGATCACGCGGATCCGCGAGGGCAACGCGGCGCCGAGGTCCTCAGACCCTCCGCCGCTTCGGCGGACGGCAGCCGTTGTGCGGGACCGGTGTGACGTCCTGGATGGAACCCACCTCGAGCCCGGTGGCCTGCAGCGACCGGATCGCGGTCTCGCGGCCGGAGCCGGGCCCCTTCACGAAGACGTCCACCTTGCGCATCCCGTGCTCCTGCGCGCGGCGCGCGGCGGCCTCGGCCGCCATCTGCGCGGCGAACGGGGTGGACTTGCGCGAGCCCTTGAAGCCCACCTGCCCCGAGCTGGCCCAAGAGATCACCGAACCTCCGGGGTCGGTGATGCTCACAACCGTGTTGTTGAACGTGCTCTTGATGTGAGCATGTCCATGGGCTATATTCTTCTTTTCCTTGCGGCGCACCTTACGCTGGGTGGCCTGCTGCTGGCGGCCCTTAGGCGGCATGGTTGAAAACTCCCAAGATCATCGGTCCGTTGGCGTTCGGGCACACGACCGTGCGTCCGGAGTGGACTACTTCTTTCCGGACTTCCGCTTTCCGGCCACGGTCTTCTTCTTGCCCTTGCGGGTGCGCGCGTTCGTCTGGGTGCGCTGCCCGTGCACGGGAAGGCCGCGGCGGTGTCGAATGCCCTGGTAGCAGGCGATCTCCATCTTGCGGCGGATGTCGGCCTGCACCTCACGCCGGAGGTCGCCCTCGACCTGGTAGTTGGCGTCGATCCAGTCGCGCAGCTTGATCAGCTCGTCCTCGGAGAGCTCGTGCACCCGGGTGCTCGCCGGGACCCCGGTGTTCTCCAGGGTCTCGTTGGCGCGAGTACGGCCGATCCCGTAAACGTAGGTGAGTGCGATCTCCACCCGCTTCTCGCGGGGGAGGTCGACGCCGGCAATACGTGCCATATGGGCGAACTCCTTCATGCGTATGCGGAGGTCTGACGCGCTCCCTCCCCGTCGCCCATCCGACGGGGCCCCAGCCTCCGACCGGGGGTTGTCCCCTCGCCTCCTGCGGGAGAGGACCGGAACGCGTTTCCGTCGATTACGCCGCGAGACCCAGCGCCGCGCGGCGGTGTCGCGTCGGGTGAGCGGGACGCTAGCCCTGACGCTGCTTGTGCCGCGGATCCGAGCAGATCACCATGATCACGCCCTTACGGCGGATCACCCGGCACTTTGAACAGATTCTCTTGACGCTCGGCTTGACCTTCATGGTGGCTCCGGACTCATACCAACACCGGCGAGCGCAGCCCGAAAGCCGGCCGCGGATGGTGGATTACTTGTAGCGGTACACGATGCGCCCGCGCGTAAGATCGTACGGGCTCAGTTCGACGACGACCCGGTCGTCGGGAAGGATGCGGATGTAGTGCATCCGCATCTTGCCGCTGATGTGGGCAAGGACCTGGTGCCCGTTGTCGAGCTCCACTCGGAACATAGCGTTAGGTAGGGACTCGATAACGGAGCCCTCGATCTCGATGGCGCCGTCTTTCTTTGCCATGTCCTCCACGCTTCGTTCATCGGTTGTTCACTGGACTAACCCGACGCGCTTCCAGGAGGCGCCCCAGAACAGGGAGCACCTGCGGAACTCGCCTCGAGAAGGAAGCCCCGCGAGAAATGCGCTCTGGAAGATCAGGTCAACTGCGTTAGCATACGCCAGCACAATGAACGAATGCGAATGAAGGCAGACTGACCCAACAGCCCGCGTATGGGCACTATCAGTTTAGCGCCTTGATACGGGTGCTCCCAACGCAGCCTGGGTACGGCCCGACAGCGGTGTCACCCGCGCCTGCCCCGCAGGAGGCCGATCGCCCCTACGCCGAGTGTGACAAAAAGCATAACCGCCCCCCAGGGAACCAGCACCCAGAGGAACCAGGGGTATCCGCTTCCGCCCGCGAGGAGGGCGGTGAGCCAGACCGCCAGGCACACGGCGTTCACACCGCCCCACAGGACCCACGGGAGCACCAGGGCCGGATGACCCAGCAATGCCAGTCCGCCCCGCCTCTCTCGGTCCACGGCCCGCTCTTCCACGAACTCGGCGAGGTCCCGTTCCGGGAGGTCCGCGGTGAGGGAGAACAGCTGCCCGCGGGTACGGGCGCCCTCGGCCTCCGCCAGCCGGTCGCTGAGTTCGCCGTCCGCCAGCCGCCCCCGGTCGGCGTGCTCACGCAACAACTGCGCCACCCGATCGCGCTCAGCGTCGGAGGCCCTCATCTGGGCTGTGGAATCGGCCACACGACACCATCCTCACCGGCAGACCGCCGTGTCCGGACACCGTCGCGCCCGCTGGGGAGGTTCCGGCGGGGCGGAGACGGTTGCTGTCGGATGGAACACACGCCGCCCGCGCGGCATTCCGCGCCATCGCGGACACACGCCGCGTTGGCACGGCCGCCGCGGGCGACGGGAACGGCTCAGAACCCGGGGTCGGGGAAACCGAGTTCGGCGAGTTTCTTCTGGTTCTCCGGACGGGCCGTCAGAACCAGCGGCCCGTCCTCGGTGATGGCCACGGAATGCTCGAAATGCGCTGCCCGCTTACCGTCCCGAGTGACCACGGTCCACCCGTCGTCCAGCTCGACCACGTGCCGGTTCCCCTGGGTGGCCATCGGTTCGATCGCCAGACACATCCCCGTCGTCAGTTTCATCCCCTTACCGCGTTTCCCGTGGTTGGGGACGTGGGGCTCCATGTGCATCTGGGTGCCGATGCCGTGCCCGCCGTACTCCAGGACGTTGCCGAACCGGCTCGCCCGGAGGTAGCTGTCGATCGCGTTCCCGATGTCCTCGAGGCGCCTGCCGCTCCACAGCTGCGCGATCCCGGCCCACATGGACTCCTCGCAGGCCTCCATCATCCGGCTGTCCTCCCGGTTCGGAGTACCCACCGGGAACGTGATCGCGGAGTCCCCGTGCCATCCGTCCAGGATCGCACCGCAGTCGACCGAGACGATATCGCCGTCCGCCAGCACCGTGGACGCGGACGGGATACCGTGCACGACCCTCTCGTTCACCGAGGTGCAGATCGAACCGGGGAACCCGTAGTAGCCCTTGAACGACGGAACCGCTCCGGCGTCCCGGATCATCCGCTCGGCTATCTCGTCGAGATCCAGAGTGGACATCCCGGGACGCGCGGACGAACGCAGCTCGCCCAACGTGCGCGCGACGATCCGGCCCGCGGCGCGCATCCGGGCGATCTGGTCCGCGCTCTTGATCTGAACCTCGGGTTCGGCCTTTCGGAACATCAGGAGGAACGTCCCATCGCCGCCAGCGCCCGAGCCGTGACCTCCTCGACCGTTCCGGTCGCGGTGATCGTGACGAGCAGCCCCTCGTCGGCGTAGAACGACACCAGCGGCGCCGTCTGCTCCCGGTACACCTCCATGCGGTGCCGGATCGTCTCCTCCTTGTCGTCCTCCCGCTGGAAGAGCTCACCCGAGCACTGGTCACACACCCCAGCGACCGTCGGGGGGTCGTAGAGGGTGTGGTGGGCGTAGCCGCAGCTCCGGCAGGAACGACGGCCGGAGAGGCGGGTGACCACCTCCTCCTCGTCGACCTTCAGCTCGACGACGGCATCCAGCTCCTCGTCCAGCTCCACCAGGATCTTGTTCAGCACCTGAGCCTGGCTGACGTTGCGCGGGAACCCGTCCAGGAGGAAGCCTTGCAGCGCGTCCTCCTGGACCAACCGGTCCCGGACCATCGCGTTGGTGATCTCGTCGGGAACCAGGTCACCCCGGTCCATGTACTCCTTGGCCTGCAAGCCAAGCTCTGTGCCACCACTCACGTTGGCACGGAAGATATCCCCGGTGGACACCTTCGGGATCGACAACTCTGACGCCAAAATCTGGGCCTGGGTACCCTTACCGGCACCTGGGGGCCCTAGCAGTACGGCACGCACTATCGCAGAAAACCTTCGTAGTTCCTCTGCTGGAGGTGACTCTCGATCTGCTTCACCGTATCCAGCCCGACACCGACCATGATCAGGATGCTCGTACCACCGAACGGGAAGTTCTGGCTCGCGCCGGACGCGCCCATCGCCACCATCGGCAGCAGAGCTATCACACCCAGGTACAGCGAACCGGGAGTCGTCAGCCGCGTCAGCACATAGTCGAGGTACTCCGCGGTCGGACGCCCCGGCCGGATACCCGGGATGAACCCACCATACTTCTTCATGTTGTCGGCGACTTCAGCGGGGTTGAACGTGATCGCCACGTAGAAGAACGCGAACCCGACGATCAGCAAGAAGAACGTCGCCATGTAGACGGGATGGGTGCCGCTGACGAAGTACGTGGAGAGGAAGTCCACGACGACGTTGTCCGAGTCCTGGCCCATCAGCCCGATCGCCAGCTGCGGCAGGTACAGCAGCGAGGAAGCGAAGATCACCGGGATGATGCCGGCCTGGTTCACCTTCAGCGGGATGTAGGTGGAGCTGCCCCCGTACATCCGCCGACCGACCATCCGCTTCGCGTACTGCACCGGGATGCGCCGCTGTGCCTGCTCGATGAAGACGACTCCCGCGATCAGCACCAGGCCGGCAGCGCAGATGAGCCCGAACACCCACTCCGGCTGCTCCTGCCAGATGGTCTGGATCGCCGAGGGGAACGTGGCGATGACCTGGGTGAAGATCATCAACGACATACCGTTGCCGACGCCGCGCTCGGTGATCAGCTCACCGAACCACATGATGATGGCGGTACCGGCGGTCATCACGAAGACCATCGTCACCAGGGTGACGAGGTCCTGGCGGGGCATGTACTGGGCGGCCTGGATCCCGGTCTGCTGGAAGAGCTGGCCGGTGCGCGCCATCGCGATGATGCTGGTGGACTGCAGGACCGCGAGCGCGAGGGTCAAGTACCGCGTGTACTGCGTGATCTTGGTCTGCCCCGCCTGGCCTTCCTTCTTCAGCGTCTCCAGCCGGGGGATGACCACGGTCAGCAGGTTGATGATGATACTGGCGGTGATGTAGGGCATGATGCCCAACGCGAAGACCGCGAGCTGCAGCAGGGCACCGCCGCTGAAGAGGTTGACCAGCGCGTAGACGCCGGACTCGTCGGCGTTCTGGGCCGACTCCACTTGCTCCCGAATCGCCGACGGGTCGATTCCGGGGGCGGGTATGACCGACCCGAGCCGGAAAATGGTCAGAATGAAAATCGTAAAGAGCAGTTTGTTCCGCAGGTCAGGCGTGCGGAACGCACGGACGAACGCACCTAGCACGTCTCCTCCTGCGCGGCTTCGGCGGCGGAACCGAGTCGAGACATCGCGGCCGATCCTGAATCGTCGTAGAGCGTCAGCGCCGGGGGTGGCCCGGAGCTCGGAAACATCGCATCAAGCAAAGGGCACTTTAACACTCATCCGCAGTGACAGCAGGTTACTGGTGCCGACAGTGGGTATAACGACAGCTCAGCATACCCACCTGAGATACGCGCAGGGGCGCCCGCCCGAACCTGACGGTTCGTACCGCGGGCGCCCCTGAACTGGCTGTGCCGGTGGTAGGCCATCGCTACAACTCGGTGGCACTGCCACCGGCTGCCACGATCTTCTCCTTCGCCGATGCCGAGAACGCGTGCGCACTCACTCGCACGGCGGAGGTGATCTCACCCGTCCCGAGCACCTTCACCAGCTCGTTCTTGCGCACGGCCCCCTTGGCGACCAGGTCCTCGACCGTGACCTCACCGCCCTGGGGGTAGAGCTCGTTCAGCTCATCCAGGTTGACGACCTGGTAGGTCTTCTTGAACCTGGCGTTGCTGAAGCCCCGGCGCTTGGGCAGCCGCTTGATCAGCGGCATCTGGCCGCCCTCGAAGCCGGTGGGCACGGTCGAACGGGCCTTGGTGCCCTTGTGGCCACGGCCCGACGTCTTGCCCTTGGAGCCCTCGCCCCGGCCCTTGCGGATCTTGTTCTTGTTCGACCCGGGTGCCGGTTTGAGGTGGTGCAACTTCAACGGTTCGTCGTTGTCGCTCATTTGCTGACCTCCTCGACGTTCACGAGGTGCGCAACGACGTTGATCTGCCCGCGAACCTCGGGACGGTCCTCGTGGACGGCCGTCTTGCCGATCCGCCCCAGGCCGAGCGAACGCAGGCTCTCACGCTGTTTGTGGTTCCCGCCGATCTTGGACCGGACCTGCGTGATCTTCACGTTAGCCATGGTTACGCACCCGCCTTCGTGTCTTCCTGCCGGGCGCGCAGCATCGCTGGCGGGGCGACGTCCTCGATCGGCATACCGCGCCGTGCCGCGATCTGCTCCGGCCAGCTCAACTGCTTGAGCGCGGTCTCGGTCGCGCGCACGATGTTCAGCGGGTTGGCCGAACCGAGGGACTTGGTCAGCACGTCGTGGACGCCGGCGCAGTCCAGCACCGCACGCACCGGGCCACCGGCGATAACACCGGTACCGGGCGCCGCCGGGCGCAGCAGGACGACACCCGCCGCGTCCTCACCCTGCACCTGGTGCGTGATCGTGCCCTGGACCCGGGGCACACGGAAGAAGTTCTTCTTCGCCTCTTCCACACCCTTGGCGATGGCCGAGGGAACTTCCTTGGCCTTGCCGTAACCGACGCCGACCATGCCGTTGCCGTCGCCGACAACCACCAGGGCGGTGAAGCTGAAGCGACGCCCGCCCTTCACAACCTTGGCGACCCGGTTGATGGTCACGACTTTCTCGGTGTAGGAGACACCCTTGTCTGCGGCGCCGCCGCGGCGATCGTCGCGGCGGTCGCGCCGCTCGCCACCGGCGCCGCGCCGCGGAGCTGCAGCCATCAGTGGTTCCTCTTCCCGTCGATAAGATTGCTCTTGACCGAGTTCGTCATTGTTAGAACTCCAGTCCGCCGGAACGCGCGCTGTCGGCCATGGCCGCGATCCGGCCATGGTAGCGGTACCCTCCCCGGTCGAAGACGACCGCGCTGATACCGGCGTCCGCTGCCCGCTGCGCCAGCAGCTCGCCGACCTTGTGCGACTTCTCGGTCTTCGTTCCCCCGACCGCGCGGATGGTCGGGTCCATGCTGGAGGCCGACGCCAGGGTGTGGCCCTGGGTGTCGTCCACGATCTGGGCGACCATGTGCTTGGAGGAACGAGTGACGACCAGACGCGGACGCTGAGGAGTCCCCGAGATCTTCTTGCGAACCCGCAGATGCCGCCGCGCACGGGAAGCCGCGCGCGTGGCCGTTCCCTTGCTGCGGGCCAGCGTCGTGCTCTTCGCCATGCTTACTTACCAGCCTTTCCGGCCTTGCGGCGGATCTGCTCGCCCTTGTACCGCACGCCCTTGGCCTTGTACGGATCGGGCCTGCGCAAGTTTCGGATGTTGGCGGCGACCTGACCCACGAGCTGCTTGTCGATTCCCTCGACGACCAGCTGCGTCGGTTTCTCCACCCGGAAGGTGATGCCCTCCGGGGGCTCTATGGTGATGGGGTGGCTGTAGCCCAGCGAGAACTCGAGGTTCTCCCCCCGGGCCTGCACCCGGTAACCGACACCGGTGATCTCCAGGGTCTTGCTGAACCCGTTGGAGACGCCCTCGACGAGGTTGGAGAGCAGTGCCCGGGTCAGCCCGTGCAACGACCGGGTGTCCGGCTTGTCGTCCGGGCGGTCCACCGTGATGGTGCCCTCGGAGTGCTCGGCGGTGATCGGCGAAGCGATAGTGTGGCTCAGTTCGCCCTTCGGCCCCTTGACTTTGACGTCCTGACCGTCAATCGTGACTTCGACGCCCTTGGGGACCGAGATCGGCAGTCGACCAATACGCGACATGCTGATTTCTCTCCCTTACCAGACGTAGGCGAGGACTTCGCCACCCACGCCATGCTTTTTGGCCTGCTTGTCGGTCATCAGGCCACCGGACGTCGAGATGATGGCCACGCCGAGGCCACCCAGGACACGCGGAAGGTTGTCCTTCTTCGCATAAACCCGCAGCCCCGGCTTGGAGACTCGACGGATGCCGGCGATGGAACGTTCCCGGGTCGGCCCGTACTTCAGCTCCACCACGAGGCTCTTGCCCACTGTGGCCTCTTCGGAACGCCAGCCCTGGACGTATCCCTCCTGCTGGAGGATCTCGGCGATGTGCGCCTTGATCTTGGAATACGGCATCACCACGACGTCGTGGTGCGCCGAACTCGCGTTACGCAGACGCGTTAGCATGTCTGCGATCGGATCGGTCATCGTCATGGCCGATAGGCCCTTCCTCGCTGCGGTTTCCCCAAGGACAGGACGTGTTCCCGCACGCCCTGTTCTCCCGTACTGGTGACGCGGCCCCTCTGGGACCTACAGCGTGGTCATGGGCACTGGCCACAGGCACAGTGCCCGGTTGGTTCATTTGTCCTCTGCGACGGTGCCCTACCGCCCCGCGAGACGCCGACCTGACTCAACGAGGTCGCTCTCGCCCGGCCGGTGGTTACCAGCTCGACTTGGTAATCCCCGGAAGCTCGCCGCGGTGCGCCATGTCGCGGAAGCAGATCCTGCACAGACCGAACTTCCGGAACACGGCACGCGAACGCCCGCACCGCGAGCACCGAGTATACGCGCGAACGGAGAACTTCTGTTTCCGGTTCGCCTTGGCGATCAGTGCTTTCTTAGCCATCCCTCGTCGTCCCTCAAGCTTCCTTGAACGGGAAACCGAGCCGCCTGAGCAGACTCCGGCCCTCATCGTCAGTGGCCGCCGTGGTCACGACCGTGATGTCCATCCCACGCTGCCGGTCGATGTTGTCCGGATTGATCTCGTGGAACATCACCTGCTCGGTCAACCCGAAGGTGTAATTGCCGTTCCCGTCGAACTGCTTGGGCGACAGTCCGCGGAAGTCACGAATCCGCGGCAGCGCCAGGGAAAGCAGGCGGTCCAGGAACTCCCACATCCGGTCCCCGCGCAGCGTGGCACTCACACCGATCGGCATGCCCTCGCGCACCTTGAACTGGGCGACGGACTTCTTCGCCCGGTTCACCTTGGGCTTCTGCCCGGTGATGGCGGCGAGGTCGGCGGAGGCTCCCTGGACCAGTTTCGCGTCCCGGGCGGCCTCACCGATCCCCATGTTGACCACGATCTTCGTCAGACCGGGCACCTGCATGATATTGCCGATCTCGAACTCCTCGCGGAGCCCGGGGACAATCTCGGAACGGTACTTCTCTTTCAGGCGCGGCATTGCCGGCGCTTCGGTCCCAGTGTCAGCAGTAACCGTCATCAGATGTCCTTACCGGTGTGGCGGGAGATCCGAACCTTGGTTCCGTCCTCCTCGAAGCGGTAACCGACACGAACCGGCTTGCCGCCCTCCATCAGGGCGACGTTGCTGACGTGGATCGGCGCCTCCTTCGTGATGACCTCACCCTGCTGGCCGCCCGCCGGATTCGCCTTCTTGTGCTTCTTGATGAGGTTGACGCCCTCGACGACGACACGCTGCTCCTTAGGAAGGGCCCGCAGAACCTTCCCGGTAGCACCCTTGTCCTTGCCGGCGATGACGACGACCTCGTCCTCCTTTTTGACCTTCATCGCCTACAGCACCTCCGGCGCTAGCGAGATAATGCGCATGTACCTCTTGTCCCGCAGCTCGCGGCCGACCGGGCCGAAGATGCGAGTGCCCCGCGGGTCCCCACCGTCCTTGATGAGTACGGCGGCGTTCTCATCGAAGCGGATGTAGGAGCCGTCGGGCCGGCGGCGCTCCTTTTTGGTGCGCACGACAACGGCCTTGACGACATCGCCCCTCTTCACGCCGGCAGCGGGAAGGGCGTCCTTCACCGTCGCCACGATCCTGTCGCCGATGCCCGCGTAGCGCCGACCCGAACCGCCGAGGACACGAACGGCCAGGATCTCCTTGGCCCCCGTGTTGTCGGCGACCTTGAGTCGCGACTCCTGCTGAATCACGTCTGCTCCTGATGTGTGTGCGCGAGATCCCTCCCGCGCTGCTAGGTGGTCACACCCCCACGGGCGGCCGATCGATACCGCGACCGACCGCCGACCAGGGGTCTACTTAGCCTTCTCCAGGATCTCCACGACGCGCCAGCGCTTGGTCGCCGACATCGGGCGGGTCTCCATCAGGCGAACCCGGTCGCCGATGTTGCAGACCTCCGCCTCGTCGTGGGCCTTGTACTTCGTGGTGCGGCGAATGACCTTGCCATACAGCGGGTGCTTGGCGCGGTCCTCCACCTCGACAACGACAGTCTTCTGCATCTTGTCGCTGACAACTATGCCCTCGCGCACCTTGCGGTAGTTACGCGTGGCACTCTGCACGTTGGTCTCGCTCATTCAGCCGCTTCCTTCGTCTTCTCAGCCGACTCACCGGTCAGCGGCATGATGCCGAGCTCGTGCTCCCGCATAACCGTGTAGATCCGTGCGATCTCACGCTTAACGGTGCGCAGCCGACTGTGATTGTCCAACTGCCCGGTAGCGGCCTGGAAGCGGAGGTTGAACAGCTCTTCCTTCGCCTCTTTGAGCTTGGAGATCAGGTCCTCTTGGGACTGTGCCCGAAGCTCACTGGCGGTCAGGGACTTCGCCATCACGCCTCCACTTCGCGCTTCACGAACTTGCACTTCATCGGGAGCTTGTGCATCGCAAGCCGCATGGCCTCCTTGGCCACCGGTTCCTGTACACCCGACAGCTCGAACATCACGCGTCCAGGCTTGACCGGGGCGACCCACCACTCCGGGGAGCCCTTACCGGAGCCCATACGGGTCTCGGCGGGCTTCTTGGTCATGGGGCGGTCCGGGAAGATGTTGATCCAGACCTTGCCGCCACGGCGGATGTGCCGCGTCATAGCGATACGCGCGGACTCGATCTGCCGGTTGGTGACATATCCGGCTTCCAGCGCCTGGATGCCGAACTCACCGAAGTTAACCTTCGTACCGCCTTTGGCGCGACCACTGATATCCGGGTGGTGCTGCTTACGGTACTTCACCTTACGGGGAATCAGCATTGGTCAGCTCCCCTCGTTCCCGGACTTCTCAGTGTCGTTCGACGCCTCTGCCGAGGCGCCGGACTTGGTTCCGGCCTGCTGGTTCTGGCCGCCCTGCTGGCCGCCGCCACCACCGCCGCCGCGACGCCGACGCTGGCCCCGCTCCCGACGCTGCTGCTGGCCACCGCCGTTACCGGAGCCGCCCGGAGCGCGCTGCGCGGCCTGCTGGGCCTCACGCTCCTCCCGGGTCGCCGGGGCGTCGCCCTTGTAGACCCAGACCTTCACACCGATACGGCCGAACGTCGTACGGGCCTCGAAGAAGCCGTAGTCGATGTCGGCGCGCAGGGTGTGCAGCGGCACACGGCCTTCGCGGTAGAACTCGGAGCGCGACATCTCGGCGCCGCCGAGGCGTCCGCTGCACTGGATGCGGACTCCCTTGGCGCCGCTCTTCGACGCACTCTGCATTGCCTTACGCATCGCCCGGCGGAACGCGACCCGGCTCGCAAGCTGTTCCGCGACCCCCTGAGCGACGAGCTGAGCGTCGGTCTCCGGGTTCTTGACCTCGAGGATGTTGAGCTGCACCTGCTTCTGGGTCAGCTTCTCCAGGTCACCACGGATGCGGTCGGCCTCAGAGCCGCGACGACCGATGACGATGCCCGGCCGGGCGGTGTGGATGTCGACCCGAACGCGCTCACGGGTGCGCTCGATCTCCACCTTGGAGATACCGGCGCGCTCCATGCCGCGGTTCAGCATCCGGCGGATGGCGACGTCTTCCTTGACGTAATCCTTGTACAGCTTGTCGGCGTACCAACGGCTCTTGAAGTCCGTGGTGACACCGAGCCGGAACCCGTGCGGGTTGATCTTCTGCCCCACTATCGGGTCCTTTCCTTCGTCTTGGCTGACGAGGCGCCCGCGGCCGCGCGCGGCTCGACGACCACCGTGATGTGGCTCGTCCGCTTGGTGACCCGGAAAGCGCGGCCGAAGCCCCGCGGCCGGATCCGCTTCAGAGTGGGCCCCTCGTCCACCCAAGCGC
Organism: Haloactinospora alba; assembly: GCF_006717075.1. Taxonomy (NCBI): domain Bacteria; kingdom Bacillati; phylum Actinomycetota; class Actinomycetes; order Streptosporangiales; family Nocardiopsidaceae; genus Haloactinospora; species Haloactinospora alba. Next base: position 3,300,933 of record NZ_VFQC01000001.1, read on the forward strand.
GGCCGACCACCAGCGTCTCGCGGTCCAACTTGTCGTTGTGCTCGGCATTGGCGATGGCGCTCGCGAGCACCTTGCCCACCGGCTCGCTCGCTGCCTGGGGCGCGAACCGGAGCACCGCCTGTGCCTCGTCAGCGGGCAACCCGCGAATAAGGTCCACCACCCGGCGGGCCTTTCGGGGCGTAACACGGATGAACCGTGCCTGTGCCCTCGTTCCCATCGCTTTTCCCTCGCTCACGGAAATCACCCCCACCACCGTGGGGAGAACGGTTCTTTACTGCGGTGCAACCGCTAACGGCGGCTACGGCGGTCTTCCTTGACGTGGCTCCGGAAGGTGCGCGGCGGCGCGAACTCCCCGAGCTTGTGGCCGACCATCGCCTCGGAGATGAAGACCGGGATGTGCTTACGGCCGTCGTGGACGGCGATCGTGTGCCCGATCATCTCCGGAGTCACCATGGAACGCCGCGACCACGTCTTGATGACGTTCTTGGTGCCCTTCTCGTTCTGTGCCTCCACCTTCTTCACCAGGTGGTGGTCCACGAACGGGCCCTTCTTCAGGCTACGTGGCATCGGACGTGCTCCTTACCGCTTCTTCTTGCCGCGCCGACGCACGATGAGCCGGTCACTGTCCTTGTTCGGCTTGCGGGTGCGCCCCTCGGGCTTACCCCAGGGACTGACCGGATGCCGGCCACCGGAGCTGCGGCCCTCACCACCACCGAGCGGGTGGTCGATCGGGTTCATGGCCACACCGCGCACCTCGGGACGCTTGCCCTTCCAGCGCTTACGGCCGGCCTTGCCCCAGGAGATGTTGGACTGCTCGGCGTTGCCGACCTGCCCAACGGTCGCCCGGCAGGTGACCTCGACCTGACGCATCTCCCCGGAGGGCATGCGCAGCGTGGCGTAGGCGCCTTCCTTGGCCAGCAGCTGGATCTGGGAACCGGCGGACCGGCCCAGCTTCGCTCCGCCGCCCGGCTTGAGCTCCACGGCGTGGACGAACGTACCCGTGGGGATGTTCCGCAGCGGCAGGCAGTTGCCCGCCTTGATGTCCGAGCCGGGACCGTTCTCCACGTGGTTGCCCTGCTTCAGGCCGGCCGGGGCGAGGATGTAGCGCTTCTCCCCGTCCACGTAGTGCAGCAGCGCGATCCGGGCCGTACGGTTCGGGTCGTACTCGATGTGGGCGACCTTGGCCGGAATCCCGTCCTTGTCGTGCCGGCGGAAGTCGATCACGCGGTAGGCGCGCTTGTGACCGCCGCCCTGGTGGCGGGTCGTGATCCGGCCGTGGCCGTTACGCCCGCCCTTCTTCTTCAGCGGACGCACCAGGGACTTTTCCGGCTGCGAGCGGGTGATCTCAGCGAAGTCGCTCCCGCTGGAGCCGCGACGACCCGGTGTCGTCGGCTTGTGTCTACGAATGCCCATCTTCTTCGCGCATTCCTTTACGTGTCGCTTGCGTTGCAGCGGTCAGCGGAACCCGATCAGAAACCGAAGATGTCGATCTGGTCCCCGTCACGCACACTCACGATCGCCCGCTTGGTGTCGGGACGCTTCCCGTAACCGGAGCGGGTGCGCTTGCGCTTGCCCTGACGGTTGATCGTGTTCACACGATCGACCTTCACGTCGAAAATCTTCTCGATCGCGATCTTGATCTGCGTCTTGTTGACATGCGGCCGGACCAGGAACGTGTACTCGTTCCGGTCCATCAGCCCATAGCTCTTCTCGGAAATCACCGGTTCGATGATGATGTCCCGAGGGTCGGGGATCTTCACTGGTCCTCCTCCTGAGACGTCGCACTCCGGGAGGCGCCGGCCACGTTGGCCAGGAACTCCTCGTAGCCGCGCTCGGTGAAGACCACGTCGTCGGAGTACAGGACGTCGTAGGTGTTCACCTGTCCCCCGGTGATGATGTGGACCTCGGGCAGGTTGCGCAGTGCGAGGCGGTTGTGCCCGTCCGCCTGGCCGAGGACGACCAGCACCTTGTTCGACTCCGTGACGCTCCGCAGGGTCCGCTGCGCGGTCTGGGTGCGCTTGCTCGCCGTGTCCTCGGGGAGGAACTCGCTCAGGACGTGCACCCGTCCCTTGCGGGCCCGGTCCGAGAGGGCACCGCGCAGCGCGGCGGCCTTCATCTTCTTCGGAGTCCGCTGGCTGTAGTCACGCGGCTGCGGCCCGTGCACCGTGCCGCCGCCGACGAACTGCGGGGCCCGGGTGGAGCCCTGCCGCGCGCGCCCCGTCCCCTTCTGGCGGTAGGGCTTCTTCCCACCGCCGCGGACGTCGCCGCGGGTCTTGGTCGCGTGCGTTCCCTGCCGGGACGCGGCCTGCTGCGCGGTGACGACCTGGTGCATCAGCGGGATGTTCACCTGCTGATCGAAGACCGCCTCCGGAAGCTCAACGTTGCGTCCCGTGCTCCCGTCGGGATTCTTGACCTCGATCGTGGCCATGGCTTACTTGCCCTCCCCCTTCACAGCGGTACGGACGAGCACCAGCCCGCCGTTGGGGCCCGGCACCGCACCCTTGACCAGGACGAGGCCCTTGTCCGCATCCACGGACTGCACCGTCAGGTTCTGCACGGTCTTGCGTTTGTTGCCCATCCGGCCCGGCATCTTGCGGCCCTTGAACACGTGCCCGGGCGTGGCGGCGCCGCCGATGGCACCCGGCGTGCGGTGCGTGCGGTGCGTGCCGTGCGTGGCACCCATGCCGCCGAAACCGTGCCGCTTCATCCCACCGGCGAAGCCCTTGCCCTTGGTCTTGCCGCTGACGTCCACCTTCTCGCCGGCCTCAAAGGCGGCGGCGGTGAGTTCGTCACCGAGCTGGTACTCAGTGGCGTCGGAGGTACGTACCTCGACGTAGTTCCGACGCGGGGTGAGCCCGTGCTTGCGCAGGTAGTCACCCAGCGGTTTGTTCACCTTGCGCGGGTTGATGTTCCCGTAGCCGAGTTGGACGGCGGAGTAGCCGTCGGTCTCCGGAGTCCGGACGCGAGTTACGACGCACGGACCGGCCTTCAGGACGGTAACGGGCACGATCCTGCCCGACTCGTCGAAGACCTGGGTCATGCCGAGCTTCTCGCCCAGTACTCCCGTGATCTGTTTGGTGGCCATGTCTGTGCGTCCCTTAAAGCTTGATCTCGATGTCGACGCCGGCCGGAAGATCGAGCCGCATAAGCGAATCGACGGTCTTCGGCGTCGGGTCGATGATGTCGATCAGCCGCTTGTGCGTGCGCATCTCGAAGTGCTCCCGCGAGTCCTTGTCCTTGTGCGGGGAGCGGATTACGCAGTAAACGTTCTTCTCCGTCGGCAACGGCACCGGGCCAGCGATCTGTGCGCCGGTCCGCGTCACGGTCTCGACGATCTTTCGAGCCGAGCTGTCGATGACCTCGTGGTCATAGGCCTTGAGCCGAATGCGGATCTTTTGTCCCGCCATGGTGGCCTTTTCGTCCTTCGCTTCAGTGTCCGTAGAGGCGCGGTACCAGTTGACCGGCCCTGCTGCCCCGCAGGGGCGCCCTCGTCGTTCTGCGGCTCTATTCACCTGAGAAATTGCTGCAGGGGGCGTCCCCTGAAGTGCATCACCGCTACAGAGCCCGATGACGTCGTTCATGGTGCGGCGGCCGAGCCGACCAGTGGCCCGGCCGCCGCATACGAGGGGCGGCCCGGTACACGCACCGCCCCGACTGCTACTTGATGATCTTGGTGACGCGACCGGCGCCCACGGTCCGGCCACCCTCGCGGATGGCGAACTTGAGGCCCTCCTCCATGGCGACCGGCTGGATCAGCTGGACGCTCATCTCGGTGTTGTCGCCGGGCATGACCATCTCGGTGCCTTCCGGCAGCGTGACCACGCCGGTGACGTCCGTGGTGCGGAAGTAGAACTGGGGCCGGTAGTTGTTGAAGAACGGCGTGTGCCGTCCGCCCTCGTCCTTGGACAGGATGACGACCTGGGCCTGGAACTCCGTGTGCGGAGTGGTGCTGCCCGGCTTGGTGACAACCTGGCCGCGCTCCACGTCCTCACGCTTGACGCCACGGAGCAGCAGGCCGACGTTGTCGCCGGCCTCGCCGTAGTCGAGGATCTTGCGGAACATCTCGACGCCGGTGACCGTGGTGGACTGCTTGTCCTCCTTGATCCCGACGATCTCGACCGGGTCCTGGGTCTTGACCTGGCCCCGCTCCACGCGGCCGGTGACCACGGTCCCGCGGCCGGTGATCGAGAAGACGTCCTCGATCGGCATCAGGAAGGGCTGGTCGACGGGCCGCTGCGGCTCCGGGATCTTCTCGTCCGCGGACTTCATGAGGTCCAGGACGGCCTGGGTCCACTGCTCCTCGCCCTCCAGCGCCTTGAGCGCGGAGACGCGGGTGATCGGGACGTCGTCGCCCGGGAACTCGTACTCGGTGAGCAGCTCCCGGATCTCCAGCTCGACCAGGTCGAAGATCTCGTCGTCGTCCACCATGTCGGCCTTGTTCAGCGCGACAACGATGTAGGGGACGCCGACCTGGCGGGCGAGGAGGACGTGCTCCTTGGTCTGCGGCATGGGGCCGTCAGTGGCGGCGACCACCAGAATGGCGCCGTCCATCTGGGCCGCGCCGGTGATCATGTTCTTCACGTAGTCGGCGTGCCCGGGGCAGTCCACGTGCGCGTAGTGGCGCTCCTGGGTCTCGTACTCGACGTGCGCGACGGAGATCGTGATGCCACGTTCCTTCTCCTCCGGCGCGTTGTCGATGTCCTCGAACGGCGTGAACGGATTGAGCTCCGGGTACGCCTCGTGCAGAACCTTGGTGATCGCCGCGGTAAGCGTGGTCTTCCCGTGGTCAATGTGACCGATGGTGCCTACGTTGACGTGCGGCTTGGTCCGCTCGAACTTGGCCTTCGCCACTGGATTACTCCTAGACGTACGAGTTGCTAGCTGGTTGGTTACGTGTCGCGGTTATTCGCCGCGGGCCTTCGCCACAATCTCTTGGGCGACAGCGGACGGGACCTCCGCGTAGGAGTCGAACACCATCGTGTACTGGGCTCGACCCTGCGTACGGCTGCGCAGGTCTCCCACGTAGCCGAACATCTCCGATAGGGGCACCTGGGCCTTGATGACCCGGCTGCCGGCGCGTTCCTCCATCGACTGGACCTGGCCCCGCCGGGCGTTGAGGTCGCCGATCACGTCGCCCATGTAGTCCTCGGGCGTGGTGACCTCGACCGCCATGACCGGCTCCAGCAGGACCGGCTTCGCCTGGGGCACCGCCTCCTTGAAGGCCATGGAACCGGCGACCTTGAACGCCATCTCCGAGGAGTCGACGCTGTGGTACTGGCCGTCCTGCAGCGACACCTTGATGCCGACAAGCGGATACCCGGCGAGGATACCGAATTCCGCGGCCTCCTGGCAGCCCGCGTCCACCGAGGGGATGTACTCCTTGGGGATGCGGCCGCCAGTGATGTTGTTGACGAACTCGTAACCGGCGCTGTCATCCTCGCCCGCGAGCGGCTCCACATCGATGATGACGCGCCCGAACTGTCCGGAGCCACCCGTCTGCTTCTTGTGGGTGTACTCGACATTCTGGACCTTCTTGCGAATGGTCTCCCGGTAAGCCACCTGCGGCTTGCCGATGTTCGCCTCAACCTTGAACTCGTCCCGCATGCGGTTGACGAGTACCTCCAGGTGCAGCTCGCCCATGCCCGAGACCACGGTCTGACCGGTCTCCTCGTCGCTGGAGACCTGGAAGGTCGGGTCCTCGTCGGCGAGCCGCTGGATCGCCTGGGAGAGCTTGTCCTGGTCACTCTTCGTCTTCGGCTCGATCGCCACCTGGATCACGGGCGCCGGGAAGGAGAGCGACTCCAGCATGATGGGGTTGGTCGCGTCCGACAGGGTCTCCCCCGTCGTGGTGTCCTTCAGCCCCATCACGCCGACGATGTCGCCGGCTCCGACCCGTTGGATCTCCTCGCGCTTGTTGGAGTGGATCCGGTAGATCTTACCGATGCGCTCCTTGCGCCCCTTGGCGCTGTTGAGCACCTGTGTTCCGGTCTCCAGCACGCCGGAGTAGACCCGGATGTAGGTCAGCTTGCCAAGGTGCTGGTCGGTCTCGATCTTGTACACCAGGGCGGAGAAGGGCTCCTCCTCGCTCGGCTTGCGGCTGAGCTCGGTCGCCTTCTCGCTGTCCTTGGGGTCGAACCCGTTGACCGCGTCGATGTCCAGCGGCGAGGGCAGGTAGGCGGTCACCGCGTCGAGCAGGGGCTGCACGCCCTTGTTCTTGAACGCCGTGCCGCACAGCACCGGAACAGCGGTACCGGCGATGGTCGCCCGCCGGATGGCCGGGACGAGTTGCTCCACCGTGGGCACTTCGCCCTCCAGGTAGAGCTCCATGATCTCCTCGTCGGCCTCGGCCAGGATCTCGATGAGCTTGTCGTGCCCCTCGCGCGCCGCCTCGGCGTGCGACTCCGGGATGGGGATCGTGTCGTACATCTCGCCCTTGGCGGCCTCGTCGCTCCAGACGTAGGCCTGCATGCGGACGAGGTCGATCACGCCCTTGAAGTCGGACTCGGCGCCGATGGGCAACTGGATCGGCAGAGGGTTCGCGTCCAGCTGCTCCGAGAACATGTCCACGCAGCGCTGGAACTCGGCCCCCACCTTGTCCATCTTGTTGATGAAACAGATACGCGGAACGCCGTAGCGGTCCGCCTGACGCCACACCTGCTCGGACTGCGGCTCGACCCCTTCCTTGGCGTCGAACACCGCGATCGCGCCATCGAGCACCCGGAGAGCGCGCTCCACCTCGACCGTGAAGTCCACGTGGCCGGGCGTGTCGATGATGTTGAGGGTGTAGTCATCCCAGTGCGTCGTGGTCGCAGCGGACGTGATGGTGATCCCGCGCGACTGCTCCTCCTTCATCCAGTCCATGGTGGCCGCGCCGTCATGGACCTCACCGAGTTTGTAGTTCACCCCGGTGTAGAAAAGGATCCGCTCAGTCGTCGTGGTCTTACCCGCGTCGATGTGCGCCATGATCCCGATGTTGCGGACCTTGGCAAGGTCAAGAGCAGTGGTAGCCATGTGGCTCGTCTTCTCTCGGTCTCTCGTATCGATTCGGCCGCGGGGGTTACCAGCGGTAGTGGGCGAACGCCCGGTTCGACTCCGCCATCTTGTGCGTGTCCTCACGGCGCTTCACGCTGGCGCCGAGGCCGTTGCTGGCGTCGACCAGCTCGTTCATGAGGCGCTCGGTCATCGACTTCTCCCGGCGCTTCCGGGAGTAGGTGACCAGCCACCGCAGAGCCAGCGTGGTACTGCGCGAGGAGCGGACCTCGACCGGCACCTGGTACGTGGCACCGCCCACGCGCCGGCTACGCACCTCGAGGGAGGGCTTCACGTTGTCCAGGCCGCGCTTGAGCACCACGAGCGGCTCCTGGCCGGTCTTCTCCCGGGCGCCCTCGAGCGCACCGTAGACGATGCTCTGTGCCTTGGAACGCTTCCCGTCCAACAGCACCTTGTTGATCAGCGCGGTAACGAGCGGCGATCCGTAGACCGGATCGGTGATGAGCTGGCGCTTCGGCGCCGGACCCTTGCGCGGCATGGTTACTTCTTCTCCTTCTTAGCGCCGTAACGGCTACGCGCCTGCTTGCGGTTACGGACGCCCTGAGTGTCGAGTGAACCGCGGACGATCCGGTAACGGACACCCGGCAGGTCCTTCACACGGCCTCCCCGCACGAGCACGATGGAGTGCTCCTGCAGGTTGTGCCCGATGCCGGGAATGTAGGCCGTGATCTCGGTGCCACTGCTCAGCTTCACACGGGCGACCTTGCGCAGCGCGGAGTTCGGCTTCTTCGGCGTCGTGGTGTAGACACGCGTGCACACCCCACGACGCTGCGGACTCCCCTTGAGCGCCGGAGTCCTGTTCTTCGCGACCTTGTCCTGTCGGCCCTTGCGGACCAGCTGCTGGATAGTGGGCACCGCGTCTCCGTCTTCCTCGTGACCTACGCCGGTTCTGTTCGCCTGTCGCTATTGACCTGCTGGCTTTCCCTCCCCGACCCGCCCCCGAACCCGGGCGTGTCGCGGCCTACCTCACGCTTGGTGCGTTCGTGGACGCCGCGACATGGCGGCTAATTGTCATGGGAGGAAGCACCACGCGCTGCTCTGTGATCCGCCGCCAGCGGTCCGTCTTCGAGCGCGCGTGCGACCCGTCGACTCACGGGCACGAAGTTCGAGCGTACCGAACGGACAACACGCCGTCAAAACGGCGGTCATCGTTCCCGTCCGCCGGCTTCGTAGCCTCGTACTGCCGTAGGTCATTCCCAGTATATGACCTACTGGGAATGCTCGCGCCGTTTCCGGTACAGAGTTCGGGCCGGGGTGCGACGGGCGCCCCGTTCGCTCCCCGGCCCGGTGGTAGTGGGACCCGCGCGGCGGGTCGGCGACGGCGTCCGGCCGGTAGGTCACCCCGTGAGGAGCACACCGAGCACGGCGACGACCTCCACCACGAACAGGGCGATCCCCGCCCACGCCATGGCGACCCCCGCCGTGACCAGCTTCACTCCCTCGAGCTCACCGCCGGACTCGGCGATACTGGTCCGGGCCTTCGGGGCGGTGAGCAACAGCACCACCGCCGCGGACGCCACCCCGATGACCGGGACGAGGGAAAGCACACCGAGCCACACCGTACTCAGCGCTCCCGGATCCGTCTCCGGCCAGTAGTCGATGTTGTCGTAGCCGGGATAGGGGTCCACGTCGGCGGCGGCGTCGGCCGACCTCTCGTCGAAGTCCGGGAACTCCCCCTCCGGGATCGGCGCGGAACGGCTCGGCTCGACCGACGGCTCCTGTTCGCCGGCACCGGCTTCCCCCTCCGGCGGAGGGGTCTCCCGGAAGGCACCGCCGTTCCACTCCTCCTCCGGAGGACCGGAGCGGGCACCAGCCGGGCCGTAGGCAACGTCCTCGGGGTACGGCCGCGGCCACGCCCCGGAGCGGGCGTCCTCGGGAGGCCCCCCTCCGGCGAGCGGGTCCGTGCCCTCGTCCTGGGGCACCGCCGGCATCGCCTGGGTTCCCGTACCCGAATCGGAGGCCGTACCGCTGTCCGGCTCGGGCTCCGGGGGCTGGCCGGTACCCGCGCCGTACCACGTGTCCGTCCCGGCTCCGGCGCTGGCCCCTATGTCGTACCACCCGCCGGAGCCGAGCGGATCCGCGTCGTAGGAGGGAGCCTGGGGACCGCCGGCCCGGCCGTGGCCGTCAGCGAGCGGGTCCGCGCCCCCGTCCTGCGGCACCGCTCCTTCCGCCGGGGCCGTCCCGGCGGCGAACCCGGAGTCGAATCCGGTCGTGCCGCCCTCCGCCGACCAGCCGCCGGTCTCGTGGCCCGCCGGCGCGTCCGGCGCGGCACCGCGCCGCTCCTCGGCGCGGATACCCGCCTGTCGGACGCTGTCGGGAAGCTGCGGGTCCTCCCGGCTGAAGGCCCAGGTGTTTCCGCTGCCCGTTCCGAGCTGTCCACCCGGGTCGACGCCGCTGGTGCCGGCGCCCGTGTGCGGTCCGGCGGCGCTCTCCTCACCCGCCGCGGAACCGCTCCACTGCTCCCAACGCGCCGCGGCCTGGTCGTCCTCGGCGAAGGCTCCCGGGTACGACGGGCGGGAGAGCTCGTCGTCGTAGCCGTCGGCGGAACGCGCCGCGTCGTTGACGGGGCCCGCCCAACCGGAGCTCGTGTTCTCCCCGGTGGGGAACCCCTGGGATGAGGCGGTTGAACGGTGGTCACCGTGGGACGTGGCCCACGGTTGGGCAGGAGCGGCGCCCCAGCCGTACCCGGCGTCGTACCCGGAACCCCCGCCGTGGGAGAGGTCCTCCGGTGGCCCGGCCGCCGACGTGTCGTACCACTGCCCGGTCGGATACGTCCGAGGGGCTTGGGTGGGGGGAACGGTGTACTCCCCGCCCCAACCGCCGCCTGGGGGATCGCCTTCCGGGCTCCTCTCCCCACCGGTGTGGTCGCTCGGCCCCGGGTGGGAGCTCGGGTCCCCGGCGGCCCTCCCCTCACTGACCGGCGACAGCGGGTCGCTGTACCACTCGCCGCTCCGGGCGGATCCGCCGAAGGGAGCCGACTGCTGCGGCTCGGGCTCCGGGACGCGGTAGACGCTCTCGGCGCCCCCGCTCTCCGCTGGCGGTGTGGCGTCGCCGCCGAGAGGGGGCGCCGTCTCGTAACCGGCTCCGGGGCCGGAAGCGGAGGGGTCCTCCTGTCCGCCAGGGGCCGCCCCGACGTCGTGGGAAACCGTGGGGATCTCTCCCGTGGCCGGATCCGCCGGCGGTGTGTAGGGACGGCTCACCGCAGGGGACGGGAATCCCGCGTACGGTGCCGACGGGGACGCGCCGGGCTGCTCCCCCCCAGAGTCCGCCCCCGCGCCGGGACCGGAGGGTGCGGTTCCCAGGCCGTCCAGAGCCGAGGGGTAGGGTTCGGCCATGCCCGGCCGCGTACCGCTCATCCCCGGGTACCCCCCCGTGTCCGGGAAGCCGGCATGGAAACCTCCTGTCGCCCCCGTCTCGTAGGGCTCGTCCCCCGCAGCGGGAGTCGCTTCTGTCGCAGGCGCCCCATCCACCCCGGCCTCGTAGGAGTCCTGGTACTGCGACTGCGAGCGGTGCCGATCGCCGCTCGGTGTGAACCATGAACCCTGCTCCTGCTGGCTGGGTTCGTACTCATCGTGCGGCGACACGTGCCGCTCTCCCCCGTTGTCTGTCACTGCCTTACATCTCCCGACCGCGTGTGGGCGCTAACGTCCCCATTCGAATCCCAGTATGCCGAGTGGCAACGACGAACGGCGGCAGCCCCGCCCCGGAACCGGGGTGGAGCTGCCGCCGCCGCCAACTAATCGGCCGGTTCCACCGGTTGACTCTCAGCTCACCTGCTGTAGGGGCCGAAGTCGTACTCCTCCAGCGGAACGGCTTCGCCCGAGCCCTGGCCGAAGGTGTACTCACTGGGCTCCTCGTAGCCCGACAGGGAGTACATCGATGCCTTCGCCTCCTCGGTCGGCTCCACCTTGACGTTGCGGTACTGCGGAATCCCAGTACCCGCCGGGATGAGCTTACCGATGATGACGTTCTCCTTGAGACCCAGCAGCGGGTCGCTCTTGCCGTGGATGGCGTTCTCCGTGAGAACCCGCGTGGTCTCCTGGAAGGAGGCGGCGGACAGCCACGACTCGGTGGCCAGCGACGCCTTGGTGATCCCCAGCAGCACGGGACGTCCGGACGCGGGCTGACCGCCCTCGGCCACGACCTGGCGGTTGATCGCCTCGAACTTGGGACGCTCGACCATCTCGCCGGGCAGCAGCTCGGTGTCCCCGGACTCGAGGATGTTCACCCGCTTGAGCATCTGCCGCACCACGATCTCGATGTGCTTGTCGTGGATCGAGACACCCTGCGACTTGTAGACCTCCTGCACCCCGGAGACCAGGTACTGCTGGACGGCGCGCGGGCCCTGGATCCGCAGGATCTCGTGCGGGTTGATCGCACCCTGGATCAGCTGCTGGCCGACCGCGACGTGGTCGCCGTCGTTCACCATCAGCTGGGCGCGCATCGGGACCGGGTACGAGATCTCGTCGGAGCCGTCGCTGGGAACCAGGATGATCTTCCGGCTCTTCTCGGTGTCCTCGATGCGGACCTGGCCCTCCAGCTCGCTGATCGGAGCCACACCCTTGGGGATGCGGGCCTCGAACAGCTCCTGGACACGCGGCAGACCGTGCGTGATGTCCTGCCCGGCGGAACCACCCATGTGGAAGGTACGCATGGTGAGCTGCGTACCGGGCTCACCGATGGACTGCGCCGCGATGATCCCGATCGCCTCACCCACGTCCACGGGCTTGCCGCTGGCCATGGAGCGGCCGTAGCACGTGGAGCACACGCCGATCCTGGCCTCGCAGGTGAGCGAGCTCCGCACCCGCACCTGCGTGACCCCGTGGGAGACCAGCCGGTCGATGAGCTCCTCCGAGAGGTCGCTCAGCGCCGGGGCGACCATCGTGCCGTCCACCACGACGTCCTCGGCGATGTTCCGGCCGAAGCCGGTGTTCTCGACGTTGTGCTTGCGCACGACGGTGCCGTTGGGAGTCTCCTCCCCGATCTCGTGCACGAGGGACCGGTCGGTTCCGCAGTCGGACTCGCGCACGATGACGTCCTGGGAGACGTCAACCAGCCGCCGGGTGAGGTAGCCGGAGTCGGCGGTCCGCAGGGCGGTGTCGGCCAGACCCTTGCGCTGACCGTGCGTGGAGATGAAGTACTCCAGCACGGAGAGGCCCTCCCGGTAGGAGGACTTGATCGGGCGCGGGATGGTGTCGCCCTTGGTGTTGGACACCAGGCCGCGGATCCCGGCGATCTGGCGGATCTGCATCATGTTCCCGCGGGCGCCGGAGTCGACCATCATCCACACCGGGTTGTCGGCGGGGAACTGGTCCTCCACCTCCTCGGAGACCTCGTTCGTGGCCTTCGTCCAGATCTCGGTGAGTTCCTGGCGCCGCTCGTCGTCGGTGATCAGACCGCGGTCGAACTCCCGCTGGATCTTGTCGGCCTGCCTCTCGTAGGCGTCCAGCTTCTCCTGCTTCTGCGGCGGCGGCACCACGTCGTCGATGCCCACCGTCAGCCCGGAGCGGGTCGCCCAGTGGTAACCGGCGTCCTTCAGCGCGTCCAGCGTCGTGGCGACGTGCACCTTGGGGTACCCCTCGGCCAGCTCGTTCACCAGAGCGGACATCTGCTTCTTGCCCACCTGGTAGTTGACGAAGGGGTAGTCCGCCGGCATGGACTCGTTGAACAGGTAACGCCCGAGCGTGGTCTCCAGCACGTAGGGACCGCCCGGCTCGTGGCCCTCCGGCGGGGTCCAGTCGCGCGGCGGCTGAACGTCGCCCTCGACCCGTATCCGGATACGCGCCTGGAGGTCGAGCTTCCCGAGGTCGTAGGCCATGATGGCCTCGGCCGGCGAACGGTACAGCTTGCCCTCGCCGAGCGCGTTCTCCTGCTCGGTCGTCAGGTAGTACAGACCGATGATCATGTCCTGGGTCGGAATGGTCACCGGCTTGCCGTCCGACGGCTTGAGGATGTTGTTGGTGGCCAGCATCAGCAGCCGCGCCTCGGCCTGGGCCTCGGCGGACAGCGGCAGGTGCACCGCCATCTGGTCACCGTCGAAGTCCGCGTTGAACGCGGTACACACCAGCGGGTGGATCTGGATGGCCTTGCCCTCGACCAGCTGCGGCTCGAAGGCCTGGATTCCCAGCCGGTGCAGGGTGGGAGCGCGGTTCAGCATCACCGGGTGCTCGGTGATGACCTCCTCGAGGACGTCCCACACCACCGGGCGGGAGCGTTCCACCATCCGCTTGGCGCTCTTGATGTTCTGCGCGTGGTTCAGGTCCACCAGGCGCTTCATCACGAACGGCTTGAACAGCTCCAGGGCCATCTGCTTCGGCAGACCGCACTGGTGCAGTTTCAGCTGCGGACCGACGACGATCACCGAACGGCCCGAGTAGTCCACACGCTTGCCCAGCAGGTTCTGCCGGAACCGGCCCTGCTTACCCTTGAGCATGTCCGACAGCGACTTCAGCGGACGGTTCCCCGGCCCGGTGACCGGGCGCCCGCGACGGCCGTTGTCGAACAGCGCGTCGACCGCCTCCTGCAGCATCCGCTTCTCGTTGTTCACGATGATCTCGGGAGCGCCGAGGTCCAGCAGACGCTTGAGGCGATTGTTCCGGTTGATGACCCGGCGGTACAGGTCGTTCAGGTCGGACGTGGCGAAACGCCCCCCGTCCAGCTGCACCATGGGCCGCAGGTCCGGCGGGATCACCGGGATGCAGTCCAGCACCATGCCCATGGGGCTGTTGCGGGTGTTCAGGAACGCGGAGACCACCTTGAGCCGCTTGAGCGCGCGGGCCTTCTTCTGGCCCTTGCCGCTGCGGATGATCTCGCGCAGCCGCTCGGCCTCGGCGTGCAGGTCGAAGTTGGACAGCCGCTCCTGGATCGCCTGGGCGCCCATGCCGCCCCGGAAGTACTTCCCGAACCGGTCCCGCATCTCGCGGTAGAGCATCTCGTCGCCCTCGAGGTCCTGCACCTTGAGGGTCTTGAACCGGTTCCAGACCTCTTCCAGGCGGTCGATCTCGCGCTGGGTGCGCTCCCGGATCTGGCGCATCTCGCGCTCCGCGGTCTCCCGCACCTTGCGGCGGGCGTCGCCCTTGGAGCCCTGCTCCTCCATCTCGGCGAGATCGTTCTCCAGCTTGCGGTGCCGCTCCTCGATCGAGGAGTCGCGCCGCTGCTCGAGGTGCTGACGCTCCACGGAGATGTGCGCCTCGAGGGACTGCATGTCGCGGTCCCGGGCCTCGGTGTCCACCCAGGTGACCATGTACGCCGCGAAGTAGATGATCTTTTCCAGATCCTTCGGGGCGAGGTCGAGCAGGTAGCCCAGCCGACTCGGCACTCCCTTGAAGTACCAGATGTGGGTTACCGGCGCGGCGAGCTCGAGGTGGCCCATGCGTTCCCGTCGCACCTTGGCCCGCGTGACCTCGACCCCGCAGCGCTCGCAGATGATGCCCTTGAAACGGACCCGCTTGTACTTACCGCAGTAGCACTCCCAGTCCCGGGTGGGGCCGAAGATCTTCTCGCAGAAGAGCCCGTCCTTTTCCGGCTTGAGGGTGCGGTAGTTGATTGTCTCCGGCTTCTTGACCTCACCGTGCGACCACTGACGGACCTCGTCGGCAGTCGCGAGGCCAATACGCAGCTCGTCGAAGAAGTTGACGTCGAGCACTTAATTCGTCCCCTGCTCTTGAAGATCGCGGAAGTTAGACCTCTTCGACACTGCTCGGCTCCCGCCGACCAAGGTCGATTCCCAGTTCCTCCGCTGCACGGAAGACGTCCTCATCCGTGTCGCGCATTTCGATGGACATACCGTCGCTGGACAGCACCTCCACGTTCAGACAAAGCGACTGCATCTCCTTGATGAGCACCTTGAAGGACTCGGGGATACCCGGCTCGGGGATGTTCTCGCCCTTGACGATCGCCTCGTAGACCTTGACCCGGCCCAGCACGTCGTCGGACTTGATCGTCAACAGCTCCTGCAGCGCGTAGGCGGCGCCGTAGGCCTCGAGCGCCCAGACCTCCATCTCACCGAAGCGCTGGCCACCGAACTGCGCCTTACCACCCAGCGGCTGCTGGGTGATCATCGAGTACGGGCCGGTGGAACGCGCGTGGATCTTGTCGTCCACCAGGTGGTGCAGTTTCAGGAAGTAGGTGTAGCCCACCGCGATCGGCTCGTCGAACGGCTCACCGGTGCGGCCGTCGTAGAGCGTCGCCTTGCCGTTGTGGTCGATGATCGTGTCGCCGTCCTCGTTGGGACGGACCGCCGACATCAGACCGCCGACTTCCTTCTCCCGCGTCCCGTCGAAGACAGGGGTGGAGACGTTCGTTCCGGGCGAGGCCTCCTCCGCGCCGATGGCGCGCAGGGCCTCCTTCCACCCGGCGTCGTCGCCCTCGACCTTCCAACCACTCTTGGCGACCCAGCCGAGGTGGCTCTCCAACACCTGGCCCACGTTCATCCGGCTGGGCACACCCAGCGGGTTGAGCACGATGTCGATGGGAGTGCCGTCCTCCATGAACGGCATGTCCTCCTGCGGCAGGATCTTGGCGATGACGCCCTTGTTCCCGTGCCGACCGGCGAGCTTGTCCCCGTCGGTGATCTTGCGCTTCTGGGCCACGTAGACGCGGACCAGCTCGTTCACACCGGGCGGGAGCTCGTCGCCGTCCTCGCGGTTGAACACGCGGACGCCGATCACCTTGCCGGTCTCGCCGTGCGGCACCTTCAGCGAGGTGTCCCGGACCTCCCGGGCCTTCTCCCCGAAGATGGCGCGCAGCAGCCGCTCCTCCGGCGTGAGCTCGGTCTCGCCCTTGGGCGTGACCTTGCCGACGAGGATGTCCCCGTCGATGACCTCGGCACCGATCCGGACGATACCGCGGTCGTCGAGGTCGGAGAGAACCTCCTCGCTGACGTTGGGGATCTCCCGTGTGATCTCCTCCGGGCCCAGCTTGGTGTCGCGGGCGTCGACCTCGTGCTCCTCGATGTGGATCGAGGAGAGGACGTCGTCCTGGACCATGCGCTGGGAGAGGACGATGGCGTCCTCGTAGTTGTGCCCCTCCCAGGACATGTAGGCGACCAGCAGGTTCTTGCCCAGCGCCATCTCACCGGCGTCGGTGGAGGGTCCGTCCGCGAGCACCGAGCCTTCCTCGACCCGCTGTCCCTCGTCCACGAGGGCGCGGTGGTTGAAGCACGTGCCCTGGTTGCTGCGGATGAACTTGCCCAGACGCTGGGTCTGGCGCGTGCCGTCGTCGTGCAGGATCGTGATGTAGTCGGCGGTGACCTCCTCCACGACGCCGGGCCCCTCGGCCAGTACCACCTCGCCCGCGTCGGTGGCGGCGCGGTACTCGATGCCGGTGCCGACGTACGGCGCCTCGGCCTGCAGCAGCGGCACCGCCTGGCGCTGCATGTTGGAGCCCATGAGCGCGCGGTTGGCGTCGTCGTGCTCCAGGAAGGGGATCATCGAGGTCGCGACCGAGACCATCTGGCGCGGCGAGACGTCCATGTACTCGACCTCGTCCGCGGACACGGCCTCGAACTCGTCACCCTTGTGGCGGACCAGCACGCGCTCCTCGGCGAAGACCCCGTTCTCGTCGAGGGGTGTGTTCGCCTGAGCGATGACGTAGCGGTCCTCCTCGTCGGCCGTGAGGTAGACGACCTCGTCGGTCGGTGTCCTGTCCCGGACCCTGCGGTAGGGCGTCTCGACGAACCCGAAGGAGTTGATCCGGCCGTAGCCGGCGAGCGAACCGATCAGGCCGATGTTGGGCCCTTCCGGTGTCTCGATCGGACACATCCGGCCGTAGTGCGAGGGGTGGACGTCGCGTACCTCGAAGCCGGCGCGCTCCCGGGAGAGACCGCCCGGGCCCAGGGCCGAGAGACGCCGCTTGTGCGTCAGCCCCGCCAGCGGGTTGGTCTGGTCCATGAACTGGGAGAGCTGGCTGGTGCCGAAGAACTCCTTGATGGAGGCGACCACCGGCCGGATGTTGATCAGGGTCTGGGGCGTGATCGCCTCGACGTCCTGGGTGGTCATCCGCTCCCGTACGACGCGCTCCATCCGGGCCAGACCGAGCCGGACCTGGTTCTGGATGAGCTCGCCCACGGTACGCAGCCGGCGGTTACCGAAGTGGTCGATGTCGTCGACCTCGATCGGGAGCTTGCCCTCGGAGGTCTCCAGCTCCTCCTCTCCGGAGTGCAGCCGGACGAGGTACTCGACGGTCGCGACGATGTCCTCTTCGGTGAGCGTGCCCTGGGAGAACTCGGTCTCCAGGCCCAGTTTCTTGTTGACCTTGTAGCGGCCGACCTTGGCGAGGTCGTAGCGCTTGGGGTTGAAGTAGAGGTTCTCCAGCAGCGCCTGGGCCGACTCCTTTGTGGGGGGCTCCCCCGGACGCAGCTTGCGGTAGATGTCCAGCAGTGCGTCGTCCGTGCCCGCGGTGGGGTCCTTCTCCAGGGTGTTGCGGATGGACTCGTACTGGCCGAAGCGCTCCAGGATCTGGTCCGTGGTCCACCCCAGCGCCTTCAGCAGTACGGTGACACCCTGCTTGCGTTTGCGGTCGATACGGACACCGACGAAATCGCGTTTGTCGATCTCGAACTCGAGCCAGGCACCGCGGGACGGGATGACCTTGCAGCCGTAGAGGTCCTTGTCCGAGCTCTTGTCGACCTGACGGTCGAAGTAGACACCCGGGGAACGGACCAGCTGCGAGACGACGACACGCTCGGTGCCGTTGATGATGAAGGTGCCCTTCGAGGTCATGAGCGGGAAGTCGCCCATGAACACGGTCTGGCTCTTGATCTCGCCAGTGTCGTTGTTGATGAACTCCGCTGTGACAAACATCGGCGCGGAGTACGTCATGTCCTTGTCCCGGCACTCCACTTCGGAGTACTTGGGAGGCTCGAACCGATGGTCGCGGAACGAGAGCGACATCGTGCCCGAGAAGTCCTCGATGGGACTGATCTCCTCGAAGATCTCTTCGAGGCCGGACTGCTCCGGGACGTCCTTGCGACCCGCGTTGCGAGATGTCTCTACCCGGGCTCCCCACTTCTCGTTGCCCAGCAGCCAGTCGAACGACTCGGTCTGCAGGGCGAGGAGGTCGGGAACCTCGAGTGGTTCGGGAATGCGAGCGAAAGAAACGCGGTTCGGACCAAGGGCGTTAGCGGAGGCGTTGCGCGAGGCTGCCAACAGGGGTCCTTCCGAAGGCTTGTGGCGGTTAATGCGCGCGCACGCCGGACGATCCCGTGAATCTATAAAAGAGACCTACCGGCAACGTGGAATTTCAACTGGAGTACTGGGGCACGTGCGGTGACCACCAGCCTCTGCGAGCTAGGCACAACGCACGGCAACCGGTACAAGGATCGTCAAAGGGCAGCGCAAAAGGGCAGTGTAGCCGAATACTACACCGCTGTCCAACACGCATTCCCACAGCCCGTCACAACACCCTGCAGCATCGCCCCCACACGCGAATCCGTCAAGCCCAGGTCCCATCGATCGCGCCCCCGGGCAACCGTGAGAGGAAACACAGCACACCGGGAGTGTGAGGCCCTGTTACCCCGGGAAGAACAACCCATTCCGCTCCGATGCCAGTCGACTCCCAGCCGGGCCGGGTGTGTGACGAACGCCCTACGCACCGCCGTTCGGGCACCGCCCTCACGCGCGGGCGCGTCCACGTGAAACACGACCGGGCGGCCGCTCCGCGGGGCGGCCGCCCGGTAGAGAACCCCCGACGGAGCTACTTGAGCTCGACGGTGGCGCCAGCGCCCTCGAGCGTGGTCTTCGCCTTCTCGGCGTTCTCCTTGGAGGCGCCCTCGAGCAGCGGCTTCGGAGCGTTGTCCACCAGCTCCTTGGCCTCCTTCAGGCCGAGGTCCGCGATGCCCCGGACCTCCTTGATGACCTGGATCTTCTTGTCGCCGGCGGAGGAGAGGATGACGTCGAACTCGTCCTTCTCCTCCTCTTCCTCGGCGGCACCGCCGCCAGCGGCGGGCGCGGCGGCCATCACCGGCGCCGGGGCGGAGGCCTCGACGTCGAACTTCTCCTCGAACAGCTTCACGAACTCGGACAGCTCAAGGAGGGTCATCTCCTCGAACGCGCTGAGCAGCTCTTCGTTGCTGAGCTTCGCCATGGTTGCGGTCTCTCCTTCTGTCACAGCACGCGCGTGCGGCCACGCCGTGCCGAGCGGGATACCGGCGCAGGCGCGCCGGCGAGGGTCGTCGGTGTCTTAGGCGGCTTCCGCCTCCGACCGCTTGTCCTGCAGCGCCTGAGCGAGACGTGCGGTCTTGGTCGGTAGCGCCTGGAACAGCCGGGCGGTCTCGCCTTGTTTGGCCTTGAACGCGCCGGCCAGCTTCCCCAGTAGAACTTCGCGGGACTCGAGATCGGCCATCTTGGTGACGTCCTCGGGCGACATCGCCTTACCGTCGATGACACCGCCCTTGATCACCAGCCGCGGGTTTGCCTTCGAGAAGTCACGCAGGCCCTTGGCGGCCTCGACAACGTCCCCACGGACGAAGGCGATGGCGCAGGGGCCTTCGAAGAGGTCAAGGACTTGCTCACCAAGACCGGCCTCTTTGACGGCGATCCTGCTCAGCGTGTTCTTGACGATACGAAAACGCGCGGTCTGGCCGAGGCTGCGACGCAGTTCAGCCAACTGCGACACAGAGAGCCCCCGGTATTCGGTCAGCACGGCGCCCTGCGAGCCCAGGAATTCGTCCTTGAGCTCCGCGACGGCGGCTGCCTTATCCGGCCTCGCCATGGGACTCCTTCCAACAGTGAACGCCGGCGGATCCCAAGGGGCCACGCGAACGAGCCCGGCAGGCAGAAAAAAAGCCCCGGCGCAGGCGCGCGGGGCGGGCGCGACCCGTTGGGAGCGGGGTCAGCGCACATCACATCGCACCTACGCAGGCCGCCCATTCGCATGGGACCTTGGGTCACCCGTCGGGTGACGACCGGCGGTCTTCGGTAGTAACCATCCTACCCGGGGCAACGGGGTGCTCGAGACGCCGCGGGCGCTCGGCCACCCCGTCGGCACCGGTGCGGGGTCCGGACCCCTGGGTCCTGTTTTCGGACGCTGTTCGTCGCGAGCGGCGTCTCCGGTGCCGCCCGGCAAGGCCGGTCAGGGAGGCGGAGCGGATCCTCCGCCGACCGACGGGAACGCCGCCGGGCGGTGTCCTGGGGCGGCGCGCAGCAGGACAAGCGTCCGAAAAACAGGACCTAGTAGCTCGGAGTCTCCAGGCCCCCCATCATGTCCTCCATCGAGCCGATCTCGTCCTCGCTGGGGTAGTCGATCTCGACGCCCTGGTTGAACTCGTCGAACGTCATGCTCGTGTCGAAGCTCGAGCCGTCCGTGCTGTTCACCTTGCGGGGGAAGCCGTCGTCATCGATCCACACCTCGAAGTCGATGCTGTCGATGTTGTTCTCCTCGTAGTACTGCTTGCTGGCGTCCTTGAGGTCCCCCTCCTCGAGCTCGGCGAGGGCCTCCTCGACGGTGTAGCTGCCGGAGTACTTCGTGGTCTCCGTCCCCTCGACGGTCTCGGAGCCCTCCTCGGTGACGTCCTCGGCCGCGAGCATCATCTCCACCTCGGCGGCCGGGTTCTGCGCCTCCAGGTCCATCTCCGAGCCCAGTCCGTCGCTCTCTCCGACACGCAGCCACTCCGGACCGGAGGAGGGGGCCATCTCCCCCATACCCGAGCCGGCCTCCATGAGCATCTCGTCGCCGCGCATCAGCATGGTCGACTCGGTCCCCTGGTACTCCGTCAGCATCTTGATCGTCGGCTCGGGCTCGGCGGTGTACTCCATCTCCATGTCCCCGACGCCGCCCTCGGAGAACGACATGGTGGCGGTGTAGCTGTCGACCTCCGCCGTCTGCTCGGCCATGTTGCTCACGATCTCGACCGGAGTCTGTCCCAGGCCCGGGACGAGCCCGCAGCCGGAAGCGAACACGGCGATTCCGGCACCCGCAGCGATACCGGTGGTCCTTCTCAACATAGGTAAACAACTCCCCACTTCGTCGCCAGCCGCACCCGGCCGGAACGGGTTATCCGGGGCATACGACGCAGGGTCCGGCGCCGCGGTTCCCGCCGCCGGACGTCCGAACCGGAGAACGGGCGTGTGCCCCGAGCGCGGGGACCAGCCGCGCCCGGACTGTCCGCCCCCGGAGAGCGCGCACGGCAGCACCGCGCATGACAGCGCCCCGGCCCGGAGGGAACCGGACCGGGGCGCGCTGCCGCGTACCCGTCGCCGTCAGGCAGCGGCGACGCTGGGACGCGTGATGCTCGGGTCGACCGGGATACCCGGGCCCATGGTGGTGGTCATCGAGGCCCGCTTGAGGTAACGGCCCTTCGAGGCGGAGGGCTTGATCCGCAGCACCTCGTCCAGGGCGGCGCCGTAGTTCTCGACCAGCATCTGGTCGTCGAACGACAGCTTCCCGATGACGAAGTGCAGGTTCGAGTTCCGGTCCACACGGAACTCGATCTTTCCGCCCTTGATGTCGTTCACGGCCTTGGTGACGTCCGCGGTGACGGTCCCGGTCTTCGGGTTCGGCATCATGCCGCGCGGGCCCAGGATCCGGCCGAGGCGCCCGACCTTGCCCATGAGGTCCGGAGTGGCGACAACCGCGTCGAAGTCCAGGAACCCGGCCTGGACCTGCTCGACGAGCTCGTCGTCGCCGACGTAGTCAGCGCCGGCGGCACGCGCCTGCTCGGCACGGTCCCCGGTGGCGAAGACCAGGACCCGGGCGGTCTTGCCGGTGCCGTGCGGGAGGTTGACGGTGCCGCGCACCATCTGGTCGGCCTTGCGCGGGTCGACGCCCAGACGCAGGGCGACCTCGATGGTCGCGTCGAACTTGGCGGGGCTGGTGCGCTTGGCCAGCTGTACCGCTTCCGCCGGGCTGTACAGCCGGCTGCGGTCGACGAGCTGACTCGCGTTGCGGTGATTCTTGCTGCGCTTCACGTGAATCTCCTGTGAGACGTGTGGTGTGTCGGG
This sequence comes from Haloactinospora alba, assembly GCF_006717075.1. Lineage (NCBI taxonomy): Bacteria > Bacillati > Actinomycetota > Actinomycetes > Streptosporangiales > Nocardiopsidaceae > Haloactinospora > Haloactinospora alba. The sequence goes on from NZ_VFQC01000001.1 coordinate 3,322,922, forward strand.
CCAGCGCCTGGCCCTGCCACGGCTACCGGTTGCTGCGCCGGCTGGTTACGTGACCTTGATCCCCATGGAACGGGCGGTTCCCCGGACGATCTTCTCGGCGGTCTCGATGTCGTCCGTGTTGAGGTCGGGCAGCTTCGTCTGCGCGATCTCCCGGACCTGGTCGCTGGAGACCGAACCGGCGTCGGCACGCCTCGGGGTGGTCGAGCCCTTGTCCAGGCCGGCCGCCTTCAGGATCAGCTTCGGCGCCGGCGGCGTCTTGGTGACGAACGTGAAGGACCGGTCTTCGTAGATGGTGATCTCGACCGGGATCACACTGCCGCGCTGGGCTTCCGTCGCTTCGTTGTACTGCTTGCAGAAGTCCATGATGTTGACGCCGTGCGGACCGAGGGCCGTACCCACGGGCGGGGCCGGCGTCGCCTGTCCGGCGGGCAACTGGACTTTTACCAGCGCAGCAATCTTCTTCTTCGGAGGCATGTCGGGTCCTTTGCCTGATCTGCTGGATATTGCGGGTCCCGTCGCGCGGCGACAGCCGCGCCACACTCCACGAGGGCGCGTCAGTCGGCCCGCCCGGCAACGCGCGAGAGTGCCCTCTCACACGCACCGCCCCGTTCCTGGCGTCACTCCACCACGCTTCCGCCGGGACCCGGGCGGAAGGCACGGGCGCGTCCCACGGCATCGGGACACGGTGGGGTCACTGTACGGGCCGACCCACCAATTCTACGCACCCCTCGCGGGGAACACGTCCGCCGGCACCCGTACGGCACCCACCGGCCGACGGGCGTCCGGCGTCACGCGACGGCGGATCAAATCTTGGAGACCTGGTTGAAACCGAGCTCCACCGGGGTCTCGCGCCCGAAGATCGAGACGAGCACCTTCAGCTTCTGGGTGTCGGAGTTGATCTCGCTCACGGTCGCCGGCAGCGTCGCGAACGGACCCTCCATCACAGTGACGGACTCGCCCACCTGGTAGGCGACGTCGCTGCGGGCCTCGCTCTTCTCCTGGACCGGCTGTTCGGCCTCCTCCTCCCCCTCGGGGGCGAGGAGGTTGGCGACCTCCTGGACGCTCAACGGAGCCGGGTTGTTGGACAGTCCGACGAAACCGGTCACACCCGGCGTGTTGCGGATGGCGGCCCAGGACTCGTCGGTGAGTTCCATACGCACCAGGACGTAGCCCGGCAGCACCTTCTCCGTGACCTGCTGACGCTTACCGCTCTTGACCTCGGTGACCTCGTGCATGGGCACCTCGACCTGGAAGATGTACTCCTCCATGTTGAGCGACTGGGTGCGACTCTCGACGTTCGTCTTCACCCGGTTCTCGTAGCCGGAGTAGGTGTGCACCACGTACCAGTCGCCGGGAAGCAGCCGGAGCTCCATCTTGAACTCCTCGGCGGGGCTCAGGCCGGGAGACTGGCTCGCACCGGACTCCTGCTCCTCAGTGTCACCGGCCCCCGCATCCTCGGCGCCGGACGTCTCGGCCCCGGCCGTATCGGCAGCGTCCGCCTGCTCGGCTCGCTGACCGGTCTCGTCCTCCGGCGACTGCTCCCGCTCCTCGCCGGGGAAATCGCCAGAGTTCAATGGGGACTCGGACACGGCTGCTCTTTCTTTCGTCGGTTACGCGCTCACGAGCCGGTGCCGTGCTCGCCAGCACTGGTACCGGTCCCTGCCAGCTTACGTTCTCACAGAAGGCGGTGGGACCATGTCGGGCGCGAAACCGCGGCGTGCCGCTACTGCGGTAGCCCCTGCATTCCCGGCGCGTTCTCGCCTCCGCCGTCGAACTGTCCGTACAGCCATGTGACACCCTCCCCGAAACCGAAGTCGAGCAGGTACACATAGCCGACCATGATGACGACGAACACGATGACGACGATCGTGTAGGTGACGAGCTCGCGCCGCGTCGGCCAGCGAACCTTCCGCAGCTCTCCGACGACCTGCTTACTGAACGTCACCGGACCAGTGCGACGCTGGGGACCCTTCTCCGGCGTCGCGTCGGCGTCGGTCTGTGTCACCTGAGGTCCTTAGGAGTCGACGGTTCGGCTGGCACTTGCCCGGCGGGTCCCCTGGGGGACGTGATCCCCGCCGCTTCTTCGCGATGGCCCACCGCTAAGCCGGAGTCCGTTGCAGGGCAGGAGGGACTCGAACCCCCAACCGCCGGTTTTGGAGACCGGTGCTCTGCCAATTGAGCCACTGCCCTTCGGGTGTCTTCCGACACCGATACTACCCGGAACACTCTAGAGGGTGTACACCGCAGTGCGAAACCGCTCCGCGTTCCGAAGCCTCGGTTAGGGGATTCTAGAGGGTTACGCCGCCGAGCACCAACCCGGGACGGGCGCCCGGCGGCCGAAAAGAGCTGAACACCACTTGTGGCCGCGTGTAAGTATGGGTACATGACTGACCGACCTCGAATCTCGGAACGCATCGGCAACATCGCCGAGTCGGCGACGCTGGCCGTGGACGCCAAGGCCAAGGCGATGAAGGCCCAGGGCCGTCCCGTCATCGGTTTCGGCGCGGGAGAGCCCGACTTCCCCACGCCCGACTACATCGTGGACGCCGCTGCCCAGGCGTGCCGCGATCCCCGTTTCCACCGCTACAGTCCCGCCAGCGGGCTTCCCGAGCTCAAAGAGGCCATCGCCGCCAAAACGCTGCGCGACTCCGGCTACAGCGTCGACCCCAGCCAGGTCCTGGTGACCAACGGCGGCAAGCAGGCCATCTACGAGGCGTTCGCCACCCTGCTCAACCCGGGTGACGAGGTCATCGTCATCGCCCCCTACTGGACCACGTACCCGGAGGCCATCAAACTGGCCGGCGGTGTTCCCTCCTACGTGGTCACCGACGAGTCCACCGGCTACCGGGCCAGCGTCGAACAGTTGGAGGCCGCGCGCACCGACCGCACCACGGTGCTGCTGTTCGTCTCCCCCTCCAACCCGACAGGGTCCGTCTACCCGCCCGAACAGGTCCGCGCCATCGGCGAGTGGGCCCGGGACGCGGGACTGTGGGTCCTCACCGACGAGATCTACGAGCACCTGGTCTACGGCGACGCCCGTGCCGCCTCCATACCGGTCGAGGTTCCCGAGCTGGCCGACAGCACCGTCGTCGTCAACGGGGTGGCCAAGACGTACGCGATGACGGGCTGGCGCGTGGGGTGGGCCATCGGCCCCAGCGACGTCATCAAGGCCGCGGGGAACCTGCAGTCCCACGCCACCTCCAACGTCGCCAACGTGTCCCAGGCCGCGGCGCTCGCGGCGGTGTCCGGCGACCTCAGCGCCGTCGCCGAGATGCGTTCCGCCTTCGACCGCCGGCGCCGGACCATCGTGCGGATGCTCAACGAGATTCCCGGGGTCGTGTGCCCCGAGCCGCAGGGGGCCTTCTACGCCTACCCCTCGGTGCGGGAGCTGCTCGGTACGGAGATCGGCGGCAGGCGCCCCGGGACCACGGCCGAACTCGCCGAGGTGATCCTGGAGCAGGCCGAGGTCGCGGTCGTTCCCGGGGAGGCGTTCGGGACGCCGGGGTACCTGCGGTTGTCCTACGCCCTCGGCGACGCCGACCTCGCCGAAGGGGTGGAGCGCCTCCAGAAACTGCTGAGCGGGGCTCGCTGAGGCTCACCACGGTCGCGGGCCGCCCCCCGTCGCCGGCCAGGCGGCCCGATTTCGCCGAACCCGGACCACAGCTCCGCCGTGGACGGCATACTGGGGCGGAAACGACGCTGTCGCCCGTGAGCACCCCCGGGTCGCAGGGGCACAGGCCCGTTTCCGCATAGGAGGCCGATGGGACGCCCGATCCCCTTGCTACCGAAGGCACACCTGCACCTGCACTTCACCGGTTCCATGCGGCACGCCACGCTGGTGGAACTGGCCGAGCAGCGCGGTATACACCTGCCCCAGGCGCTGGTCCGCGAGTGGCCCCCCACGCTGCGGGCCACGGACGAACGCGGCTGGTTCCGGTTCCAGCGGCTGTACGACACCGCCCGTTCCGTGCTGCAGCAGCCGGAGGACATGTACCGGGTGCTGCGCGAGACCGCGGAGGACGAGCGGGAGGCGGGCTCCGGCTGGTTGGAGATCCAGGTGGACCCGAGCGGCTACGCGTCCCGGTTCGGTGGCCTCACCTCGACCCTGGAGCTCATCCTGCAGGCGGCCCGTGCGGCCGAGCAGGAGACGGGTGTGGGGATCGGCATCATGGTGGCCGCGAACCGGACCAAACACTCCCTGGAGGCCAAGACGCTGGCCCGTCTGGCGTCCCAGTACGCGCGGCACGGGGTGACCGCCTTCGGTCTCAGCAACGACGAACGCCGCGGCCGGGCGCTGGACTTCGAGGGGGCGTTCCGGATCGCCCAGCGCGCCGGACTGCTGTCGGCTCCGCACGGCGGGGAGCTCCAGGGACCGCGCAGCGTGCGCGAGTGTCTGGACGAGCTCGCCGCCGACCGGATCGGCCACGGCATCCGCGCCGTCGAGGACCCCCACCTGCTGGAGCGGATCGCCACCCAGCGGGTCACGCTGGAGGTGTGCCCGAGCTCCAACGTGAGTCTGGGGGTGGTTCCCGACGTGGAGCAGGTACCGCTGCGCCGGTTGTTCGACGCGGGCGTGCCGGTGGCGCTCGGCACGGACGATCCGCTGCTGTTCGGCCCCCGCCTGGGTGAGCAGTACGAGAACGCCCGCTGGGTTTTCGGGTTCTCCGACGCGGAGCTCGCCGAGTTGGCGCGGATGTCCATCCGCGGCTCCACCGCTCCCGAGGCTGTGCGCAAGGAGCTCCTGTCCGGCGTGGAGGACTGGTTGGCGCTTCCGGCCGAGGGCTAGGTCCTGTTCTTCGGACGCTCGTCCTGCTGCGCGGCGTCCCGGCGCCGTCGGTGACAGGCCGCTCGCACGGCCGCGCCACCACGGCGGCCGTCAGGCGGCGAGCTGGGCCACTCCCCGGAACACCATCACGCCTCCCGCGAGGAGGAACAGTCCCGCGGCGCAGTTCTGGATGGCACGCTGCGGCAGTTTCTTGCCCAGCAGCGCGCCCAACCCGATGGCGATCGCGTCGGCGAGTACCATCCCGACCGTCGAACCGATCCAGACGGGAAGCCAGCCGTACTGGGCACCCACGGTGACGGTCGCCAGCATCGTCTTGTCCCCCAGCTCGGCGACGAAGAACACGACGGCGACGGTGAGCAGGCCGGAACGGATGCGGCGGGAGGCGGCGCGCTCCTCGTCCCGCTCGGTCAGCTCGTCGCCGTAGAAGGTCCACACCCCGAAGCCCAGGAACGCGAGGCCGCAGAGGAGGGTCACCCAGTCGGTCGGGATCGCCAGGTTGAGCACCTCGGCGATGAGGACGCTGAAACCGTGCACCGCCACGGTCGCGGCCGTGATGCCGAGCAGCACCGTGGCCACCCGGTAACGGGTCGCCAGGGACATGGCCACGAGCTGGGTCTTGTCCCCCATTTCCGCGGCGAAAATGGCACCGGTACTGACTCCCAGCGCTGTGAGGATTCCCAAGGGCCCGCCATTCCTTTCGGATCGGGCCGGGCAAAAGCACGGTCGGCGGACATCAGAGGCTTTCGACCCGGCGCGTTGCTACCGGACCGAAGGTCTCGTCCGCCGGAATCCTCGCCGGCTCGTGCGACCGGGCCGCTCAGCGGGCCAGTGTGTCGACCGCACGCATCGGGACTACTCCCCTTCGACGGGAATAAGCGTAACAAAAAATCCCATTATGGCAATTAATTGTCCAGACAAAAACAACAGAACGGCACAGGGAATAAAAAAGTTCGGCGCGCCTGAAAAAACAATTCAGCTTCCCTGTCCACGCGCGGTGGCCGGGTGGCGGCTACAGCTCGACCCCCACCAGGATCGGCTCGTTCACCAACCACACCCCGAACGCGTCGAACACGCCCGCGCGCACCTCCCGCGCCAGCTCGATGAGGTCGGCGGTCGCGCCGTCGGCGGGACTGGTCAGTGCCAGGGAGTGCTTGGTGGAGATCCGCGCGGCGTCGCTGCCGTAGCCCTTGGCGAAACCGGCCCGGTCGATCAACCACGCCGCCGAGAGTTTCGTCCCCCCGTTCCCGTCCGGGTGGGCCGGAAGCTCCACGTCCGGTCCCAGCAGTTCGGCGGCGCGTGCCGCGACACGCTCGGCCTGCTCCGGCGCGAGCACGGGGTTGGTGAAGAAGGAGCCGGCACTGCGTGTGTCGGGGTCGGCGGCGTCCAGCACCATGCCCTTGCCCCTGCGCAGCTCCAGCACGCTCGCGCGGGCGTCGGACAGGGGCACGCGCCCGCCCGCCTCGGTCCCGAGCGCGCGGGCGACCTCCCCGTAGCGCACCGGGCTGCTGCGGGCCGAGCGGGTGAGTTCGAACACGACCTCGCAGACGGCGTAGCGGTCGCTGCCCTTGAACACGCTGTTGCGGTACGTGAACCCGCACTCCGCGTTGGTCATGGTGCGGCGCTCGCCGAGACGGCGGTCGTAGACCACCACCTCGGCCACGGTCTGGCTGACCTCCTGCCCGTAGGCGCCCACGTTCTGGATGGGGGTCGACCCCACCCGGCCGGGAATGCCGGACAGGAACTCGAGCCCGCTCAGCCCCTCGGCGACGCTCCACGCGACGAACGGGTCCCACTCCACACCGGCGCTGGCACGCACCCGGACCCGGCCGGATCCCGCGTCCTCGACGGTGGTGCTGCCGGAGTTGACGTAGATCACGGTTCCGGGCACGCCCGCGTCGGCCACCACCAGGTTGCTTCCGCCGCCGAGCATCAGCAGCGGCTCACCGGCCGCGTCCGCGGCCGCCACGGCGGAGACCAGATCCCGGGTGTCCCCGACGGTGACGAACCTCTCGGGCGGCCCGCCGAGCCGCAGCGTGGTGTAGTCGGCGAGGGGCGGGGGCGCCCCGTCGCCGCGGGGGTCGCTGTCACGGGTGTGCGGGGACGGATGTGCTGCGGACACAGCTGCCTCTACTGGACGGAGGAGTGGCCTCGCGGCCCGGGCGGGGGTTTCCCCGTCCGAAGCGTCAGGCCAACCGGACGACGGCGGTGGAACGGGCGAGGACCTTCACCCCGTTGGAGCGGGCGGTGAGCGCTATCACGACCGTGTTGTCGTCGCGCTTCTCCTTGACGACACCGCTCACTTCGACGCTGGCGCCGGTGTCGTCGTCGGGAACCACGACGGGTGCGGAGAACCGCACCGAGTACTCCACGAGCGCCCCGGGGTCGCCGACCCAGTCGGTGACGATCCGGCCCGCCTGGGCCATGGTGAGCATGCCGTGCGCGATCACGTCCGGAAGGCCCACGCTCTTGGCGACCCGCTCGTTCCAGTGGATCTCGTTGAAGTCACCGGACGCGCCGGCGTAGCGGACCAGGTCGAGACGCCGCACCGGGTACGTCTGCTCGGGCAGCTCGGTTCCGACCTCGACATCCGCGTAACGGACGGTGGCAGTCATTCCCCGCCTCCCCGCTCCTCGTCGTTCTCGGCGCCGCCGCGCACCACGAGCTTGTTCACGGCGGTCACCACGTGCTCCCTGTCCGGGGTGGTGATCTCGGTCTCCAGCGTCAGCATCTCGTTCCCGGCCAGCGCCTTGATCTCGGAGATCCGGGTGAGCGAGGTGAGCACGTCGCCGGCGTGCAGCGGACGGCTGTAGGAGAAGCTCTGGTCGCTGTGGACCACCATGGAGAAGTCCAGCCGCAGCTCGGGGTCGACGATGGCCTGCCGCGCCCCCTCCATGCCCAGGATGGTGGGGAACGTCGGCGGCGCGATGACATCGGGGTAGCCGGCGTCCCGTGCGGTGTCGGTGTCGGTGTACATCGGGTTGGGATCCTGGATCGCCTCGGCGAACTCCCGGATCTTGCCGCGGGTCACCTCGTAGGGTTCCGCGCTGGGGTACTCCCGACCGACGAAATCACGGTTCATCGCCATGCCGTCACTCTCCCGCCGTACCCGTCCTGGCGGTTTCCGCCAGGAAATGTCACACACATCTGGCCCAGTGAGCTGTCCTGCTCACTGGGCCCGATACGTTTGAACAGTCTCTCCGCCCCGCGGGCGGAGCGCCCACCGGAACGTCAGCGGGTCTCGCGGTGCTCGGTGTGCTGCCCGCACTTGGGGCAGTACTTCCTCAGCGAGAGACGGTCGGGGTTGTTCCGACGGTTCTTACGCGTGATGTAGTTACGGTCCTTGCACTCCTGGCAAGCCAGGGTGATCTTCGGCCGCACATCTGTGACAGCCACGTCGGAGTGCCTTTCTCGCTGGAAATCTATGGGCAAACACTAAAACGACCCGCGTGTCCCCGACGGTGTGTGGGGCGCGCAGGCAGTAGCGGAGGCCGGATTCGAACCGACGACACAACGATTATGAGCCGTTTGCTCTGCCACTGAGCTACTCCGCCACGGCTCGCAATCCGGACTACCGGAACAAGGTACCGGATTCCGACCAGACCGGCGACAGCTGTGTCTGCCGGTCACCACCTGAGTGGAACCAACCCTCACCAAGTGGTAGAGCCCCTTTACGGATTCGAACCGTAGGCCTTCTCCTTACCATGGAGATGCTCTGCCTCTGAGCTAAAGGGGCAACGTACGGTGTTTGGCCGCTGTTCCCGGCCCCTCCGTCCGCGTCGGTAACGACTATACACGCCCCCATGGGGGGTCTGCCAACTCGGAGCCGGGACAGGCTCGGAGCGCTCACTCCGTCGCCAGCCAGACGTTGGACATCGCGTCCCGGTTGATCGTGCGGAGGGTCGCCGGAAGCCCCAACCGCCGCAGCGCGTCCGGCAGCCGCGTGTCATGGGTGAACACGACGAGCTGGCGGTGCTGCCCCACCTCGGCGAGCACACTCGCCAGCCCCTCGACGGTCTCCGTGTCCATGGCCTGGACCGGGTCGTCCAGCACGAGGAAACCGAACGGGTTCCCGTGCACGAGCGTGCGCGGCAGGCAGATGGACAGGGCCAGCGCCTGGAACTCGCCCTGGCTCAGCAGACCCGGCGCGTTGCCGCCCCCGTCCACACCGTCGACGTTGACGTCCACCGCGACCCGCCGCTGCGCGCCGCGACCGACCAGACGCAGCTCCTCGAGGTCGATGTGACGTTCCTGACGCAGCAGGTGCCAGACGTGTTCGGCCTGCGCCGCCAACGGGCGCAGCCGTTCGGACCGGACCTCCCTGGCCACCGCCGTGAGCCACTGCAGACCCCGCTCGGCCGGGGCCAGCATCTCGTTCACGCGCACGGCCGCGCGAGCGTCCGAGACCCACGCGGAGAGCCGTTCGGCGAGTTCCGCCCACCCGTCGGTGGGCTCCTCCAACTGCCGCGCCGCCGACTTCCGCGCGGCGAGGGCGGCGGAACGCAGCCGCCGCCCCACGTTCTCGATGTGGTCGGCGAGTTCCCGGAGGTCGGTGATCCCACCACCGGCCTCCCACTCCGCCCACACCTGGCCGAGCTCACTGTCGGCGGGCAGCCACGTCGGCATGGGGGCCATCAGGAAACGGGCCTGGTCCCGGGCCTTCTCGGCGCGCTCGTAGGCGGAGGAGGCGTTCGCCGCCACGGGCTCCAGCGCCTCGATCTCGGCTCTCGCGCGCGCCGCCCACTCCGCGCCGAGCGCGCCCTCCGCGCCGCAGGTGGGGCAGTCGCTGTCCGAGGGGTGGCGCCGGTGGTGCTCCAGCGCCTGTTCCAGCAGCTGGGTGACTCCCCGCGCCCGATCGCCCTTGGTCCCCTCGGCCATGGCGAGCTCCATCGCGGCACCGCGCAGTTCGCTGACCACCTCGGTCATGAGCGCCCGTTCGGGAACGGACAACCGCCGCAACCGGCGCAGCACCGTCTGCTTGTTCGGGTCCGCCGGACCATCGTCCGAGGCGAGCGCGGCCAGGCTGTCCAGGTCGGGCGGCCCCGACGACAGCAGCGTCACCGCCTGCTCGGCGCGGGGGTCCGCGCTCTCGCGGAGCTGTTCGACGAGGCGGTCGCGTTCCCGGCCGGGACGGTCGCGTTGCTTCGTGAGGTTGTGGCACGTCTTGGCCAGCCGCCGCTCGGCCTCGGCGAGGTCGCGCACCCCGAGCAGTTCCGTGATCGTGTCGTACAGTTCCGCCGCGCGTCCCGTGACGGCCCGGCCGAGTTCGTCGTAGGACAGGAACGGCCGGTACCGGGCGAGAGCCTGCTCCCACCCCAGGTCACGCAACGACCCGACCGCTCCGGAGGGGAAGCTCACCTCCCCGCGGGCGGACCGCACGCTTTCCCCGCTCCAGGTGCGGGTGACCCTGGTGGGCCGCGTCTCCCCCGACTGGTGCACCTCGACCGTGATCTCGGTGTGGTCGGCGAAGTGCAGGTTGCGCCACCCGTCCCGCCACGCGGTCGGCATGGCGTCCCACCGCAGGTTCCGCCCGGTGAGAGCGGCCTCGGCCGCCTCGGCGAAACTGGACTTCCCCGAGCCGTTGCGTCCCACGATCACGGTCAGGCCGGGCCCCGGGGGGAATTCCAGTGTCGCCGGGGGTCCGATGCCGCGGAAGCCCTGCACCCGTACCTGGCTGAGGTAGCTGTGCCCCTCGGGATGGACGGTGTCGGGGGAGAGCGTCCGGGCGTCACCGCCCGCGTCCAACCCGCTCGTGTCGGGGGTGCCGCCGCGCACCAGCGTGTCCAGGGAGCTGTCCCCGTCCAGGGCTGCACGCACCCACTGCCGGGCGAGGGGATCGAGCGGGGCCTCGGCCAGCCGCGCCAGGGCCTCTTGCAGCGCCCCGGCCCCACCGCTCTCCCCTTCCGGTTCCGTCTCGGAGGAGGCACCAGGGACCGTTGTCACCGTCGTCACCACACCACGTCTCGTTGTTGACGTTGCCTTGGCAGGCTAGCGTCCGTTCGATGGGCGCCCGTCCCACCACGCTGCGCCCCAGCACCGCCCGGCCGCGTTCCCGTCAGTCGGCAGGGGATCCGCTCCGCCCCCTCCCCGGCCGTGCCGGCGCAGCGCCGGACGCACCGCCCGTCGCGAACAGCGTCCACCGGACCGACCCTAGAACAGGACGCGCCAGCTCCGACATCCTCCCAGCCGCCACGGGGGCCGCTACCGGATGGGCTCCCCTACACCCCCACGAGGCGGCGCCTGCTGCCGTCCCAGGTGAAGTGCAACGTGGCGATGCCGGGTGTGGTGGGATCCCGCAGGCACTCGTATATGTGCAGGCTCGGAACGTTGGAGAAGCATCCCCAGACGCGTTCGGAGGTCAGCACGAAGTCCAGATCCAACTCCACGAGCAGCCCGAGCAGGCGCCCGTGGGTGGGCTCGTCGACCTTGGCGAACGCGTCGTCGAGCAGGATCAGACGCGGCGCTTCCGGCGCCTGGGCGGCGAGCGAGTCGAACTGCGCCGCCGCGGCGGCGAACAGCACCAGGTAGGCCACGACCCGCTGTTCTCCCTGGCTGAGCGCCGTCCGGTGGCTGAGCTTGCGTTCCCGCTCCGGACGGGCGGCGTCCGTGACGTAGACGGTGAAGGCGAACCACGACCGGTAGTCCAGGGCGGTACGCAGTTGGGCACCGGAGGTGGCCGCCGGGTCCATCCGGCGGATCGCCTCGATACAACGCCGCAGCGCGTCGCGCAGCCGCGTCGTTTCCACTCTGGTGCGCTGCTCGGGAGACCGGGCCAGCAGGGGCACCACAGCCTGGATGTCCTCGTCCGCGTCGGGAGCCAGACGCCAGTCCAGCCGCACCCCCAGCCCCTGGGAGGTGGTGACCTCGCCCAGGACCCGGTTCATCGTGGCGACGAGCTGCTTCGCCTCCTCGATCTGTTGGGACAGGTGCGCGGCGAGCTCCCCGAGGAGGTGGCGTTCGAACGCCTCCTCCTCCCGCAGGAGGGCGGTCTCGTCCGCGTGGGCTATGGCGCGGTCCACGTGGGCGGCGTAGGCGGTGACGTCGTGCGCGCCGTCGTCGTCGTGCACGATGACACGTTTGATCCCGTTGACCTCGGTGAGTTCGGTGCGCGCCCCGGCGGCCCCGTCCCCGGCGAGGGCGGTGTGCAGCTCCTCGCGGCGGCGCAGGAGCTCGCTGCTGTCCACACTGGCCTCGCCGGTCGTTGCGGTGCCCTCCTCCGGGTGCTCCTCCGCCCGGGGGGTGAGCTCGCTCTCCAGTGCCGACAGCACGGTGTCCACGGCCCGTACCCGACTGTCGAGGGTGGCGTCCTCGGCGTCGATGCCGGCCCCGTTCTCGGAAAGGGGCTCCTCGATCCCGGTGATACCGGCGGCCTCCAACAGGGCGGGGTCGGGGCTTCCGGAGGTGTCGTGCAGTGTCCGGACCAGCCGCTCCCCGACGGCGAGCGCGCGCCGGGCCTGTTCGGCGCGTTCGGACACGGCGGTGTCCAGCCGGGTTTCGGCGGCCACCCGGTCGTCCCGGGCCCGCTGCGCGTCGCGTTCCAGCTCGGGAAGGCGGTCGTCGGCCCCGCCCATCCGCCCGCGCACCTGCTCCACGGCGGTGGCGACCTGTTCCGGGGCGGCGTTGCGCGCGCGGTCGGTGAGCTCGGTCTCCCGACGCACACTGATCATGTCCCCGATCGCCGCTGTGCGGGCGTCCTCGGCGATGGCGCGTTCACCGCGCGCCCGTTCCCACTCCTCGCTGTGCTGCCGGTACTCCTCCAACAGTACGGCCAGCGACTCCAACGCGCGTTTCGCCGCCGCGATCCGGATCCGCAGCTTCTCCGCGGCGGTGGCGGTCGCCGCGAGCCCCGCGGCGTCGGTGGGCATACTGTTGTCCTGTGCGGCCCGCGCGACCCGCGCGCGCAGTTCCAGGACGGTGGCGCGTTCCCGTTCGGCCGCCTCGCGGGCCGCGGTGTGCTCGCGCTGCTTCTCGGCCAGCCAGGAACGGGCGTTGTCCAGCGCTGCCCACGCCGACACCAGGTCCGACGGGTCCGGGATGTCGCGGGAGATGTCCACCAGCCTGGCGTACTGGCGTTCTATGTCACCGCGCCGCTCCTCGGCCTCGGCCAGCAGGGCCTCGGCTATGGCGATACGCCGGTCGACGTTGGCCACGTACCGGTCCCGGGCCTCGGTGCGGGCCTGCTCGCCGATGTACTCGGCGACGGTCTTGTGGTGGATCCCCGAGGCGACGCCGAGCCGCCACCGGCCGTCCAACGAGACGGCGCCCGCGGTGGAGGAGCCCCCTCCGACGGGCACGGTCTCCCGCCGGTGCTTGGGCTCGGCCGACTCCTCCTCGGTGGCGTCCGGCGGGTCCAGCAGAGCGACGGACTCCAGCAGCGTGGAGATGGTCTCGTGCGGGAGCTCCTCCGTGGGGACGGGGACGAGCACGTCGGACAGGTTCCTGCCGGGTGCCGCTCGCGCGGGAGCGAGCAGCAGGTCACCGGTCGTGTCCTCGGTGACTGTCGCCCCTGCGGAGATCCGGCCCGCCAGCAGGCCGCTGGCCTCCAGCGCCGCTTCCAGGCCGGCCCGTTCCTCGGTGGTGAGCTCCGGGGCGAAGTCCACCGCGAGGTAGAGGGCGACCCCCGTTCCGTTCTCGTGGTTGTCCGGCGCCCATGCAGGCCGGGGCGGGGCGATGTGCTCGGACGTGCGGTTCTCGGACAGCTCCTCGAGTTCGGCGGAGAGTTCGCGTTCCTCACCGACGGCGGTGTCCCGCAGGGTGCACAGTTCGGTGAGCAGCGGGTCCACGATGGCCCGGGCGTGCTGCTGCACACCGTGGGGTGTGTCCGTGTCCAGGACACGCATGGTGTCGTCGAGCGGGAGCTCGATGCGCTCCTCGATCCTGTCCAGTTCGGCGGAGAGGTCGCTCTGGGGGGCCGCCTCGCGCAAGCTCGCGCTCCACTCCCGTACACGTGACGCGTAGTCCACGCTGGCCGCGCTGACCGCCTCGGCAGCGTCCCTCTCCCGCGCCTGGGCGCTCTCGAGCGCGCCTTCCGCGACCTCGGCCTCGCCGAGCAGAGCCGCCTCCCGCCGCTCGGCCGCGGCCTGCTCGGTGGCCTGCTCGGCCAGCTCCGCTGCTGTACGGGAGCGTTCGGCGGCGTTGGTGTCCGTACGCGCCAGGCAGTCGTGGAGCTCGGCCAACCGGCCGCGGAGGTCGGCGACGTCGATACCCGCCACGGGGGCGCGTTCGACGGCCTGTTCCACCCCCTCCAGGTCCACCTGGGTGACGCTCTCCCGTGCGGCGAGGGTGACCGGCAGCGGTTGCGGGACCTCCCCCAGTCCGGAGGCGTCGATCCCGCACTCCCCGGCGGCCTGGCGCAGTTCGGCGTGTACGTGCCGGAACTCCGCTATGTGGCGGTCGATGGCGCTGATGTCGGCGGCGAGCCGCTTCTGGGCGTGCTCCTCCGTCGTGAGTGCGTACTCGGCGGCCTTCCACGCGGCTTCGGCGGACCGGATGTAGGCGTTGACGGCGGCGGAGCGCGCCTGGTGCTCGTCGCCGGTCGCCGGGGCCGTGGTCTGGCTTCCGGCGGAGAGGGTGGCGGCGTCCGAGGCGGCGGTGTCCCGGGTGCGGCGGAGCCGGTCCCGTTCCTCCTGCACGGAGCTCTCGGAGGCGATGAGCCGGTCGAGTTCGGACTCGAGGCGTCCGACCTCGGCGTCCCGCCCGTGGTAGGCGTCCACCTGTTCGCGCACCTCACGCGCCCGTTCCCGCAGGACGGTGCGCAGGTAGGCGCGGTAGTCGCTGAGGAAGGCGCCGACCTGTTCCCGGGCGGAGCGCAACGCTGCCAGCCGGGTGCGGGCGTCCTCGAGGTCGGAGACGTTGCGTGCGACCTGGTCGAGCACCGCCTCGTCCATGGGGGGCAGCGCCTCGGCCAGGACGGCGACGAGCTCTCCCGCTTCCAGTCGCTCCCCGATCGTGGGGCGGCGCAGCCGGTAGAGGAGGTGGATGAGGTTGCGGTACCGGACCGGGTCGTCGATCCCGAACAGTTCCCGCATCACCCGGTTCCGGTAGGCCAGGGCGGAGTCGTAGCAGTTCCCGTCGCCGAGGGTCGCGCGCAACCGGTCGATCGGCATGGGACGCCCGTCGGAGACGAGTTCCACGTCGACCCCGACCCTGCGGTCCGTGACGAAGAACACGCTGCGCGCGTCGGCGCCGGGTGTCGCGGTGACGGCAGCGCCGACCGTGACCCACTGGTCCCCGTCCTCACCGGAGCGCACGAACTCGACCCACAGGTAGCCGAGCGCGGAGGTCTCCGTGGCGGTTTCCTCCGCGTCGTCCCCGTCCGCGGAACCGTCGGTGGCTTCGGTGGCGGTGCGGCCCTCGAGCATGAGCCAGCGCAGGCTGGTGCGGCTGGTCCCGGTGGTGTCGAGGCGGCGGGCGTCCCCGTCGAGCAGGAACGGGAGGAGCATCTCCAGAGCCTTGGACTTGCCGGTCCCGTTCCGGCCGCGGAGGAGGAGCCGCCCGTCGGAGAACTGGAAGACGTGGTCGTCGTACTGCCACACGTTCTGGATACCGGCCCGGTTGAGCCGGTAACGGGGGTGGGGGTTCGCGGTGGCGGCCACCTCGAGCGGGGCGGTGTCGGCCAGATCCGCCGTGTCCCCTCCGGCACGCGCGGCCGTCGCGGGCGGGGCGTCGTCCTGACCGTCCTCTGGGACCGTCTCGGTTCCGTCCTCTGGGAGCGTCGTGGTTCCGGCGGTCCCGGTCGCCGGTTCGTGGTCACTGCCCGCGGTGACGGGAGTCGACGGGTCCGCGCCCTCTGCCGCGTTCGCGTCGGTCATAGACCGTCCTCCGCTCCGTGCCGTTCCGTGCCGTCGTACCGGTCGCTACCGGTGATCGGGGGGTGCAGGGGATGGTGCCATTCTCCCGGATCCGGGGCGCCTCCCGACAACGGTTCCTCCGGCCGGTGGACGACACCGTTGCCGCGCTCCCTCTCCCGGCTCACTCGGGTTCCTCCGTTCCGGGGCTCGGTGGTCGGCCACCGTAACGGGCGGCGGCGGGACGCAGGCACCACCCCTCGTGGGGCCCAGCCGCGGCATCCCCGGTCCGTGCCGCCAGGCCGCACGTGTGCAGCAGGTCCAGTACCTGGTTCGTGGTCTCCCCGGGGTCGGGAACGTGCTGGGCGGCGGTGCGCGCCCATCCCCGTTGCTCCCCGCCCTCCGGGTCGGTGACCGCGGCGAGTTCCTGTTCCATCACCTCGGGGGGAACCGGCAGCGCATCGGTCGGGCCGCGTTCCGGGGCGAGCCGCGCGACCAGGCGTTCCAGGAGCACAAGCGCGGCGTGGCCGGTCGGGTCGGCGTTGGGGAAGACCGCGGCGCTCTCCCCACCGGTCTCACCCGGCAGCACCAGGGCCACGCCCTCGGCCCGGATCTCCGCGTCGCAGCCCAGCAGCTCCCCCAGCTCGGACACGGCTCGCCACTGGTGGCGGGCGAGCCGGGCGCGCTGGCGGTCGGAGAGGTCGGCGCGGTACACCACCGCGGTCTCGGCCAGCATGCGGCGTAGTTCCGTCTCACCGGCCGCGTCGTCGACCGGGTCGTCGTCGGCCATCGCCCCGAGGAAGACGGCGGGCTCCGAGGTGGAGGTCGGAGGGTGGGCCATCGCGTCGCGGGCGATGGCGGCGTGGACGCCGAGTTCCGCCTGTGCGGTTCCGTCGGTGACGTAGGCGGACAGCGCGCTGCCGTCCACGGTGACCGCCCCCCACCAGGCGAGGTGGCGCAGCGCGGCCACGAGAGCGCCGCGTTCCCCCCTGCGCGTGTCCGGGTCGAGGTCGACGCCCGCTTCCGAGGCGGCCGCGCGCACCTGGGCGGCGAGCTGCGCCACCGTGATCCGGGGCGGGGCCTCCACGAGGACGGCGAGGCACAACGCGAGACAGGTGTAGGTGCGCGGTGTGAACGGGACACCGCTCGCGCGGCGGGGCGGTTGGGAGACGGGGC
The DNA here is from genome assembly GCF_006717075.1 of Haloactinospora alba. NCBI lineage: Bacteria > Bacillati > Actinomycetota > Actinomycetes > Streptosporangiales > Nocardiopsidaceae > Haloactinospora > Haloactinospora alba. The sequence continues at coordinate 3,339,668 of NZ_VFQC01000001.1, forward strand.
GGACCAGTCCGGCTTTCGCCAGTCTCGCGTGGTCCTCGGCGACGGTCAGCTCGTAGCCCAGTGTCCGGTGGAAGCGCTGGATCAACCAGTCGGAGTGCGAGCGGATGAGGGCGAACTCCTCCGGAGCGCGCCGCGCGGCGATGAGTGGACGGGCGAGGAGGCACCTGGCTGCGGTCTGGCGTTCCCCGGTGAGGGCGTTGTCCGTACTGGACGCCACGGGAGCCGTCACCTCCTGGGTCGTTGTCTGTGGTGCGGGTTGTCGTGCTCGCCGTTGTCCGCTGGGACCGTCGGGAAGGGGTTACGCCTGGCGGGCCGGCCAGAGGTCGGTGTCCGGTGTCTCGGGCGGGTTCCTCTCCGCCGGGGTGTCGGAGTCGAACTCGGCCGGGTGGAACGCGTACGTGGTGGCGCGCAGGCGGAGTCCTTCCAGGGTGAGATCCCCACCGGAAGAACGCAATGTGAGGGAGGCCGTCGGACAACGCTGGGCGTGCAGCCGGATTCCCAGCTCGAGGTCACCCGCCGAGACGGGGCCGCGGGTGGCGTCCTCGGACCCCAGCGCGGCCGTGAGGAGTTCCATCACGACCTGCGAGGCGAGCCCGGAGAGGTGGACACTGGCGTCCTCACCCGTCGGTTCGCGGAGGGCGCGACGGACCTCGTGGGCAGCCGAACGGCGCCAGTGGGCCGAGGCCTCCGCCTCGTCACGCAGGCGGGCGCGCTGGTGGGTGTGGTCCTGCACCGGCGCGACGGGCAGGGCGCTGGTGGCGCGGGAGTCGGCGGTGTGCGCCCGGGGAGCGTTCCACCAGCTCGTCGTCGCGGCGGTCGAGCCGCCGCTCAGGCTGCCGAGGTGCCGGGCGCCGTAGGTGGTGAACGCGGCCGTGAATATGTCGTGTGCCGTGGCGGCGTCGGCGTCGTCGAACCAACGCGCCAGCTGCAGCAGTGCAGCACGGCCGTGGCGGGGGGCGGGGCGGTCCGCGCCGCCGCCCGGTGCTTGTGTCGTCTGCTGGTCCGCTGAGTCACCCACAATTCAGCAGACTAAGGACCGTGGGCGACCGCAGCGCCCACCGCGGTCGGTCGCGGGCGGCACGGCACGGGACCAGGGGGCCGGTGAGCTGCGAACTCATACGTACTGTGATTTTCGTGCGCGGTCGCCTCGCGCGGCGGGGAGCACTTCCCCGGGCCCCGGCACGACAGTGCGGGTGGGCGGCGGCGCCCGTACGGACACCGCTGCCCACCCGCTAGGACCTGGCTCGGCCTCCGCTACTCCGGGATCGCGTCGTAGGCGTCCTGGGAGTCGAGGTTGGCCACAGCCGGGCCGTTGGTGCAGTCGCCCGTCTTCTGCGGCGAGCCGAGCGGGACGCTGGCACCGAGCACACCGACGTTGGCGTTGCACACCTCGATCGGTAGCACCTGCAGGTTCTGATTGAACTGCTGGTCACCGCCGTGGTCCGACGCCTGCGCGGGTCCGGCCATCAGGACGGCACCCATCGCCGCCCCGGCGACGGCACCAGCCATGCACAGTCTGCGCAGCATGGTGGCATCGCTTCCTAGTCGACGTTGGCGCCGACCGGGCCGTTGGTGCAGTCGCCCGTGGTCTGCGGCGACAGGATCGGCACGGCGAAGCCGATGGCGGCGCCGACGTTGGCGTTGCACACCTGAGCGGGAACACCCTGCAGGTTCTGGTTGTACTGCTGGTCACCACCGTGGTGTCCACCCGACGCATGCGCAGGAGCGGCCATCAGGACGGCACCCATCGCCGCCCCGGCGACGGCACCGGTGATCGCGAGTTTCCGCAGCATCGCTTCCCTTTCCGAAAAAAACGAATGTGTGTGAGGTCGGATATCCGTCGACTAGTCGACGTTCGCGGTCCGCGGGCCGTTGGTGCAGTCGCCCGTGGTCTGCGGCGACAGGACCGGCACAGCGGCACCGAGCACACCGACGTTGGCGTTGCACACCTGAACGGGAACACCCTGCAGGTTCTGGTTGTACTGCTGGTCACCACCGTGGTGTCCACCCGACGCATGCGCAGGAGCGGCCATCAGGACGGCACCCATCGCCGCCCCGGCGACGGCACCGGTGATCGCGAGTTTCCGCAGCATCGCTTCCCTTTCCGAAAAAAACGAATGTGTGTGAGGTCGGATATCCGTCGACTAGTCGACGTTCGCGGTCCGCGGGCCGTTGGTGCAGTCGCCCGTGGTCTGCGGCGACAGGACCGGCACAGCGGCACCGAGCACACCGACGTTGGCGTTGCACACCTGAACGGGAACGACCTGCAGGTTCTGGTTGAATTGCTGGTCACCGCCGTGGTGTCCACCCGACGCATGCGCAGGAGCGGCCATCAGGACGGCGCTCATCGCCGCCCCGGCGACGAAACCAGCAGCAGTCAGCTTCTTCAGCATGATTCTCCCGAAAATTCAAGCGAGATGATTGGGAAAGGGCGCGAGCATGCGCCCGATGATTGCGGTGGACTTGGACAATCATCGACCGGGAGAACGGGTTATGTCAACGCCAAAATCAAGAAATCAGGATGCCCGTTTCGTCCGATGAAATATGAATAGACCGGGAATATCCAACGCCCCACCAGGGACTTTGGGCAATTTTTTCCAATCATTTTCCCTCCGCTGTTCCAGAGAGAGGGGTGCCGGAACACCGTGCGCGGCGGCCGGAACCGTTCGCTCCCCCGCCGGCTCCGAATCCCCCACGCAACCGCCCCCATTGCGGACATGCTTTAACCCGCCAGGCGACATTGGCCGGGAAACGCCGCTACCGACCCGCCGCACCGGGACAGCAAACGGACAAATCTCCCCTTTTTGCCCCCCGCCCCCGATGGAGCGCGCGTTGCGGCCGACAATTGGGAAAACCATCCCCTTCCGGAAAGAGCACCCGTGACCCTTCCACTGACGGACCGCCTCCGGCGCACCGCTGGCATCACCGCCGGCGCGGCGTTCCTCCTCGCCGCAGCGATCGAGCAGGGCGCCACCAGTTCCCCGTGGTTCTGGATCATCGGCGTTCCCGTGGTGCTGGCGACCCTCGCCGGAGCGGTGCTGTGGCTGCGCCGCCGCTGGGAAACCTGGCGACTGCGCCGTGTCGTTGCCCGCACGGACCTCACGACCATCGACACAATGTCCGGTACCCGGTTCGAACACCGCGTCGCCGACCTGATGCGCCACACCGGCTACCGGAATGTCGCCGTGGTCGGTCAGCGCGGCGACGGTGGTGTCGACATCCGGGCGGAGACACCGGACGGCCGACCGTGCGCCGTCCAGTGCAAGCGGCTGCGAAAACCCGTCCCACCGAACGAGATCCGCGCCTTCCAGGGTGTGCTGGCCCATACCCACAGCGGATACCTTGGGTTGTTCGTCGCTTCCCAGGGGTTCACCGCAGCGGCGGAACGGGAGGCGGGAGACAGCATGACCCTGGTGGGCCGGGAGGAGCTCGCCCTGTGGATAGCTGGGTACCAGCAACCACACCTTCCCCCCGCTACATGAACGTCCGCGCCACAGAGCGAAGGAGGCCGCCCCATGGAACCGACGCCGGACCTCACACCGGCGGCCAACCGCATGAAGGCGCTCATCGACGGAACCCCCTCCGGCCGGTTGCCCGATCCCACCCCGTGCGCTGGCTACTCCGTCGGAGACCTTCTCATCCACGTGATGCAGCTCTCCGCCGCTTTCCGGAACGCCGCCGACCACACCGCCACCGTGGCGGACGGACCGGCACCGGAACCGTCAGAGGCGAACCTGCCCACCAACTGGCGGGCGCACCTGGAACAGCGGCTCGACGACCTCGCGGCCGCCTGGGCCATCCCACAGGCGTGGGAGGGGGACACCGCGGCCGGGGGTCTGGAGCTTCCCGCTCCGCAGGCGGGTGTGATCGCGCTGAACGAGCTGGTGCTGCACGGTTGGGACCTCGCCCGGGCGACCGGACAGCCCTACGAGTGCGATCCGGAAAGCGCCGAGGCGTGCTTCGCGTTCGTCTCCCGGGTTCCCACCGACGACCCGCAGGCCCGCGCCGGGCTCTTCGGTCCGGTGGTGGACGTTCCGAAGGACGCGCCCCTGTTCGACCGGCTTCTCGGCCTCAGCGGGCGCGACCCCTCGTGGGGCCGGTGAGCGCCCTGTCCCGGAGCACCCCACGCCACCACTGGTTGTCACCTGATACCCCCGACCGGAGCGGGTTGCGTTCCGTGAGAGTCCCACTCCTACGGTGAACGTCATGGCTGACTCCCCCAGGCCTTCCACTGCCGGTCCGCGGCGGGGGAGGATCGCATCGCCCCGGTGGGCACGCAAGGGACGTCGTGCACTGACCCGGCTCCCGGAGTTGGGGCGCCTGATCGGAGTGGCCTGGGCCCTCGTGATCACCGCAGTGGCAGCGATAAGCGCCGGAGCGTGGTGGTTCCTCGGCTCCCCGCCACTGCGCGCACCCGCCGAACTCACCGCCCGGGATCTGAACGCGATCACCACACGGGCCTTCGCCGTGGTGGCCGGCCTGGTCGGAACCGCGTTGTTGGTGATCTCGTACCGAAAACAGCGCACCGCCGAGTTCGGGGAGGACCGTGAGAGAACCCGGCTCTTCAACGAGCGTTTCACGGCCGCGTACACGGAGCTGGGAAGCGAGCACGCCGCGGTCCGGCTGGGCGCGGTCCACGCTCTGGCTCACCTGGCCGACGACGCCCCGACACGGGAGCTGCGCCAGATGTGCATCGACGTGCTGTGCGCCTACCTGCGCATGCCCCACACTCCCGCTCCCGACGAACCGTCCGACGGTGCCACCGAGGAGCAGCGCTGTGAGCGTCAGAGACGTCAACTGGAATTCGCCTCCCTCCGTGAGGTGCGCCACACCATCATCCGCACCATCGCGGCCCGCCTGCGCGAGGATGCACATGTGTCCTGGCAGGGCCACGACTTCGACTTCACCGGCGTCGTCTTCGACGGCGGCGACTTCTCCGAAGCCCGCTTCTCCGGCGGCCTGGTGAACTTCCGCGACGCCACCTTCTCCGGAGGCACGGTCAGCTTCCGTGACGTCCTCGTCACCATGGGAACGGTCAACTTCAGCGGCGCTGCCTTCACCGGAGGGACAGTGGACTTCCGCTACGCCGCCTTCGCCGGGGGGACAGCACGCTTCAGCGCTGCTCAATTCGCCGGCGGCACGGTGGACTTCGGCGATTCTGCCCTTTCCGGCGGCACCGTGGACTTCACCCGCTCCGCCTTTTCCCGCGGAACGGTGAACTTCGGTTTCGCTCGCTTCCTCAACGGCACGATGGACTTCGGTGAGGTGACCTTCACCGGCGGCCTGGTGGACTTCCGTTACGCCGCCTTCGCCGGCGACACGGTGAACTTCCGTGGTGTCGTCCTCGCCGGCGGCACCGTGGACTTCGGTACGGCCAAAGGACCGTGCCCGGGGGGATTGCTGGATGCGGTGGCGGCCGGGGAGCCGGGAACGGCCGTGCTGCCGCGGGGGTGGGAAGACGCTGCGGGTGAGGCACCCGGCACGGAGTAACGATACGGATCAGATGTCCCTGTACGTCTCTCTCGTCCGGCCACGTGGTCACTCGGTACGCAGCAGTTCGGTGTAGGGCCCCAGCCGCATGTGCGTCCCCTTGAGCCGGGAGGTGGTCTCGGCACCCAGCACACCCGTGTCGGGCGTGTAGGAGGCCCCGCCCGTGGGGCCCAGCGGAAGGACGATGCTCGGCGGCGCGGGGTCGTAGGTGTCCAACCTGTCCCCGCCGAGGATCAGCGTGCGGATGTTGGCCGCGGCCACCGCGGCGTGCTGTTCGGCCGCCTTCGCCTTCTTGCTCTCCGCGATCGCGGTGAGGTCACCGACAGCGAACACGTGGTCGTGGCCGGGCAGCCGCAGTTCAGCGGTAACGTCGACGTGCCCGGTCGGCCGCCGGGCGGCCGCCAGATCGCCGGCGACGTAGTCACTGTTCGGTGCGGCCCCGAAACAGCGGAACCAGATGTCCGCGGTGACCTCCCGTCCCGAGTGGGTCGTGGCGGTGAACGTTTCGGCCTCTCCCGCCTCCGAGGGCGGCCCTTCACGCAGCGAGGTACCCACAAGCAGCTCCACTCCCAGCTCACCGAGCTGCCGGCGCAGTTCGGCGCGGAACTCCGCGGGAAGGTCCCCGGAGACGATGTCCTCGGCCGGGTCGACGACCGTCACGGTCTTGTCGGCCCACACGGCCTTGATCTCACCGGCGAGTTCGAGGCCGACCGGTCCCCCGCCGAGCAGGAGGACGCTCCCGGCACCGGACAACGCCTCGCGCGTGGCCCGGATCCTCGCTCTCGCGGCCGTGCTGTCGTCAGTGCCGACCTTCGCGGGGAAGGGGTAGGTCGACCCGGTCGCGAGGATCATGTAGTCCGCGTCGATCCGTTCCCCCGAGGCGAGCGTGACGCCCGCGGCGTCCGCGCGGACCACCCCCTCGTGGACCACTCGGCCGCGGTCGAGCAGCCGGTCGTAGGAGAGGAAGATCCGATCGGTCCAGGCGGGGTCAGCAAGGCCACGTAGCGCGGCGACGTTGTGGACGAATGTGTCCCGAGGGTCGACGAGGACCACGTCGGCCACGTCATCCAGCGCCCTCGCCGCCGTAATACCGCCGTACCCACCGCCGACGACAACCACGGTCGCGGTCATAACCATCCTTAGTTCGTAATACCAAATATTGGCTTCACGAACTAAATTAGTTCGCAGTGCCAACGGAGGTCAAATACACTGCGCGGAAAGGAGGCGTTGTGACGGAGACACCCCCGGGGAGAAGGCTCGCCGAGAGCCTGGTGCGACTGACGCATCTCGTGGAGCACGTGTTCGCGGAGACCGGCCGGCGTTACGACATCACTCCGCAGCAGGCCCAGCTTCTCTGTGTCCTCCACCACACCCAGCTCGGCATGACGGAACTGAGCCGGTCCCTGCACCTGGAGAAATCCAGCCTCACCGGGCTCGTGAACCGCGTCGAGCGCCGCGGGCTGGCCGTCCGCAGGCGCGACTCCCACGACCGGCGGGAATGCCGGGTCGCGTTGACCGAGCAGGGCTCCCGGATCGCCGTCGACTTCCACGAGGAGGTGTCCGGGCGGCTGGAGGAACTCGTCGGTGACCTGGCACCCGAGGAGAGCGGGCAGCTCACCTCGGTCATCGCCCGGGTCCTCGCCGGGGCCGAGACCGAACCCGGCCGCGAGGGGCGTCCCGATTCCTGAGTGAGCGTCCGCGTGCCGCTGTCGGCCCGCGCCGGATGCGTCGCGGGTCAGGGCCGCCGCCCCGGCGCACGGCCGGGAACGCGTTCAGCACGGTCCCAAACGTTCCGTCCAAGGGCCACTAAAGCTTCGACACGCATTCGGCACAGACAGCCGTTCGCGGCCGGACGGTCCCGGACATGGCCGGACGCACGAGAACGGCCCCTGACCGAGGATCCTCCCGGTCAGGGGCCGTTCCCTGCGAGTGCCAGGTCAAGGATTCGAACCTTGGAAGGCAGTGCCGGCGGTTTTACAGACCGCTCCCTTTGGCCGCTCGGGCAACCTGGCTGGGGTGCGCGGGCTTCTCGCCGCGGCGCGTAAGCAATCCTAGCGGAGATCCGGGCCAGATACGAAATCACTGCCTCACCGCCCGTCGGCGCCCGCGTGGCGGGGACCGGAACGTCGCTGGAACAGCACCGGGAACACCCGGTTAGGCTCGGGTTCTGCTGCGTCCGGATGGTGCGCGCAGCCACCGGACGCACCGGAAACAAGCCCTCGGGCCGACAGGCCCGGTGACCGTCGCAGATGTGGGAGCCTACGTGGCCGCTGAATCCAGTTTCGACGTCGTGTCCAAACTTGACCGCCAGGAAGTCGACAATGCGCTGAACCAGGCAGCCAAGGAGCTCTCCCAGCGCTTCGACTTCCGGGGCACCGGTGCCACCATCGCGTGGTCCGGTGAGCAGGGAGTCGAGATCAAGGCGAACACGGACGAGCGTGTCAACGCCGCTGTGGAGGTGTTCAAGGAGAAGCTGATCAAGCGCGGCGTGTCGCTGAAAGTCCTCGACCCGGCGGACGAACCGACCACTTCCGGCAAGGAGTGCCGCCTGCCCATCTCCCTCAAGGAGGGGATCTCCAGCGAGGACGGCAAGAAGATCGCCAAGATCATCCGCGACGAGGGGCCGAAGGGCGTCAAAGCCCAGGTGCAGGGTGACGAGCTGCGGGTCACCTCCAAGAAGAAGGACGACCTGCAGGCGGTGATGAACCTGCTGCGGGAGAAGGACCTCGACGTCCCGCTCCAGTTCGTCAACTACCGGTAGAGCGCCCGGCCGGGCGCTGCCGCCGCTTCCCGGTCAGTGTGTCCCCCACCGGTCGGCCATCCGCTGTAGGCGGCGGATGCGGTCGCCCGTGGGGGGATGTGCCGCGAACAGCTTGCTCATGCCGCGCAGCGGAAACGGGTGGGCGATCATCAGGTGTCCGGCCGTGAGCAGGCGCCGTTCGGTGGGCAGGGGGTGGGTGCGTGTTCCCACCTCGATCCTGCGGAGCGCGTTGGCGAGCCCGAGCGGGTCCCCGGTCAGCTGCGCGGCCGCCCGGTCCGCGCGGTACTCGCGGTTCCGGCTGACACCGAGCTGGATCACGAGGGCCGCCGCCGGGCCGAGGACGAGGAACAGCAGGCCGCCGAGCAGGCTCGGGACGTCCTCGTCCTCCGAGTCACCCAGTGGCAGCAGCAGGGCCAGCGCTGTCATGGACGTGATGATCGCCGCCAGCATGGCCGCGACCGAGCACACGAGCGTGTCCCTGCTGCGGATGTGGGAGAGCTCGTGCGCCAGAACCCCGCGCAGCTCCCGCTGGGACAGGTGGCGCAGCAGACCGGTGGTGCAGCACAGCGCGGAACCACGGGGGCTGCCGCCGGTGGCGAAGGCGTTGGGGGCGGGAGTGGGTGACAGGTACAGCCTGGGCATCGGCTGGCGGGCCGCGGTGGCGAGTTCCCGCACGATCCGGTACAGGTCCGGCTGTTCGATCTCGCTGACGGGGCGTGCCCGCATGGCACGCAGCGCCATCGAGTCGCCGAAGAAGTAGACCAGCCCGTTGACGCCGACAGCGACGACGATGCCGAGCTGCAGCCCCTGGGCCCCGCCGCAGCCCCAGCAGACGAGGGCGACCAGCACCGAGAGGCTGGCGAGAAGGCCGACGGCGCGGATCGTGTTGCGCTGCACGATGTCTCCCAGCCCCCTTCGGTCGTGTTCGTCGCGGCGTACCCGACGGGAAAACGTACGACTTCGGGGCGCGCGTTCCCACCGCAGGGCGAGGAAGTTCACGTTCGTCAGCCGCGAGGCCGGCGGGGCGCCCGCCCCGGCGCGCCCCGAACATCCCGACCGCGCGCGGCGTGTGAGTTCCACCACCCACAGCCCTCTTCGGTGGAGGAACGCCCTACAGTGTTGAGCGTGGCTGTCAATACTGCGATCGCGTCGCCGGGAGCTCTGCTCGTGGCCCGGCGGCATGTGGACTTGCTGCGGATCGCCAGCGCGTTGTGTCGCCGGCTCCCCGGCGTGCCTGGCGAACGCGGAACGCGACGGTTCTGACGCGTCCGACGACCACGGACGCAGTGTTAGGACCACCCGCGACGTTCACCGTCGTCCGCGGGTTCGTAGGCTGGCACATAGGTCCCCGCTCACGTTCACAGATCCCGCCGCGTTTCCAGCGACCGGCCGGTTCCTAAGCTGGTCGGCGGGATCCGAGGCAAGCCAAGCCGCCGTGCTCCCCACGGCGGCTTACCTAGGAGGTCGGCGATCTCAGTGACCAAACAGGTCGAACAGGTCGATCGTGTCATCATCCGGTTCGCGGGAGATTCCGGCGACGGTATGCAGCTGACCGGTGACCGGTTTACTCAGGAAACAGCGTCGTTCGGCAACGACCTATCGACTCTGCCGAATTTCCCGGCGGAGATCCGCGCCCCCGCGGGGACCCTTCCAGGCGTCTCCAGCTTCCAGTTGCACTTCGCCGATCACGACATCATGACACCGGGCGATGCCCCCAACGTCCTGGTCGCCATGAACCCGGCGGCGCTGAAAGCCAACCTGGAGGACGTGCCGAAGGGCGCCACCATCATCGTCAACACGGACGAGTTCACCAAGCGCAGCCTGGCGAAGGTCCAGTACGAACAGAACCCGTTGGACGACGGGACGCTGGACGAGTTCAAGGTGAGCCGGGTCCCGTTGACGTCCATGACGGTCAAGGCGGTCGAGGAGTTCGACGTCTCCAAGAAGGAGGCGCAGCGCGCCAAGAACATGTTCGCGCTGGGGCTGCTCTCCTGGATGTACAACCGGCCGACGGAGGGAACGCGCAGTTTCCTGGAGTCCAAGTTCGCCGGGAAACCCGAGATCCTGAACGCGAACCTGGCCGCGTTCAACGCCGGGTGGAACTTCGGGGAGACGACCGAGGACTTCGCCGTCTCCTACGAGATCAAACCGGCCCGTCTCCCGTCGGGGACGTACCGCAACATCACCGGCAACCTCGCGCTGTCGTACGGGTTGCTCGCCGGAACCCAGCTGTCCGGGCTCCCGCTGTTCCTCGGCTCGTACCCGATCACCCCGGCGTCGGACATCCTGCACGAGATGTCCAAGCACAAGCGGTTCGGGGTCCGGACGTTCCAGGCGGAGGACGAGATCGCCGGTGTCGGGGCCGCGCTCGGCGCCTCCTTCGGCGGCTCGCTGGGGGTGAGCACGACCTCGGGGCCGGGGATGGTCCTGAAGGCGGAGACGCTGGGACTCGCGGTCATGACCGAGCTTCCGCTGCTGGTGATCGACGTGCAGCGCGCGGGCCCCAGCACGGGAATGCCCACCAAGACGGAGCAGGCGGACCTGCTGATGTCGATGTTCGGACGCAACGGTGAGTCCCCCATGCCGGTACTCGCGCCGCGGTCCCCCTCGGACTGCTTCGACATCGCGATCGAGGCCACCCGGATCGCCACCAAGTACCGGACCCCGGTCATCGTGCTCTCCGACGGTTACCTGGCCAACGGTTCCGAACCGTGGCGCATCCCGGCCGTGTCCAACCTTCCGGACCTGTCGGTGGACTTCACGACGGAGCCCAACACCGAGGACGGAACGTTCCTGCCGTACCGGCGCGACCCCGAGACCATGTCCCGCCCGTGGGCGGTCCCCGGAACCCAGGGGCTGGAGCACCGCATCGGCGGGATCGAGAAGAGCGACGGGTACGGCAACATCTCCTACAGCCCGGGCAACCACGACCTGATGGTGCGGTCGCGTCAGGGCAAGGTGGACCGGATCGCCAGCGACGTCACACCGGTGGAGGTGGACGACCCATCCGGGGAGGCCGACGTTCTCGTCCTCGGCTGGGGAGGGACCTACGGCTCCATCGGTGCCGCGGTGCGGCGCGCGCGCCGCGCCGGCGAGAAGGTCGCCCAGGCCCACCTGCGCCACCTCAACCCGTTCCCCGAGAACCTCGGCGAGGTGCTGCGCAGCTACGAGCGCGTCATCGTCCCCGAGATCAACCTCGGCCAGCTCGCGCTGCTGCTGCGCGGGAGGTTCCTGGTCGACGTCATCAGCTACACGAAGGTCAGCGGACTGCCGTTCAAGGCGGAGGAGCTGGCGAACGTGATTCAGGAGGTCATCGACCGTGGCGAGTGACAACGGCTCCAACGGACAGCTCCCGGGCGGCCTGGACCTGGTACCGCGCAGCGACGCCCAGTACAAGATGAAGGACTTCAAGTCCGACCAGGAGGTGCGCTGGTGCCCCGGCTGCGGGGACTACGCGATCCTGGCGGCGTTCCAGGGGTTCCTGCCGGAGCTCGGCGTCCCCAAGGAGAACATCGTCATCATCTCCGGGATCGGGTGCTCCTCGCGGTTCCCCTACTACCTGTCCACCTACGGCATGCACTCCATCCACGGCAGGGCGCCGGCGATCGCCACCGGTCTGGCGTCCAGCCGGCCGGACCTGTCGGTGTGGGTGATCACGGGTGACGGCGACGGGCTGTCCATCGGCGGCAACCACCTCATCCACGCGCTGCGGCGCAACGTCAACATCAACGTTCTGCTGTTCAACAACCGCATCTACGGGTTGACGAAGGGCCAGTACTCCCCGACCTCCGAGTCGGGCATGGTCACCAAGTCCTCCCCGATGGGGTCGGTGGACTCGCCGTTCAACCCGGTGTCGCTGGCGCTGGGCGCCGAGGCGGGGTTCGTCGCGCGCACGGTCGACTCCGACCGCAAGCACCTCACCAGTGTGCTCCGCTCCGCGGCCGACCACCCGGGGGCCTCGTTCGTGGAGATCTACCAGAACTGCCCGATCTTCAACGACGACGCGTTCGGCCCGCTGAAGGACTCCGACGAGCGGGACACGCGCCTGCTGCGGCTGGAGCACGGCCAGCCGCTGCGGATCGGGGACGACCGCGGGGTCGTGCTCGGCGAGTACGGGGACCTGAACGTGGCGGACGTGGCCGAGGTGGGTGAGGAGCGCGTGCTGCGGCACGACGCGCACCGGGAGGACAGCGGGTACGCGTTCGCGCTGTCCCGGATGGACTACCCGGAGTTCGCGCACGTTCCCATCGGGGTCTTCCGCGACGTGCAGCGGGACACGTACGACGGCATGATGACGGAACAACTGTCCACGGCCCGCTCCTCCCAGGGGGAGGGTGACCTCGCCGCGCTGCTGGCGAGCGGGGACACCTGGACCGTGGACTGACAGGCAGCCGGCGGACGAGCGCGCGGCCGCGCACGGGACCGGGTTCCGGCGCGGCCGCGCGCTCCCGCAGTGTCGACCGCGGCTCCACCGCCGGTTCGCTCGGTGCGGCCACCGGAACTACCCTGTGCCGCCATGGTTTCGCGCTCCGTCCCCTCCCGAGAACACTGCGGCACCGAACCTCGGCCGTGTGACCCGCTCCCCCGCCAGCGCCGCCCCCTGACCGGTGCCACCCTGGTGGCGACGGTCGCGCTCGTGCTGCTGGGGACACTGGTGGCCGTGGGATGGGGCCCGTTGGTGACGGCGGACCGTGTCGTCGCCGGAGCGCTGTACGGGCTGGTCCACGGATCCGCGGCGGCGCACGGGGTGGAGCTGTGGACGGAGGCGTTCGGCACGTGGACGATGCGGATCGTCGCGCTCGCGACCGCCGCGTGGCTGCTGTTGCGGCGCCGGATCAGCACGGCGGTGTGGGCCGCCGGCACGGTGTTCGCCGCGAACCTCGCCGGTCTGGCGCTGAAGCTGACGGTCGGCCGGCAACGGCCCGCCTTCGACGATCCGATCACGACGGCTGTCGGCCCGTCCTTCCCGTCCGGACACGCGCTCATGGCGGTCACCGGTACGGCCATCCTGCTGTTCGCGGTCCTGCCGCTGCTCCCCTCCCGGCTGCGTCCGGCCGCGTGGGCGGCGGCGCTCGCCGTCACCGTCAGCACGGCGCTGAGTCGCCCGCTGCTGGGGGTGCACTGGTTCAGTGACGTCCTCGCCGGTGCCGCCCTCGGCGTGGCGGTCGTCGCCGGCTCGCTGCTGCTGTGGACGTTCCTGCCCGCGGGTGCGCGCCGGTGGGACCGGCCGGCCTTCCGACCGTGACACCCCACACCGCGCGCCGGTGCCCCAGGCAGCTGTTTCCGGCCGTGTGAGCGCATACCCTACGGGCCATGCGTATCGTTATCGCCGGAGGCCACGGAAAGATCGCCCTGCACCTGGAACGGTTGCTGGCACAGCGCGGGGACACCCCTGTCGGCCTCGTTCGCAACCCGGACCATACCGAGGACGTGCGCGCCACCGGCGCGGAGGCGGAGCTGCTCGACCTGGAGAACGCCACCGTGACCCAGGTCGCGGAGAAACTTATGGGGGCGGACGCGGCCGTGTTCGCCGCCGGGGCGGGTCCGGGCAGTGGAGCGGCCCGCAAGGAGACCGTGGACCGGGACGCGGCGATCCGGATGGCCGACGCCGCCGCCCTGGCCGGGGTGAACCGTTACGTCGTGGTGTCGGCCATCGGGGTGGACGAGGGTCCCGCTCCCGACGCGGAACCGGTGTGGGCCGCCTACGTCGCGGCCAAGCGGGACGCGGACGCCGACATCCGGGGGCGGGAGCTGGACACGGGGTGGACCATCCTGCGCCCGGGGCGGCTCACCGACGACGCGGGCACCGGCAGGGTGCGGCTGGCGCCGCGGGCCGAACGGGGCGAGGTTCCCCGCCAGGACGTCGCGGCCGTCATCGCTGCGCTTCTGGACGAGCCCGCGACGATCGGCCACGTGCTGGACCTCGTCGGGGGCAGCACCCCCGTCGCCGACGCGGTCGCTTCCGTCACGAGCTGAACATTCCGGGGGCGTGTGGCTACACACCTCCGATAACCGGCATTATGGGAAGCCGGAACGGTCCGGCGTTTTCCGCAGCGCTGGGCCCCGCCCGGCGGACACTGTTCGTGACGAGCGGCGCGTCCGGCACCGCACTGGCGAGGCCGGGGGACCAGGGCAACCGGAGCCCCGGCTGAGAGGACGGGAACGCGGCCGGGCGGTCGGGCGTCACGTAGTGGACAAGCGTCCGTCGGACGGGGTCCGGGCCCTGTCTGGGGGTGCGGGCGGTGGACCTCCCCGCTGGGAAGCCGGAGCGGCTTCCGGGGACGATGCGATGACCGGGCACGCCCGCTCGCCGCGACGAGCAGATAGGTACGGTACACATGAGCGTCACGCAGGTCGTGAAAGACAGCACCGTCGTCGAACACGCGAGAGTCGCCGCGCAGCAGAAACGCAGGCTGTTCATCGTGCAGTTGGACATTGACGGTTACGACGACGATTCCAGCAAGGTGCGCCCCGGCTTGTCCCGCATCCTCGAGGGCATCGAGGAGGCCGGGTGGCAGCTGGACCAGATGACCCCGAGCGGGAGCGGGGAGTCGACCCGGTTGTGCATCTTCCGGCCGGCCGCGCAGACCCCGAAGGAGGCCGAGCAGCCCAACCAGGCCCAGCGGGAGCAGACCTCGGGCCAGCAGCGGCCGTACCAGCACTACCCCACGGGCGCCCAGCAGCCGGACCCGTACGCGGCCTACCAGTACCAGACGGGACAGCAGTACGGCGGCTATCCGCAGCAGTACCCGGGCTACGGGTACCCCCAGCAGCCCGGCTACAACCAGCAGTACCCCGGTTACGGCCAGCCCCAGCAGCCCGGCTACAACCAGCAGTACCCGGGCTACGGCCAGCCGGGTTGGTGACTCCCTCCCGAGGCGAACACGCTCCGGAACCCGCACGCGCCACGGTGGCGCGTGCGGGTTTCGTGTGTCCGGCGGCGTTGCGAACGGACGGCGGGGCCCCACGGCTCCGGTCGCGCCGCGGGGGCGGCTTCCCGCCCCTGACGGACAGCATTTCCGACGGGATTCCGCGAATCTCGGATTATCACGCGACACACAGATTCAGCTACGCTAAGTTACATTCCGGTGGGCGGTGCGCCCACCCCGTATGAACGTTCGAAAGGATCGACGATGAAGCGTATCGCCGCAGTGTCCAGCCTGGTCGCCGCGACCGCCCTCGCCGTCGGCGCCATGTCCGGCACCGCGCAGGCCGACAACAACGCCGAGGTGCAGAACATCACCGTGCCGATCTGCGCCGACGTGCTGCAGGCCTCGGGCATCGCGCCGGACGGCTGCTCGGTGATCGACTACCACACCGAGAAGGGCATGGGCGTCAGCTGAACAGTGCCCGGCCCGGGGCGGGCGGGGCAGCTGCGCCCCCGCCCCGGGCCGCACCACCGGCTCGCGGCGGCCGCCGGGACCGCGTACGGGAACCCCGCCGGTGCCCGGAGTCGAAACCCCGGAGGACGGGTTTCGGGTTACGCGCCCGTAGCCGGGCCGCGGGCCGCGATACTGGCCTCCATGCGAGCGAGGAGGCATCATGGCTGTTATGAGCGCCGGAGAAGCGGACCCCCAGCAGCGGCCGTTAACCGTGGCGGACCTGGAGCGGATGCCGGACGACGGCAACCGCTACGAGCTGGTCGACGGGAGGCTTGACGTGTCTCCCGCTCCGGTCTCCCTGCACACCCTGATCGAGTCCCGGCTCACGATCCACCTCGGCGTCCTGGCCCCCGAGGACGTGATGGTCCTGGCCGGTCCCGGTATCAACCTCGACGAGCAGCGCACCCACCACCGGATCCCGGACGTCGCCGCCATCGGCGAGGCGGACTTCGAGCGGCCCTACCTGAGCCGCCCGCCGCTGCTGGCGATCGAGGTGGTCTCCCCGGAGAGCGTCTTCCGCGACCACCACACCAAGGCGCGGGAGTACGCCGAGTTCGGCGTCGCCTCCTACTGGATCGTCAACCCCGCTCCGGACAAGCCCGGCATCGCCGAGTTCCGCCTGGACGGCGGGAGCTACCGCGAGGTCACCCAGGTGTTCGGTCAGGACACCTTCCGGACGGAGGCGCCGTTCCCGGTCACGCTCGTGCCGCACTGGCTCGTCGCCGCCGGCCCGTGGAAGACCCGCATCGGCGGGGAGTAGAGCCGGCCTCCGCGGCGAACGCGCCGCGCTCGCGGTCCGCCGGTTCCGCTCCCGCCACGGGCCGGATGGTCCCGGTTCACGCGCCCTCGCGCGCCACCCCCACCGGGCAGGAGGCGCCGGTCCCGCCGAGGCCGCAGTAGCCGTTGGGGTTCTTGGCATCGGACAGGTATTGCTGGTGGTACCCCTCGGCGAAGTAGAACTCGCCCGCCGGCACGATCTCCGTGGTGATGGTGCCGTGTCCGGACCGGTCGAGGACGCGTTGGAAGGCCTCCCGGCTCTCCTCGGCCGCGGCCCGCTGCGCCTCGCCGTGGTACAGGATCATCGACCGGTACTGGGTGCCCACATCGTTGCCCTGGCGCATCCCCTGCGTGGGGTCGTGGCCCTCCCAGAACACTTTGAGCACGTCGCGGTAGGAGATCCGCTCGGGGTCGAACACCACCCGCACCGCCTCGGTGTGCCCGGTACGGCCGCTGCAGACCTCCTCGTAGGTGGGGTTGGGGGTGTAGCCCCCGGCGTATCCCACCGCGGTGGTGATGATGCCGTTGTGCGCGCCGAGCCTCCAGAACGCGC
Source organism: Haloactinospora alba (assembly GCF_006717075.1). Classification (NCBI taxonomy): domain Bacteria; kingdom Bacillati; phylum Actinomycetota; class Actinomycetes; order Streptosporangiales; family Nocardiopsidaceae; genus Haloactinospora; species Haloactinospora alba. The sequence continues at coordinate 3,356,631 of NZ_VFQC01000001.1, forward strand.
GTTCCGCGCCCCAGAAGCAGCCCATGCCGACGTCGGCGACCTCGCTACCCTCCGGGTAGGGCGGGGTGAGCTGGGTTCCCAGCACCTCGTGGCGCGGCGGGGCGGCGAGCGGGGTTTCCCGGCCGGGCAGCGCCCGGTCCGGCTCGACCATGGTTACCTTCTGCCCGAACATACTTTCAGCCTAATAGGTGGCCGACGCCGTGCCACTGCGGTCACGACGCGCCGCCGCTCGGCAACGCCCGTGCGCGTCGGCTAGTTTCCCAGTGGCATGCCCGACACGGTCACCGAGATCAACGCGCGGGCCCGCAGGCTGGAGCGCGGGCTCGCCGTTCCGGTGCTGGTCGCCGCTGTCGCCTCCGTACCGGCGCTGTTCCTGACCGTGTGGGGGTCGGGTGCAGCCTCCGCCCTGGGCCGGGCGGCCAACTGGCTCGTCAGCGCCGTGCTGTGGGCGGAGTGGCTCGTGCTGTTCCTGATGGCGGACAGCCGCCTTCGGTGGATCCGCGACCACAAGTGGACGACGTTCGTCGCCTGCGCGACGGTCCCGGCTGTGATATTCCTCATCGGTCCGGTGCAGGTACTGCGTTTCCTCCAGGTTCTCGGGGCGCTGCGGGTGGTCCGGGTGACCCGGATCCTCAAGGCCGGCCGGGTGCTCCGCCGCCGCGCGGACCTCCCCCGCACCTGGCAGCGGGTCGTCATGACGGGCTCGGTCCTGCTCTCCGCGGGGTTCGTGGCGGTCGTACTGGCCGACCCGACCGCCCGGAGCCGTCTGCTGTTGGCCGACCTGCTCGGCTGGGCCGGTGTGTGGCCTCCCCTCGTCGCCGCGGTGCTGCTGTTCGCCGCGACCGTCGTCGTGCTCCGCGCACAGGAACAGGGACCGCTCCCGCCCTGACCGGGAATCCGAGGGGTGACCCCAAGCGCGCCGGGACGTGCCGCCAGCGGCGCGACAGGACAGCAAAAACATCTACTCATAGGATGAATCGTCGTCTAAGCTGACGTCCGTGTCCGAACTGAACCGCGGTGTGCTCCTCGGGGCGAGCGCCTACGCCATGTGGGGCGTCAGCACCCTCTACTGGCCCCTGCTGTCCTCCTCCGGAGCGGTCGAGATCCTCGCCCACCGGATGGTGTGGTCCCTGCTCGCGGTGGTGGTCCTGCTGGCGGTCGGCAGGAACTGGCGCTGGATCTCGGAGGTGCTGCGCACCCCCCGCCAGCTGCTGATACTGGCCGGCGCCGCTGCCGTCATCTCGGTGAACTGGGGGTCCTTCATCTACACGGTGAACTCCGCGCACCCCTCGCAGGCGGCCCTCGGGTACTTCATCAACCCGCTGGTCAGCGTCACCCTCGGTGTGGTGATCTTCTCCGAACGGTTGCGCCGCCCCCAATGGGTGGCGGTGGCGCTGGGGGCGCTCGCGGTGGCCGTGCTCACCTACGCCTACGGCGCGGTGCCCTGGATGTCGCTGGTCATGGCGTCCTCCTTCGCCACCTACGGGGTGCTGAAGAAGTTCACCACACTCGACGGGGTGCAGAGCCTCACCGTCGAGACGCTGCTGATGTTCCTGCCCGCGCTCGGCTACGTCGCCTTCCTCCAGAGCACCGGCCAGGGCACCTTCGGCGCAGGCTCCCCCGCCCACGACCTGCTGCTGGTGGGGTCCGGCGTCGTCACCGCGCTCCCCCTCGTCGCCTTCGGCGCGGCGGCCCGGCGGATACCGCTCACCCTGATCGGGTTGCTGCAGTTCATGGTTCCGGTGATGCAGTTCCTGTTCGCCTGGCTCGTCTTCGCCGAGGAGCTCCCGCCCAGCCGCTGGGTCGGGTTCGCCATCGTGTGGGTGGCGCTGGCGGTCTTCGCCGTGGACCTGGTCCGCAACGCCGGCAACCGGGCCTCCCGCCCGGCGGACCGCGCCGCACCGGAGCGCTCCTCCTCGTAGCGTCCCGTCACGCGCCTGCTCCCGCCTGGCCGCTCCGGGACGAGCAGGGGCGTGCGTGTCCGACCGGACCCGAGCGGCTGCGCACCGAACCGCGGGGGTTCCGTGGTGGGGGTCCGCCGCGTCACCGGCGGGTCGTTCCCTCACGGATCCGGGCGCGTGAGCCGGTGGAACGACGACCGGTCGGCGCCGGCGGAGTCCCGGTGCACCACCGTGACCTCGGTGAAGCACCCGCGCCGCGTGTCGAGGACGAGTTCCAGTCGACGCCTGCCGGTAAGGGAGAAACCGCTGTAGGGAGAGAGCTCGCTACCCGTCGGCTCCGCCGCCATCCGCATCCGCCCCTCGCCGTCCGGATCGCCCGTCGAGGTGACCCGTACGCGCGCGAGCAGATCGACCGGGCGGAGCATCTCCGCGAACCATCCCCGCGCGAACGCCGTCCATGAGCAGAAGTACAGCGGATCGTCGCGCGTGGGCGGGTCGGGTACCGGGCAATGGCGCGTCCCACCGCGCCCTGGGAGTGTGGACCGGATCGCCGTGCCGTCGCAGGAGTGATGCGCATCACCCCGCTCGTCGCGAACGGTGTAGTCCCAGTGCAGCCAGCCGTCGGCGCGGAGAAGGTGGCGCGACGTCTCGCGCTCGGTTCCGTCGGCTCCGAACCGGACGGACTCGGCGCCGGCCGCGCTCACGGAGAGGCGCACCGCCGACGGCGGGAACGCGGCGATGTCCGACGCCATGTTCCCTTCCTGTCGCGTTGTGCTCCCAGAGCCCGCGACCAGTGAACACACTCGGAACGGGCCCGTCTAGGAGGGCGGCGGTTCCGCGCCGTTGTCGCGTTCCCTCGCGTGCCGGCCGCGGCGTTCGGCCAGTAGGTCGTCCAGGAACTCGGTGAACTCGGCCTCGTTCTGCCCCCGCGGGTCGGCGGGCCGCGCGTGCTTGCCCCTGCGGTACTCCCGGCCGTCACTGCCCCGCTGGTCCGGGATCTCCTGCAGTTCGTAGTGGCGGCAGACCGTGTTCTCCTGCCACGGCTGCAGGTGCTGGCCGGCGGGGAAGCTCGGCGCTTTCCTGATGACGGACTTGTGGTACGGCACCTGCACCTCGTCGTCGACCAGCTGCGCCCCCTTCAGGGGCACGATGTTCTCGTTCGTCCCGAACAGCCCGGTGCGGACCGTGATCCACCTCGGCGTCTCGGTCCACTCGTCGAAGAAGACGTGACCGATCTTCCCGATGCTGTTGCCGTCCCGGTCCAGCAAACGGTGCCCGACCAGGGACTGCGCCCCCAACTGTGTCGCCACGGCGGCTCCTCCCCCGTAATTCCCCCGGTAGCAGGCGGTCGCGCGCGGGCACGAGCCCGGGCGCGGTTCCGCTCATGCGCAGATTCCCCGAGGTGGGAGGCGGGATGCCGGAGCTTACTCAACCAATACCGAGTCTGGACCCGGTTATTACCCGCGACGGGCACGGGGGACCGGGGCGAAACGTCGCCGGCCGGGGGCGAACGCCGCGCCCGCCGCGGCGGGTGGGGGAAGCGGGCAGCTCTCAGCCCGAGCGTTCCACCACGTAGTCGCAGAGGGCCTCGAACGCCTCGCGCGGCGCCCCCTTGGGGAGGGTCGCGAGTTCGTCCCGGGCCGTGTCCGCCCACGCGCGCAGGTCGCCGCGCGCGCTTTCCAGGGCGGGGCTGGCCCGCAACAGGCGCAGCGCCTCGTCGGTCTCCTCGTCGTCCAGCGGCCGCCCCAGGAGCTCGCGCAGCCGTTCGTGCTGCGGACCGCGCTGGCGCAGGGCGTGGAACATCGGCAGGGTCAGCACGCCCTCGCGCAGGTCGGTCCCCGGGGTTTTCCCGGACTCGCCGGAGTTCCCGGAAACGTCCAGGATGTCGTCGGACAGCTGGAAGGCCATGCCCAACGCGTCGCAGGCACGGGTGATCGTGGCGGTCACCTCCGCCGGGGCGTTGGCGAACGTAGCCCCGAACTCCGCGGAGGAGGCGATCAGCGACGCCGTCTTGTCCGCGATCACGTTCATGTAGTGGGTGAGGGGGTCGGTGCCCTCCGGTGCCCCCGAGGTCTCCAGGACCTGGCCCTGGACCAGTCTCCCGAACGTTCTGGCCTGCATCCGGACCGCGTCGGTTCCCAGGTCGGCGAGGAGCTCCGAGGCACGCGCGAAGACGTAGTCGCCGGTGAGGATGGCCACCGTGTTCCCCCAGCGCTGGTTCGCGCTGGCCTTCCCCCGGCGCAGCTCCGCCTCGTCCATGACGTCGTCGTGATAGAGCGTCGCGACGTGTGTGAGCTCCACCACGGCCGCGGCGCGGGTGAGTTCGGGAGCGTTCGGGTCGCCGAACCGCGCGGCGAGCAGTACCAGGGTGGCGCGGAAGCGTTTCCCGCCCGCGGACAGCAGGTGGCGCGCCGCGTCGGTGAGCATGGGGTCACTCGCCGCGACCGAGTCCCGCAACACGTCCTCCACCTGTTGCAGGGCATCGTGAACTTCCCGGGCGAGGGTCGCGTCGATACCCGGCAAAGCGAGGAAACCGCTCGGGACAGCACCGCTCACCTGAAGCTCCACACGTCAGCAGGCGCGCGGCAGCCGGACGGTCGGCGTACCGCGCGCTCTCGGGATGGACATAATCCAGCTAGCCAAGCTATCGGACCCGGTCTCAACAGCCAAGGCCACATACCGTTCGTGTCCCGCTACCGAACGAACCCGCTCGCCTCGGCCACCTGCTCCGCCTCCTGCTCCTGGGGCTGCGGGAGGAGATGCTCCAACACGGGTTGGGGGAACACTCCGAGGGCGATGGTGGCCGCGACGCCGGCGACGATCGCCGACCCTGTGGCCACGCCCGCCCGCAGCACGGTCGGTCCGCCCTCGGCCGGTTCGGCGAAGAACATCAGCACGATGATACGCACGTAGAAGAACGCCGTGACCGCACTGCTCAGCACGCCCACGATCACGAGCGGGGCCGCCCCGGCCGCCATGGCCGCCTCGAACACCGCGAACTTCCCGATGAATCCGCTGGTCAGCGGGATTCCGGCGAAGGCGAGCAGGAACAGTCCCAGTGACCCGGCCAACAGCGGGGCGCTGCGCCCCAGCCCGGCCCAGTGCGACAGGTCACCGGCCTCCGGCCCGTTGTGGTGCGTGCGCACCAGCGTGACCACGGCGAAGGCGCCGATGGTGGTGAAGCCGTAGGCGGCGAGGTAGAACATCGCGCCGGCCATCCCCTCGGGGCTGGCGGCGATGACCGCGGTCAGCACGAAGCCGGCGTGCACCACCGACGAGTAGGCCAGCAGCCGTTTGATGTCCCGCTGGGTGACGGCGATGACGGCGGCGAGCACCATGGTGAGAATCGCAACGACCCACAGCATCGGACGCCACTGCTCCACCGAGGCGCCGAACGCCGCGTAGAACACGCGCAGCATCCCGCCGAACGCGGCGACCAGGGTGCAGGACGCCATCAGGGCCGTGATCGGGGTGGGCGCGCCCTGGTAGACGTCGGGTTTCCAGTTGTGGAACGGCACCGCTCCGACCTTGAACAGCAGCCCCACACTGACCAGGGCGATCCCCAGCAGGAGCAGCGGTTCGGCGGTGGCTTGCTCGAACACGTCGGATCCGCCCGCCTCGATCGCCTCGTGCACCCCGGCGAAGTTCACCGACCCGGCGTAGCCGTAGATCAGCGCCACCCCGAACAGGAAGAACGCCGAGGAGAACGCTCCCAGCAGGAAGTACTTCACGGCCGCTTCCTGGGAGAACAGGCGCCGGCGCCGCGCGAGTCCGCACAGCAGGTACAGCGGCAGGCTCAGCGTCTCCAGGGCGATGAACATGGTCAGAAAGTCGTTGGCCGCCGGGAAGAGCTGCATGCCCAGCAGGGCGAACAGGACCAGCGGGTACACCTCGGTGTGCTGCGACCCCGCCTGCACGTGGCGGCGTTCCTCCTCGCTTCCGGGCACCGTGGCGGCCTGCGCGGCGAACGCGCTCTCCCCGCCGCGGTGCTCGGCGACGAGCAGCAGGCTGATGAACGCCAGAACCAGGACTGTTCCCTGGAAGAACAGGGCGGAGCGGTCGACCGCGACCGCTCCCATGGCCACGGTCGTGCCGGGCTCACCTGCGGGCAGGGACCCCACCACCAGCACGGTCAGCACGAACGCCGCCAGCACGGACGCCAGGGACAGGCCGAGCTGCAGCGACCTGCGCCGCGCGTGGGGGACGAACGCCTCGACGAGCACGGTCAGCACGCCCGCGCCGAAGATCGTCAGCATCGGTGAGAGGAGCCAGTAGTCGATCTGGGGCGCCTCGGTCACGGGGGCGTCGGCGAGCGCGGTCACGGCCGCCTGGGTCACCGCCATCACTCGTGGCCTCCTTCCTGGCCGTCAGCGGTCAGGACGTCGCCCGGGAGGAACGCCGGGTCGGGTGGGTCGAGTTGCTGCATGGTCTGCTCCACGGCCGGGTTGATGACGTCCAGCAGCGGCTGCGGGTAGACGCCGAAGAGTACGATCAGCGCGAGCAGCGGCCCCACCGCCCACACTTCGCGCCGGGACAGGTCGCTGATCCTCGCCAGACTGTCCGGGAGCGGTCCGGTCATGGTGCGCTGGTACAGCCACAGGATGTACAGGGCGGCCAGCACCACGCCGACGGTGGCGATCACCGCGGGCACGGGGTGGAACGCGAACGTGCCGACGAACACCAGGAGTTCGCTGATGAACGGGGAGAGCCCCGGAAGCGACAGGGCGGCCAGTCCCGCCAGGAGGAACGTCCCGGCGAGCACCGGCGCCCCCTTCTGCACTCCCCCGTAGTCGGCGATGGCCGCCGACCCGCCGCGGGCGATGAGGAATCCCACGAGGAGGAACAGCGCGCCCGTGGCGAACCCGTGGTTGATCATGTAGAGGGCCGCGCCGGACTGGCCCTGGGTGGTCATCACGAAGATCCCCAGGGTGATGAACCCGAAGTGGGACACGGAGGTGTAGGCGATGAGCCGCAGCATGTCGCTCTGCCCGATCGCCAGCACGGCGCCGTAGAGGATGCTGACGAGGCTCAGCACCACGACGGGCCACACGAACCACGCCGCCGCCCCCGGGAACAGTTCGAGGCAGTAGCGCAGCATCCCGTAGGTGCCGACCTTGTCCAGCACGCCGACCAACAGCACGGCGGTTCCCGGGCGGGAGGAGCCGGCCGCGTCCGGCAGCCAGGTGTGCAGCGGCCACATCGGCGCCTTGATGGCGAAGGCGACGAAGAAGCCGAGGAAGATCCACCGCAGTGCCGCCGTGTCCGCGCCGGCCAGGGCGCCGCCGGTGAGCTCGTCCCAGCGGAACGTGCCGCCGATGACGTAGACGCCGATGACGGCGGCCAGCATGAGCAGCCCGCCCAGCAGGCTGTACAGCAGGAACTTCACCGCGGCGCGGCGCCGCTGCTCCCCGCGGCCGTACCGTCCGATCATGAAGTAGACCGGGATGAGCATGGCCTCGAAGAACACGTAGAACAGGAAGACGTCGGTGGCGGCGAACACCCCGATCATCATCGCCTCGAGCAGCAGGATCAGGGCGAAGTACCCGTGCCCGCCGCCGGACGGCCCGGTGTCGGACTCCCGCCACGCGGCCAGCAGCACCAGCGGGACCAGCACCGCGGCCATCAGGATCAGCAACAGCGCCACACCGTCGACGCCGACCGAGTAGCTGACCCCGAACCGCGGTATCCACGGGTGGCTCTCGGTGAACTGCATCCGGGGGCCGTCGGGGGAGAAACCGGACGCCATGGTGGCGACGAGCAGCAGGGTTCCCGCGCTGACCCCGAACGCGAGGCGTTTGGCGAGTTCGGGGCGCTCGCGCGGGACCAGCGCGAGCGCCAGCGCGCCCACGGCGGGAAGCGCTATGGCGAGGGTGAGCCAGGGGATGTCGGTCAATTTAGATCCTCACAGCCAGCGTTGCCACGACGATGGCGGCGCCGAACAGCATCGTCAGCGCGTAGGTCCGGGCGAAGCCGGTCTGCACGGTGCGCAGGCCCTGCGAGCCCTCGCGCACGGTCGTGCCGACCCCGGTGACCATGCCGTCGACCACCGTGGTGTCGATGGCGACCATGGCCCTGGTGAGCGTGTTTCCGGGGCGCATGAACAGCCCTTCGTTGATGGCGTTGCCGTAGAGCTCGTTGCGGGCGGCGACGGTGACGGGGTTGCCCGCCGGTGCCACGCGCGCCACCGGCGCCCGGCCGTACATGAACCAGGCGACGGCCGCGCCGCCGACCATCAGCGCCAGCGCGGCCAGGCTGGGAACGCTGGTGAGCATGGTGGCGAGGCTGAACGCGTGGTGCTCCTCGGGGCCGCCGACCGCCGGTTCCAGGAACGCCGCGAACCGGTAGCCGAACACGAGGAGCCCGCCCAGGAACACGGACCCGAGGGCGAGGACCACCATCGGGGCCGTCATGGAGGCCGGCGACTCGTGCGGGTGCGCGCCGTCGTCCCAGCGCCTGGTTCCGAAGAACGTCAGGATCATCACGCGGGTCATGTAGAAGGCGGTCAACCCGGCCCCGACCAGGGCGGCGGTACCGAGCAGTTGGCCGCTGAGGCCGCCGCTGGTGAACGCGGCCTCGATGATGCCCTCCTTCGTCCACCACCCGGAGAGGAACGGGAACCCGATGATCGCCAGGTAGCCCAGACCGAACGTGGCGAAGGTGATCGGCATGGCGGTGCGCAGGCCGCCGAACCTGCGCATGTCGACCTCGTCGTTCATGCCGTGCATCACCGAGCCCGCACCCAGGAACAGGCCCGCCTTGAAGAAACCGTGCGTGAGCAGGTGGGCGATGGCGGCGGCGTAGCCCACCGGGCCCAGTCCGGCGGCCAGCGTCATGTAGCCGATCTGGCTCATGGTGGAGCCGGCCAGGGCCTTCTTGATGTCGTCCTTGGCGCACCCGATGACGGCGCCGGCGAGCAGTGTGGCCGCGCCCACGACGGCGGTGGTGGTCTGGGCTGCCGGTGCGGCCTCGAAGATCGGGCCGGCGCGCACGATGAGGTACACGCCGGCGGTGACCATGGTGGCCGCGTGGATGAGGGCGGAGACCGGGGTGGGGCCCTCCATCGCGTCGAGCAGCCAGGCCTGCAGCGGGAGCTGCGCGGACTTCCCGCACGCCCCCAGCAGGAGCAGCAGCCCCAGCGCCGTCGTCACGACCGGCCCGGCCTCCCCGGCGTTGTCGAGGACGCCGCCGAAGGCGACGGTGCCGAACACGCCGAACATCAGCATGATGGCGATGAGCAGCCCCAGGTCGCCGACCCGGTTGATCAGGAACGCCTTCTTGGCGGCGACGGCCGCTGCCGGCCGCTGCTGCCAGAACCCGATCAGGAGGTAGGAGGCGAGGCCGACACCCTCCCAGCCGAGGAACAGCAGGGCGAAGTTGTCCGCCAGGACCAGCACCAGCATGGCCGCGACGAACAGGTTCAGGTAGCCGAAGAAGCGCCGCCGGTTGGCGTCGTGGGCCATGTAGCCCACCGAGTAGATGTGGATCAGCGACCCCACGCCGGTGATGAGCAGGGCGAAACTGATCGACAGCGGGTCGATGAGGAGGTTGGCCCGGACGGTGACGTCGCCGGCGGAGAACCACTCGTAGACCGGGACCTCACGGCTGCGCTGGACCGGGTCCGCCTCCAGCAGCCGGAGCAGGGCCAGCACCGCCCAGCCGAAGCTGGCCAGCGGGAGGGCGGTGCCGAGCCAGTGGCCCCACCCGTCGGTGCGGCGTCCGCCCAGGAGCAGGACCGCCGCGCCCGCCAGCGGGAACGCGATGAGCAGCCAGGCGTTGCTGAGGACCGCGCCGGTGGCCTCGGTGGTGACCGTGTGCGGGCCGGCGGCGAGGGTTACGTCTGACACTGTCGTGAACACTGTCACAGCCACGTCGCCTTCTAGTGCTTGAGCAGGTTGGCGTCATCCACGGACGCCGACCCGCGGGTACGGAAGATCTGCATGATGATCGCCAGACCCACGACGACCTCGGCGGCGGCGACGATCATCACGAAGAACGCGATGACCTGGCCCCCGATGTCGCCGTGCATCCGCGCGAAGGCGACGAACGCCAGGTTGCACGCGTTGAGCATCAGCTCGACGCACATGAAGAGGATGATCGCGTTGCGCCGCACCAGTACGCCGACGGCGCCGATCGTGAACAGGATCGCCGCCAGCACGATGTAGTTCATGGGGTCCACGTCGGCGCCTCCTGCCCGTCGGCCGAATCGCCGTTCTCGTCGGTGTCACTGCTGCTGGTCGCGCCGGTGTCGTGCCGTGTGCCGTTCGACCGTTCCGCCACCGGCTGGCTCTCGCCCCCGCTGACCTCCTTGGAGGCCGCCGAGTCGGCCGCGCCGCCGGGTTCGGGGATGTCGCCCAGCTGGATGTCGGCGGGCACGTGCGACTGGTGGGCGGGGTCGCGTGCGGTGAGCACCGGGTTGAGGGACAGTTGGGACACGGACCCGTCCGGCAGCAGGGCGGGCATGTCGATCGCGTTGTGGCGCGCGTAGGTTCCCGGACCCGGCAGCGGGGTGATGTGGTCGCCGCGGGTGCGCTCCTGGGACTGCTGCCGCTGGGTGCGGCGCTGGGAGGTGCGGGCGGCGTGCGCCAGCACCAGCGCCCCCAGCACGGCGGTGATGAGCAGGGCCCCGGTCGCCTCGAACGCGATGATGTAGGTGTAGATGACCTCGCTGGCGATCCAGGGGACGTTGCCGCCGGCGAGCGCCACGCCGGCGCCGAGCCCTTCGGGGTCGCCCGCGACGATCCGGGTCAGGCCGGTGGCCAGTGCCGCCAGGAAGCACACCGTGACGGTGGCCGCGAGGGCGCGTTGGCCGCGGATCGTCTCGACCAGGGAGTCGGCCGAGCTCACCCCGACGAGCATCAGCACGAACAGGAACAGCATCAGCACGGCGCCGGTGTAGACGACGATCTGCACCACCATCAGGAACGGCGCCTCGTTCATGCCGTACAGCACGGCCAGCCCCAGCATGACGACCGCCATCAGCACCGCCGAGTGGACGGCCTTGCGGCTGGTGACGACACCGACGGCGCCGAGGATCACGAGGGCGCCGAGGAACCAGAAGGCGGTGCTCTCTGTTCCGGATATGGGAGCGGCCAGGGTCTGTGTCTGTAGGGGGGTCACGGTCACTGCGCCGCCTCGCTGTTCCCGTCGTGGACACTCGGCTGGTCCTGGGTGGTCTGGCTGGCGCCCGAGCGGTAGTAGTCCTGCTCGGTCTCACCGAGCCGCATGGGGTGCGGCGGCGCCTCCATGCCCTCCTCCAGCGGCGCGAGGAGCTGCTCCTTCGTCCAGATGAGGCTCTCGCGCTCGTCGTCGGCGAGTTCGTACTCGGTGGTCATGGTGAGCGCCCGGGTGGGGCAGGCCTCCACGCACAGGCCGCAGAGGATGCACCGCAGGTAGTTGATCTGGTACACGCGGCCGTAGCGCTCTCCGGGGGAGTACCGCTCCTCCTCGGTGTTGTCGCCTCCCTCGACGTAGATGGCGTCGGCCGGGCAGGCCCAGGCGCACAGTTCACAGCCGATGCACTTCTCCAGCCCGTCGGCCCAGCGGTTCAGCTGGTGCCGGCCGTGGAAGCTGGGCGCGGTCGGGCGCGGTTTCTCGGGGTACTCGACCGTGGGCACCTTCGTGAACATGGTGTGGAAGGTGACGCCGAACCCTTTCACCGGGTTGAGCCATTCAAGCACCGGTAACCTCCTCACGCTTGTCGGTCGAGGCCGGTGGGGTCAGTCGCGGGTGTTCCGCCGGGACGCTGCTGCCGTAGTGCGGGGCGTCGGGCGGCGGTACGGGGAACCCGCCGTGTTTCGGGTCGTCGCGCATCCGCCGCAGCTCCGTGGCGCGTTCGGCGGCGGTCTCCTCGCGCCGGCGGCGGGCCGAGCGCGCGCAGGCGTACAGGCAGGCGACGGTGAGCACCGAGAAGGCGGCGATGACGCCGCCGGTCACCGCGGCCGGGGCGCCCTCGTTCATCAGCAGCCGGATCGCGGCGATGGCGGTGATCCACACCAGCTGCACCGGGATCAGGACCTTCCAGCCGAGCTGCATGAGCTGGTCGTAGCGCACCCGGGGGACGGTCCCCCGCAGCCAGATGAACAGGAACATGACGCCGCAGAACTTGAGCAGCCACCACAGGGCGGGCCACCAGCCCTCGGCCGCGCCGGCCCACAGGGTGGTGACGGGCGGTGGGGCGTGGTAGCCGCCCAGGAACAGGGTGACCGACACGGCCGCGACGGTGGTCATGTTCACGTACTCGGCGAGGAAGAACATCGTGTACTTCATCGAGCCGTACTCGGTCATGAAGCCGCCGACCAGCTCGCCCTCGCCCTCCGGAAGGTCGAACGGCAGCCGGTTGGTCTCCCCGACCATGGTGACCAGGTAGATCGCGAACGACGGGAACAGGATCACCGCGAACCAGATCGGCCGCTGCGCCTCCACGATTCCCGACATGGTCAGCGTCTGGGAGTACATGAAGACCGCGACGAACGACAGTCCCATGGCGATCTCGTAGCTGATCACCTGGGCGGAGGCGCGCAGGCCGCCGAGCAGGGCGTACGGCGAGCGGGACGCCCACCCGCCGAGGACGATGCCGTACACCCCCATGGCCGCGGCCGCCAGCACCAGGAGCGCCGCGACCGGCAGATCGGTGAGCTGCAGCGGCGTCACCACACCGAAGATGGTGACCTCGGGGCCGATCGGGATCACCGCGAACGTCATGAACGCGGGCGCCGCCGCGATGATCGGGGCCGCGATGTAGAGGACCCGGTCCACGTCCCGGGGCACCAGGTCCTCCTTGAGGGAGAGTTTCACCCCGTCGGCCAGGGACTGCAGCAGCCCCCAGGGGCCGAAGCGGTTGGGTCCGTGGCGCTGCTGCATGCGTCCCATGACCTTGCGGTCGGCCATGATCATCATCAGCACGCAGACCATCAGGAAGACGAAGATCGTCACCGCCTTGCCCAGGACGAGCCACCACGGGTCGGTGCCGAAGGCCTCCAACCCGGGTTCGGCGGCCACGAGCGCCTCCCCGTTGCCGTGTGTCACTGCCGCGGATGTCACTTGTCGCTCCCAGCGCTCGTCGGCTCAACGGTGTCGGCGGCCAGGCGCACGACGTCTCCGGCGCGGGCACCGAGGTCACGCCCGACGTCGCACTCCTGGGCGTTGGCGGGCAGCCACACCACCCGGTCGGGCATGCCGGCGTCGACGGCGACGGGCACCGTCACGGCGCCGCTGTCCGTGGCGACACGCACCGTCGCCCCGTCGGCGACGGCGGCCTCCGCCGCCGTGGCGGCCGACATGTGGGCCGTGGCGGGCCGCGCGGTCCCGGCGAGGTAGGGCTCACCGTCCTCCATCCGGCCGTTGCCCAGGAGTTGGCTCCAGGCGGACAGCACCGCCTGGCCGGCTCCGGGACGGGCCGGCGCCGCGGGCCGGTCGAGCGGGTCGGGAGTGCGTTCGCCGGTCCAGGAGCCCAGCCGGGACAGTTCCCGCTGGGCCGCCTCGGCGTCCGGAAGGGCCAGGTGCACGTCCATCTCGTCGGCGACGGCGGACAGCACCCGCAGGTCGGAGAGGACGCCCGGGGTTTTCAGCGCGTTGCCGAACGGGCGCTGGCGCCCCTCCCAGTCCACGAAGGTGCCCGCTTTCTCCGCCACGGCGGCGGCGGGCAGGACCACGTCGGCGCGGTCGGTGACGTTGCTGGCGCGCAGTTCCACGCTGACCACGAGTCCGACCCGGGCGAGCGCGTCGCGGGCGGCCCGCGGGTCGGGGAGGTCGTCCAGGTCGAGGCCGGCGACCACCAGGGCGTCCAGCTCGCCCGCCGCGGCGGCGTCGAGGATCTCGGCGGTGGAGCGCCCCTCCCGTTGCGGCAGGCCCGAGGTGTTCCACATCCGCGCCACCTCGGCGCGGGCGTTGGCGTCGGTGACGGGCCGGCCGCCGGGGAGCAGGTTGGGCAGCGCCCCGGCCTCCACCGCGCCGCGTTCCCCGGCGCGGCGCGGCACCCACGCCAGCCGCGCCCCGGTCCGGTTGGCGAGCTGGACCGCCGCGGACAGCGCTCCCAGGGTCTCGGCGAGCCGCTCGCCGACGAGGATGACGGCGCCCTCGGCCCGCAGCGCCTCCAGGGCCGCCGGCTCGGTCACACCGAGGTTCTCCAGTGTGCGCGCCTCGTCCCCCGGCACGGTGGGAACGAGGGTGCCGTTCGTCTTGGTCAGTCCCCAGCTCTCGCGCGCGGCGACCGAGTAGACCTCCGTGTTCCCCTTCCGTGCGGCCTTGCGCAGCCGCAGGAAGACCACGGGGGACTCGTCCTCGGGGTCGAACCCGGCCAGCAGCACGGCCGGTGCCGCCTCCAGGTCGTTGTAGGAGACGCTGATTCCGGTTCCGGCGACGCGGGCGGCCAGGAACTCGGCCTCCTCATCGGAGTGGGCGCGGGCCCGCATGTCGACGTCGTTGCTTCCCAGCGCCAGGCGGGCGAACTTGGCGTAGGCGTAGGCGTCCTCCAGGGTGAGGCGCCCGCCGGTGAGGACGGCGGCGCGGCCGCGCGCGGCCGCCTCGCCCAGCCCCTGGGCCGCGACGCTCAGCGCCTCCGGCCAGGAGGCCGTTTCCAGGGCGTGGCTGTCCTCGTCGCGGACCAGCGGGTGGTGGAGCCGGTCGGACCGGGTGGCGTAGGTGAACGCCCACCGGCCCTTGTCGCAGTTCCACTCCTCGTTGACCTCGGGGTCGTCGCCGGCGAGCCGCCGGGTGACCTTGCCGCGCCGGTGGTCGGTGCGCTGCGCGCAGCCCGCCGCGCAGTGCTCGCAGACGCTGGGCGTACTGACCAGGTCGAACGGGCGGGAGCGGAACCGGTAGGCGGCGCCGGTCAGCGCGCCCACCGGGCAGATCTGCACCGTGTTCCCGGAGAAGTAGGACTGGAAGGTGTCGCCCTCGGCTACCCCCACCTGCTCGTCGGCGCCGCGTTCCAGCAGCTCGATGAAGGGGTCGCCTGCGATCTCCGCCGAGAAGCGGGTGCAGCGGGCGCACTGGATGCAACGCTCCCGGTCCAGCAGCACCTGGCTGGACAGCGCGATCGGTTTGGGGAAGGTGCGTTTCTCGTCCAGGAACCGCGTCTCGCCCTGGCCGGTGGACATCGCCTGGTTCTGCAGCGGGCACTCCCCGCCCTTGTCGCACACCGGGCAGTCCAGCGGGTGGTTGATCAGCAGGAGTTCCATGATCCCCCGCTGGGCCTTCTCCGCCATGGGCGAGGTGAGGTGCGTCTGGACGACCATCCCGTCCATGACGGGGATGGTGCAGGACGCGGCGGGTTTGGGCATGGCCCGCCCGTTCCCGCCGTCGGGCACCTCGACCAGGCACTGCCGACACGCCCCCGCCGGTTCGAGCAGGGGGTGGTCGCAGAACCGGGGGATCTGGATACCCAGCAGCTCGGCGGCCCGGATGACCAGCGTCCCCGGCGGCACTTGGATCTGGAACCCGTCGATGGTGACGGTGACGAGCTCCTCCGACGGGACGGCGGGCGTCCCGTCCGTGGTCGCGTTGCTCGCGATGGTCACTGCTCCTCCTCACGGGCCGCTGCGGGGGCGCCACAGCCGTGTGGCGCGGCCGGGTGGGGCCGCTTCCGGTTGGTCGTCACCGCTCGCCTCCCCACAGCGTCGACTTGGTGTGGTCGAACGGGCACCCGCCGTGTTTCATGTGGTCGATGTACTCCTGGCGGAAGTACTTCACCGAGGACGTCACCGGGCTGGTGGCGCCGTCGCCGAGGGCGCAGAAGGAGCGGCCGAGCACGTTGTCACAGATGTCGAGGAGCTTGTCCACGTCCTCCTCGGTTCCGTCGCCCCGTTCCAGCCGGTGGAGCACCTGGACCATCCAGTAGTTGCCCTCCCGGCAGGGGGTGCACTTGCCGCACGACTCGTGCGCGTAGAACTCGATCCAGCGGCCGACGGCGCGCACCACGCAGGTGGTCTCGTCGAAGATCTGCAGCGCGCGGGTTCCCAGCATCGAGCCCTCGGCGCTGATCGACTCGAAGTCCAGCGGGGTGTCCAGGTGCTCGGCGGTGAGTATCGGGGTGGAGGAACCGCCGGGGGTCCAGAACTTCAGCTCGTGGCCCCCGCGGACGCCGCCGGCCATGTCCAGCAGTTCCCGCAGGGTCACACCCAGCGGGGCCTCGTACTGCCCCGGTACGGCCACGTGGCCGGACAGGGAGAAGAGGCCGAAGCCCGCCGACTTCTCCGTCCCCATGGAGGTGAACCACTCCACCCCGTTGGCGACGATGCTGGGCACGCTCGCGATGGACTCGGCGTTGTTCACCACGGTGGGTGAGGCGTACAGCCCGGACACGGCCGGGAAGGGCGGTTTGAGACGGGGTTGCCCGCGGTAGCCCTCCAGCGAGTCGAGCAGGGCTGTCTCCTCCCCGCAGATGTAGGCGCCGGCGCCGGCGTGCACCACGACCTCCAGGTCGAATCCGGTGCCCAGGATGTCGCTGCCGAGCAGCCCGGCGTCGTAGGCCTCGGCGACCGCGTGCTTCAGCCGCCGGATGACGTGCAGCACCTCGCCGCGCACGTAGATGAAGGCGTGGGAGCTGCGGATCGCGTGGGCCGAGATCGCGATGCCCTCGATGAGCGCGTGCGGGTTCGCCAGCATCAGGGGGACGTCCTTGCACGTCCCCGGTTCGGACTCGTCGGCGTTGATGACGAGGTAGCGGGGGTTGGGGTTGTCCGCCGGGAGGAAGCTCCACTTCATCCCGGCGGGGAACCCGGCGCCGCCGCGCCCGCGCAGGCCGGCGGACTTCACCGTGTCCACCAGCGTGGCCGGCTCCATGGTGAGCGCGGTGCGCAGCGCCTCGTAGCCGCCGCTCTCCCGGTAGGCCTCGAGAGTGAAGGAGTCGGGACGGTCCCAGTTCGCCGAGAGGACCGGAGTCAGTGTGCTGGTCACGCCGTCCCCCCTTGGTCGGTGGTGGCTTCGGTGTCGGCCGCGTCGGGAGCGCTCCACCCGCGCTCGCGGGCGACTCGCAGCCCGGCGAGGGTGGGTTCCCCGGCCTGGACCCCCTCGGTGGCGTGGTCGTCGGCGAAACCCGCCAGCAGCCGGGACGCCTGGCGCCAGGTGCACAGCTGCTCGGGGCCGCGGGTGGGTCTGACGTCGGCGCCGCTGCGCAGGTTGTCGACCAGTTCCCGGGCGGAGTCGGGGGTCTGGTTGTCGAAGAACTCCCAGTTGACCATGACCACCGGGGCGAAGTCGCAGGCGGCGTTGCACTCCACGTGTTCCAGGGAGACCTTGCCGTCCTCGGTCGTCTCGGTGTTGTCCAGCTCCAGGTGCTCCTTGAGGGAGGCGAAGATCTCGTCGCCGCCCATGACGGCGCACAGGGTGTTGGTGCACACGCCGACGTGGTACTCGCCGCCCGGTTCGCGCTTGTACATCGTGTAGAACGTGACCACCGCGGCGACCTCGGTGCGGGTGAGGTCGAGCTGTTCGGCGCAGAAGGTGATCCCGGCCTGGCTGACGTAGCCCTCCTCCGCCTGCACCAGGTGCAGCAGCGGCAGCAGGGCGGAGCGTTTCCGCGGGTAGCGGTCGATGATGGTCGCGGCCTCGGCCGCCAGCCGCTGCCGCACCTCCTCGGAGAAGTTCCTGCTCACCTGTCCACCCCTCCCATCACAGGGTCGATGCTGGCCACGGCCGCGATGACGTCGGCCACCGTTCCCCCTTCACACATGGACGCCACCGCCTGCAGGTGGGTGAACGACGGGTCCCGGAAGTGCAGCCGGTACGGGCGGGTGCCGCCGTCGCTGACGGCGTGGCAGCCGAGCTCGCCCTTGGCGCTCTCCACCGGCTGGTAGACCTGGCCGGCCGGCACCCGGAAACCCTCGGTGACGATCTTGAAGTGGTGGATCAGCGCCTCCATCGAGCCGCCCATGATGTGGGCGATGTGGTCGGGCGAGTTGCCCAGGCCGTCCGGGCCCAGCGCCAGTTCCGCCGGCCAGCCGATCTTGGGGTCGTCCACCATCACCGGGCCCGGCTGGAGCTTCTCCAGGCACTGTTCGACGATCCGCAGGCTCTGCTCCAGTTCGGCGATCCGCACCCGGTAGCGCGCGTACACGTCGCACCCGTCCGACACGGGGACGTCGAACTCGTAGTTCTCGTAACCGCAGTAGGGCTTGGCCTTGCGCAGGTCCCAGGCCAAGCCGGAGGCGCGCAGCATCGGGCCGGTGACCCCCAGCGCCATGCACCCGGACAGGTCGAGGTGGGCGACGTCGCGGGTGCGGGCGAGGTAGAGGGGGCTGGAGTCGAGGAGCTTGCGCAGCGTCCTGATGCGTCTGGGCATCTCGGCGAGCAGCTCCCGGACCTTCGCGATCCCCTCCTCGGTGATGTCCTGGGCGACCCCGCCGGGGCGGATATAGCCGTGGTTCATGCGCAGGCCGGTGACGTGCTCGAAGATGTCCAGCACGAGCTCGCGTTCCCGGAACCCGTTGGTCATGATCGTGGTCGCGCCGAGCTCCATCCCGAAAGTCGACATCGCCACGAAGTGCGAGGACATCCGGTTGAGCTCCATCATCATCACCCGGATGATGGAGGCCCGCTCCGGGATCTGGTCGGTGATGCCCAGCAGTTTCTCCACCGCCAGGCAGTAGGCCGTCTCGTTGAACAGCGACGTCAGGTAGTCCATCCGGGTCACGAAGGTCGTGCCCTGGGTCCACGTCCGGTACTCGATGTTCTTCTCGATACCGGTGTGCAGGTACCCGATGCCGACGCGCGCGTCGGTGCAGGTTTCGCCGTCCAGGGTGAGGATGAGCCGCAGCACGCCGTGGGTGGAGGGGTGCTGGGGTCCCATGTTCACCACGAGCCGTTCGGCGCTGGTCCGCTGCGCCGCCGCGATGACCTCGTCCCAGTCGCCGCCGGAGGCGTCGATGTAGTCCTCGGTTACCGAGGTGCTCATGATGATCCCCTATCGTTGCTCGACACTGCCGTCGGAGCGGGGCGCGCCGCGCGCCCGGGCTGGCGGTCCGAAGCGTTAGGCATACCACCTCCGTTCCTCCGGCGGCGGGATCGTGGCGCCGCGGTACTCCACCGGGATTCCGCCGAGCGGGTAGTCCTTGCGCTGCGGGTGGCCGTGCCAGTCGTCGGGCATCTCGATCCGGGTGAGCGCGGGGTGGCCGTCGAACACGATCCCGAAGAAGTCCCAGGTCTCGCGCTCGTGCCAGTCGGTGGTGGGGTAGGTCTCCACGACCGAGGGGATGTGCGGGTCGGCGTCGGGGCACACCGTCTCCACCCGGACCTCGGTGTTGTGGGTGATCGAGCGCAGCTGGTAGACGGCGTGCAGCTCCCGGTCGGTGTCCTCGGGGTGGTGCACCCCGGACACCCCCAGGCACAGCTCGAACCGCAGCGCGGCGTCGTCCCGCAGCCGCCGCATGACGGTGGGGAGGTGCTCGCGCCGCACCTCGAACGTGAGCTCGCCGCGGTCCACAATGACGCGTTCGATGGCCTCCCCGTAGGTCACGCTCCCCTCGGCCAGGGCGTTCTCCAACGCGTCGGCGATCCCGTCGAACCGTTCGGTGCGCGGGTCGTCGGGGTCGGTGAACGGCCGTTGCGCCCCCGGTACGGCGGGGCGGCGCACCAGCAGCCGCCCGTAGCCCGACGTGTCGCCGCTGGTGTGGCCGCCGAACATGTCGGTGCGGGCGATGGGGGCGGCGAGGCGGCTCGCCCCGCGCTGCGCCGGGAGGTTCTCCTCGTCCCCGTTCTGCCCGTTGTCCGGGTGGGAGCCGTTGTTTCCGGGACTCACCGCTGCTCCCCTCCCGTCTGCTCGACGACCGGGAGGTTGCGGCGGAGCTGGCGCTCTTCCTCCTCCTCGATCTCCTGCTCGCGGTGCGCGCCCAGCTTGGTGTTCTGGATCTTGTCCTGGAGTTTCAGCACGGCGTCCAGGAGCATCTCCGGCCGGGGCGGGCACCCGGGCAGGTACATGTCGACGGGGACGACGTGGTCCACCCCCTGCACGACGGCGTAGTTGTTGAACATCCCACCGCTGGAGGCGCACACGCCCATCGCGATGACCCACTTGGGTTCGGGCATCTGGTCGTAGATCTGCCGCAGCACGGGCGCCATCTTCTGGCTGACCCGGCCCGCGACGATCATGAGGTCGGCCTGCCGGGGGGTGGCGCCGAACTTCTCCATGCCGAACCGGGCTAGGTCGTAGTGCGGCCCGCCCACCGACATCATCTCGATGGCGCAGCAGGCGAGACCGAACGTGGCCGGCCACATCGAGCTCTTGCGTACCAGACCGGCCGCTTGCTCGACGGTTGTCAGCATGATGCCGCTGGGAACCTTCTCCTCAAGCCCCATCCGACGACCCCCCTTTCCGGTCGCTGGTCGTGTGGATGCGCGCGGTGCCGCGCCCGTGAGGCGGGGGCGCGGCGGGCGCGGTGCGGGTCACTCCCATTCCAGACCTCCGCGGCGCCACTCGTAGGCGTAGGCGATCGACACGTTCACCAGGAACAGGACCATCGCGATCAGGCCGAACAGTCCGAGTTCGTCGAAGTGGACCGCCCACGGGTAGAGGAAGATGATCTCGATGTCGAAGACGATGAACAGCATCGCCGTCAGGTAGTACTTGACGGTGAAGCGGCCACCGCCCGTGGGCTGCGGCGTGGGTTCGATGCCGCACTCGTAGGCCTGGAGCTTGGCCCGGTTGTAGCGCTTGGGGCCGGCGACGGCCCCGGCGACCATGGACACCACGACGAACGCGGCGCCGATCCCGCCGAGGACGAGCAGCGGTGCGTACAGTTCCATCAGTGCGCACCTCCCCGGAACACGACGGGCCGTCCGGCGCGTGCCGGGAGCTTGTGCGTGTTTTCACGTGTGAGCCGGTTCCTCACTGTTGTCGGCATGGCTCGGTTTCCCTCTCGCTGCCTACGGCGCTAGGCCGAGGGCGCCATCGTGGACAGGCCGTTGATCACCCGGTCCGCCGCGTCACCCCGGCGTGGTTCGGTCAGGTTCGCCAGCATCTTGAGCGTGAACCGCATGAGAGTCTGCTGGGGAAGCCCGTAACGGGTCGCGTACTTCATGAAGTACGGGTTGCCGATCATCTTCACGAAGTAGCGGCCCAGCGTGTAGTAGCCGCCGTACACGTCGGCGAGGATCTGCGGGTACCGCAGCAGGGTGCGTTCCCGGGTCTGTTGGGTGGGGCGGGAGAGCGCCTGGACCACGACGTCGGCGGCGAGCTGCCCGGCCTCCATGGCGTAGGCGATGCCCTCCCCGTTGAAGGGGTTGATCATCCCGCCGGAGTCGCCGACCAGCATCAGCCCGCGCGAGTAGTGCGGGACGCGGTTGAACCCCATGGGCAATGCCGAACCGCGGATGTTGCCGCGCTGGTTCTCCTCGGAGAAGCCCCACTCCTCGGGCATGCCCTGGGTCCAGTTCCGCAGCAGGCCGCGGTAGTCCACCTCGCGGAAGGAGGCCGTGGAGTTGAGGATGCCGAGACCGACGTTGCTGGTGCCGTCGCCGACGCCGAACACCCACCCGTATCCGGGCAGCAGCACCCGCTTGCCGTTCGACTCGCCCCACAGCTCCAGCCAGGACTCCAGGTAGTCGTCGTCGTGCCGGGGGCTGGTGAAGTAGGTGCGCACGGCCACGCCCATCGGCCGGTCGTCGCGTTTGCGGATGCCCATCGCCACGGAGAGCCGGGAGGAGTTGCCGTCGGCGGCGATCACGAGCGGGGCGCGGTAGGTGGTCCGCTCCCCGTCGGGGTTCTTGGCGCGCACCCCCACGATGCGCTGGCTTCGCTCCTCGATGACCGGCTCGACGACGCTGGTCCGCTGCAGCAGCCGCGCCCCCGCCTGCTGCGCCCGGTCGGCCAGCAGCTGGTCGAAGTCCGTACGGGTGCGGACCAGACCGAAGCCGGGGTACTCGGCGAGGTCGGGCCAGGGGAGCTCCAGCCGTACTCCGCCGCCGATGATCCGCAACCCGTGGTTGCGCATCCACCCCTCGCCCGTGACCGGGATACCCATGGCGGTGAGCTGTTTGACGGCACGCGGTGTGAGGCCGTCACCGCACACCTTCTCGCGGGGGAAGGCGGTTTTTTCCAGGAGGAGGACATCCAGTCCGGCCTGTGCGAGGTAGTAGGCGGTTGTGGAGCCGGCGGGGCCGGCACCGACGACGATGACGTCGGCTTCACTCTCCGGACGTTCCCGAACGGAGTGGAGGCTCAGGTGTGTCTCGCTCACGGGCTGTCCTCGGCGTGCTGCGCTGTTGCGCATTGTGTTGGGGGATGCGCTGTCTGCGCCTGTGCGGCTGTTTCGTGTAACAAAGGCCTCGCACCCTTGTGAAGGCCTTCACAAGTTCTCGTCCCGCAGTCTAGACCTTTCGTCGTTTCGGGGCGACCCCTGAACGACATTCGTCTTTTTTTGCCACTTTCATAGGCAGAGATGCAGTTTGTTACCTTGCGTCACAAACAGAACAAAAAGGACAAAAGGAATAAAAATAAATTTGGCCCCGAAAGGGTCTTTCGGGGCCAAAGGGAGAAAGTACGTGAGTCACGCACGCCGCACAGCGCGGTGCAGCGCCACCACCCCCAGGGTGAGGTTGCGCCAGGCGACCCGTGACCAGCCGGCCCGCTGCAACCGCGCCGCCAGCGCGCGCTGGTCCGGCCAGTCGGCGATCGACTCCGAGAGATAGGAGTAGGCTCCCGTGTTCGCCGTGAAGCACCGGGCGATCATCGGCAGCGCCGCCGCCAGGTAACGGCTGTAGACGCGGTCCAGCGCGGCGACGGGGATATGGCTGAACTCGCAGATCACGAGACGTCCGCCGATCTTGGTGACCCGGCGCATCTCCTGTAGCGCCTGGTCCACGTCGTGCACGTTGCGCAGGCCGAACGAGATGGTGACCGCGTCGAACGTGCGGTCGGCGAACGGCAGGGAGAGGGCGTCGCCCGCGACGAACGTCGCCCGGGAGGACCCCTCCTCCCGCTCGCGGCGCGCACCGACCCGCAGCATGCCCTGCGAGAAGTCGCAGGCGATCACCCGGGCGCCGCGGGAGGTGAAGGCGACCGACGAGGTCCCCGTACCCGCGGCCAGGTCGAGGACGAGTTCGCCGCTGTAGGCGTCGACCGCGCGTACGGCGGCGCCGCGCCACACGCGGTCCTGCCCCAGGGAGAGCACATCGTTCAGTAGGTCGTAGCGGCCGGCGATGTCGTCGAACATGGCGGCGACGTCCCCGGGGGACTTGTCGAGTGCGGCACGGGCCATGCGTCCACTCTAGGCCCTGTTTTCGAGACGCTGTTCGTCGCGAGCGGCGTCTCCAGTGCCGCCCGGCACGGACGAGGAGGGAGGCGGGGCGGTCACCTGTGCCGGGAGGGGCGCACCGCCGGCGCGGGAACGGATGTCGCGCGGTGCGGCGGGCGCGCGCCGCACCGGTCCCGCCACCGCGGGGCCGCGACGGGTCCCGGCCCGCCGGCGGGATTCAGCGGGGTTCCTCGGAGGTGTCGCGGGCGGCGTTCCCGTCCGACCCGTCCGACTGGCCGGACCCGGGTGCGGCGTCCTCGGCCGCGGCGCCCTCGTCCAGACGCTCGCGCACTCCGCGCATCCGTTCCATCCCGGTGACGATAGCCGAGGACATCGCGTCACGCTGCGCGGACAGCAGTATGTAACTCGCTACTCCACTGATTCCGAAGGCGAGCGCGAGCGCGAGAAGTCCTCGCGCACCCAGAAGGTAGATCAGGCCCCACGCGACCGCGAACAACAGAAGCCGAGACGCGGTATAGGCAAGGACACTTCGCATGTAAAACTGCCTCACAACGGAAGATTCACGGAATACATTGGGGTCGGGTGGTGCGCGTGTCGGCCAGCACCGGGCAAGCACGGCATCACCGCCGCCCCTGTCGTGGTGTGGTTGGCCCGTCGCTTCCTCCCCAGGTTACGGCCGGGCCGACAGTGTCCACGACGGCGCTGCGCTGCGGCGCCGCACGGCGGCGTTGCGCGGCGGGCCAGTACGTCGGGAGGTCGTCCGGGTCTCCCGGCGGGGGTTGCTCGGAGGCCGGAACGCAGTGGTCACGTTTTGATCACGCATCGCGTTCTTGTTCCCAAATCCTCTCTATTTTTACGAAAACTAGGGAGGAAACGGACTATCTCATGCACACTAGAGGACAACCGCCCATCTCCCAGACCAAGGTGGGCCGCGAAGGGGGATTGTGAAGGTGGAAAGAGGAAGCGAACGTTTGTTGACCCCGGGAGAGGTGGCCTCGCTTTTCCGGGTTGACCCCAAGACAGTGACCAGGTGGGCCGCGTCCGGACGGATCAGCAGCATCCGCACCCCCGGCGGACACCGCCGTTTTCGCGAGGCCGAGGTCCGGGCCCTGCTCCACGGGGAACCGTCCGAAACCCCCACGTGACCCTCACGGCACCGGAACGACCGCGAGCCGCCTGCAATCGTCCCCGCCACCCCCCGAACGGCATGCTCCCGGCACGGCGGGGTCGATCAGAGATAGGCTGGAAGCATGGTGTGGCTCGCTAGCCTGATCACGCTGCTCTCGATCGTGGTTTGGGTGTACGCGTTCTTCGACGCGGCCACCACTCCAGGGGACGAGGTTCGCAATGTGCCCAAGATCCTCTGGTTGGTACTGATAGTGCTGTTCATGCCGGTGGCGGTTCTCTGGCTCTTCCTCGGCCGCCCCCGGAGAACGGAGACGGCCGCCTCGGAGCAGCTCTCCCAGAACACGTCCGTGGAGCACCTTGACCCGTCCGACGCGCACAAAACCTCCGGCCGCCAGCAGCCGCTCGGCCCGGACGACGACCCGGAGTTCCTCCGCAAACTGAACAGACGTATCAACCCCGACGACTGAGCGGGCCGAAAGCACCGCTAGGTGCGTGGGGCCGCCCCGTAGCGACCGGCCCCACGACCGCACGCGGCCGGGCGGCCGGTCCGCTTCGCCCCTCAGGCGTAGCTGTGCAGGCCGCTGAATATGTAGTTCACCCCGAAGAAGTTGAACAGCAGGCACGCCAGTCCGACCAGACCGATCCACGTGGCGACGTTCCCGCGCCAGCCCGCGGTGTGGCGCGCGTGCAGGTAGGCCGCGTAGACGGTCCAGGTGATGAACGACCAGACCTCCTTGGGGTCCCATCCCCAGAACCGGCCCCACGCCTCGTCGGCCCAGATCGCCCCCGCGATGATGGCGAACGTCCAGATCGGGAAGGCGAACACGACGAACCGGTGCGAGACCCGGTCCAGCAGCCCCGAGGACGGGAGTTTGGCGGGGATCCCGGTGACGGTCTCCCCCGCGGCCTGCTTCACCTCGGTGCGCTGGGCCATCAGGTAGGCGATGCCCGCCACCCCGGAGACGAGGAAACCGCCGGTGGCGATGATCATCGCCGAGACGTGGATCGCGATCCAGTAGGAGTCCAGCGCGGGGATGACCGGCCCCGCCTGGCTGTACAGCCACTTCACCCCGATGCCCAGTAGCAGCACGACCGGGATGAGGACGAACGTCCCCAGGAACCGCGCCTGGTAGCGGACGGCGGCGTAGAGGAACGCCGCGACGGCGCACAGGCAGATCGCCACCACGAACTCGAACATGTTGCCCCACGGCCACCGGTCGGCCGCGATACCGCGGGTGACCACCTGGGCCAGGTTCAACGCGAACGCCACCGCGGTCACGAGCACCCCGACGCGGCCCACGAGGTGCCGGGGCGCGCGGGCCTGCTCCTCCTCGTGGCGGACGCTGACCTCCATGTCGTCCGCCTCGTCCAGGTTCCCGCCGGCCGAGGAGCCGCTACCGCTCGCCCCCGCCCCCACGGACACGAGCCGGCCGCTTCTCAGCGCCTCCCGGCGCCCGTAGGCGGCCTCGCACGCGAACAGGAAAAGCGCGACCGCGTAGCCCACGATCGTGGCGACGAGCAACTCGTCACTGACCGAGGACAGTGTCGTGTTCTGGGCGGATGCCGCATCAGCGGCGAGCGCGTGTACCACCGGCTACTCCTTCGTTCCTTCGTCGGTCGTGGAACCGTCGTACTCCTGCCGCAGCCGGTTCCGAAGCTTCAGGCTGAGGTTGTGGAAGTCCGCTGTCGCTCCGGCCCCCTCGGACTTGCTCAACCCGGCGACCTCCACGTCCGTGCGCCCGTCCTCGCGCTCGGTGGCGCGGACCCACACGCGGCACGGCCGGATGAACAGCGTTCCCAACAGTCCCAGTACCGCCGCCGCGGCGGCGACGAGGGCGGGAACCCGGGCCGGGTCGTGGTTGACCTGCATGCTGATGTAGTCGCTGTGGCCCTTGAAGGTCACGGTTCCGGAACCGTCCGGCAGTTCCCAGCTGTCGCCCGGGGAGAGCTCCGGGGAGGAGCCGGCCTCCTCCATGTCCGAGGTGTCGAGCTGGTACACCGACTGGGGCTGGCCGCTGTCCATCCCGAGGTCGCCCTTGTAGCCGGTGAGCGTCACGACGGGGTTGCGGGCTCCGGGGAAGTCCGAGACGAGCTCCCCGTCCTCGGTCTCCGCGGCGGACGGGAGGAACACGCCGGTGAAGCCCAGCTGCTCCCCTCCGGCGTCGGGGACCTTGACCACACCGTCGGAGGTGAAGTTCCCCTCCTCTCGGTCGAGGAAGGGCACCGCCTGGTCGAACACCACCTCCCCGTCGGCGTTGGTCACCTCGAACTCGGGGGCGTAACCGTGCCCCAGCAGGTAGACCTGTGTCCCGTCCACCGAGAGCGGGTGGTTGACCTCCAGCTCGTGCTCCCGCTGCGGCCCGTCCGGACTCGCCCGGTAGGCGAGGTCGGCCGAGTAGGAGTCCGGCTGGCCGCTGAGGTTGCCGTCCTGGATGAACTCCGCGTGGAACTCCTCCACCGTGAACGAGAAGGGGTCCAGGTCCCCGGCGTCCACCGCCGTTCCGGGGTAGAAGGCGTCGTAGGACGGCAGGGTGTTGGCGAAACCGTCGCCCTCGATCACCAGCATGTTGCCGCGGTATCCCAGGAACGAGCCGGCTCCCAGCGCCAGCAGGAGCGCGAGCAGCGCCAGGTGGAAGGCCACGTTGCCGGTCTCGCGGAGGTAGCCCCTCTCCGCGGAGACCGCGTCCGCGCTGCCTTCGATCCGGTAGCCGCGGAGCAGGGTGCGCGCCCGCCCGAGGACCGTCGCCGGCGGGGCTCCGGTGGTGAAGTGCGCCGCGTAGGGCATCCTGCTGAGGTAACGCGGCGCCTTCGGGGGGCGGGAGCGCATCGCGCGGTAGTGCGCCCACGCGCGGGGCAGGACGCAGCCGGTGAGGGAGACGAACAGCAGCAGGTAGATCGCGGCGTACCACGGTGAGGAGTACACGTCGAACATGTACAGCCGGTCGAGCCACGGCGCGATGTCGGGGTGGTCGAGGTAGTAGTTCTGGACCTGTTCGGTGCTGACCGAGCGCTGCGGGAGCACCGATCCGGGGATGGCGCCCACCGCGAGCAGGAAGAGCAGGATGAGGGCGGTCCGCATCGAGGTGAGGACGCGCCATGTCCACCGCGCCCATCCGAGCGGGGACAGGCGCGGGCTCGCGCTCCCTTTCGCGGACGTGCGGTCCGTGTTGGTGGCGTTGGCCGAAGTCACTTCTATATCACCGTCGTAAAGTCCGCGGTCCACCGCTGCATGATGGCTGTGAGGTCTGTCCAGACGCCGGTGACCAGCAGCAGCCCCACGAGCACGAGCATCGCCCCGCCCGCGGCCGTCACCGTGCGGTAGTGCCGCTTCACCCAGTCGAACGCGCCCAGGGCGCGGCGGTACAGCAGCGAAGCCGCGATGAACGGCAGTCCCAGCCCCAGGCAGTAGAACAGGGAGAGCACCGCTCCGCGGGCCGCGCTGCCCTCGGTGAACGCCAGCGTCTGCACCGCCGCCAGGGTGGGGCCGATGCAGGGGGTCCAGCCGAGGCCGAACAGCACCCCGAGCAGCGGGGCGCCGGCCAGTCCGGCTTTCGGGAGCCGGTGGATCCGGAACTCCCGGTTGAACCCGGGAACGACCCCCATGAACGCCAGCCCGAGCAGGATGGTCACCGCGCCCAGCACCCGGGTGACCGGCTCCGCGTAGTCCAGCAGCACACCGCCGATCCCTCCGACGAACACGCCGACGAGGACGAACACGAGGGTGAATCCCGCGATGAACAGCGCGCTTCCCGCGAGCATGGTCCAGCGGCGCGCTGCCAGTTCCGTGTCGAGGTCGGTCCCCGCCGTCGCCGTCCCGGCGGATCCTCCCGCCGCCGCGGGTTCCGGTTGGGCGGTGCGCCGGGACGCGGCGATGTCGGCACCGGTGAGCCCGGTCACGTAGGAGAGGTAGCCCGGAACGAGCGGAAGGACGCACGGGGACAGGAAGGACACGAGCCCAGCGGCGAACGCCAGCGGCACGGCGAGGAGGAGGGATCCCTGCAGGACCGTTTCCGCGATCATTGGGCTCCCGCGTCCGCGTTGTCGTCGTCGTTCTTGACCGAGGTGACGAGGTCGCTCAGCTTGTTGTACTTCACCGGCCCGATCACCCGGGCCGCGATCCGGCCCTGCCGGTCGAGCACGAGGGTGCTGGGGATGGCCTTGGGGGGGACGGTGTCCCGGAACGCCTGCGGGATCCTTCCGGGCTGGTCGTACAGGCTCGGGTAGTCGATGCCCTGGTTCTCCTCGAAGGACTCTGCGGCCGTCCGGTCGTCCTTGATGTTGACGCCGAGGAAGTCCACCCCGTCCCCCTTGTGGTCGGTGTAGACCTCGTTGAGGGCGTCGCTCTCGGCGCGGCACGGCCCGCACCAGCTCGCCCACATGTTCAGCACCAGCACGGTGCCCTCGTAGTCGTCGAGGCTCACCGTCTCGCCGTCGAGCGTCTCGCCCTCCACGTCCGGGGCGGGCTCGCGCTCGTCGGGTGCGAACGAGGTGGTGGAACCGTCCCCCTCGATGTAGCGGGTGTTGCCGTCGTCGTTGCCGGAGTCCGTCGCTGGGGAGTCCTCGGAACCGGAGCAGCCGGCCAGGACGAGTGTTCCGGCGAGGGCCGCCGCGGCGGCGGCCACCACCCGCCGTCGGAGGCGGGAAGGCGGTGTGCGGCCGTCCGTTCGTGCGCTGCGCGTGCGGTCACCGGCGCGTGCGGTGCCGCGGCGGTGGACAGCGGGCGTCGAATGGGGCATCAGCAAAACCCTCGGGCGGAGGCGACGGGGCACGAACTCAACAACGACAAAGTGTAGTAGAGGAGTTGGCGCGCCCCGCCTCCCCACCCTGGTCCGTCCACCCACCGCCGGAACCACGGGACACGCGGGGGCTCACGCGCTCAGCAGCGACGCTCCCAGCACCAGCACGCTGATCCCGAGGAGCACGAAACCCCAGTACTGCATCGGGACGAAGAAGAGGGTGTGGCCGTTGCGGAAGTTCACGGGCGCCCCGGTACGCAGGTGGTAGCCGGGGGTGGGGGCGTTCAGGCGCTGACCCAGGAAGTAGACCGCAACAGCGGCGAGGGCGAGCCCGCCCGCCGCACCGATCCCGCTCGCCGTGTCGCTTCCCAGCGCGGAGCCGAGGGAGACTCCGCCCAGGCCCGCCAACGGCAACGCGATAACGAGGACGAGAATCCCCGCGCCTTTCCAGATGACCATCGGTTTCGCTCGCATTCTGCCGGAGATGAGGGGGCGCCCAGGAGTTGTCTCCGGCAACGGTTCCCCGTGCCCGATGACGGCGGCACGGTACCGGCGCCGGAAAGCCCTGGGCACCGGCGAACGCAGAGATTGTAGTGCCCCTACCGGACACAGCGCACCACACCGGGATCACAGCCGCATGTCCTCCGAATCCGCACAGAGGAGGCGGTGTCCGCCCCATGCCTCCCCGGCCGCGCGTCTCCCCCGGCGGTGCCGCGGCGGACACGGCCCGAACCCCTGACACACACGCGCCGCCACCGGGAAACCGGACACGCGCGCGTTCCGTCCCATCCGGTCAGTGCGGGGCGCCCGCGCCGTACGGAACACGGAACGCGGCGCCCCGGAAGCGTTCCCCAACCACTGAGAAGAGGACCCGTGTTCGGCATCCTGCGCCCGTGTCGCCACTCCCTGCCCGACGGTCTCGCCCAAGCGTGGATGTCCCACCTGTGTGGACTGTGTCTGGCGCTACGGGACGACCACGGACAACTCGCCCGCACGGCGACCAACTACGACGGTCTGGTGATCTCCGCGCTGACCACGGCCCAGGCGGCACCGGCCGCGGGTACCCGGACCGCGGGACCGTGCCCGCTGCGGGGGATGCGCGGGGCCGAGGTGGCGAACGGGGCGGGTGCCCGGTTGGCAGCCTCGGTCTCGTTGCATCTCGCCTCGGCCAAACTCAGCGACCACGCGGACGACGGTGACGGCAGTGCCTCGCGGTGGCCGGTGCGCGGCGCCTCGCGGCACGTGGCCCGCCGGTGGTCGCGGCGCGCGCGCACCACCGACACCGCGCTCGGTGTGGACAGCACGCCCCTGGTGGCGGTCGCCGAGCGCCAGCGCACCGCGGAGCGGGAGGCCGAGGCCACGGGGGAGCTGCTGCGCGGCACCGCCCCCACCGAGGAGGCCACCGCCGAGGCGTTCGCCCACACCGCTGTGCTGGCCGAGTCCCCGGCCAACGAGGAGCCGTTGCGGGAGGCCGGGCGGTTGTTCGGCCGGATCGCGCACCTGTTGGACGCGGTCGCCGACCAGGAGGAGGACACCGCCGCCGCGGCGTGGAATCCGGTCACCGCCACCGGCACCCCGGTGTCCGAGGTGCGGCGGCTGTGCGACGAGGCCGCGTTCGGTGTCCGCCTGGCGCTGGACGAGGCGGCGTTCCACGACGACCGGCTGGTGCGGGCCCTGCTGGGGAGGGAACTGGAACGCTCCATCCACCGGACGTTCGCCCGCGCCGGCCACCAACCGCACTCCCACGGACATCACGGGCAGTACGACCAGTACGGGCAGTACGACCAGTACGGGCAGTACGACCAGTACGGGCAGTACCGCAGCCAGGCGCGGCACCCGCGACTCCGGACCCGACGGGGGCTCGTGGTGCTGCCGACCCGGGGGAGGTGACCGGTCCTGCTGCTGCGACCCCTGCATCCGCCGGTGCTGCGGCTGCGAGGATCCCGACGACCGCTCCCGGGACGACCGGAACTCGTCGTCCGGCTGCTGTGACTGCGACTGCTGCTGAACACGCCGCGGGGCGACGCTGGGGACGGCATCGGGGGACAGTCAAAGAGACCCGTCGGGGCCGTCCCCTGTCGGGGGAGTGATCATCCCCCGACGGATGGCGTGCGCCACGGCCGCCGTGCGGTCGCTGACACCCAGTTTCTCGTAGGACCGCAGCAGGTGGGTCTTGACGGTCGTGGCGCCGATGTGCAGGCGGTGGCCGATCTCTCCGTTGCCGCACCCCTGCGCGGCGAGCCGCAGCACCTCCCGCTCCCTGCTGGTGAGCTGGGCCTCGGGGTGGTCCCGGGAGGTGTCAGCGCCGCGCGTGTTGGCCAGGAGGCGGGTCGCCACCTCCGGGGCGAGTACCGTCTCCCCCTGCGCGGCCGCGCGGATGGCGTCGGTGAGCCGGGCTGGCGGGGTGTCCTTGAGGAGGTAGCCCGAGGCGCCCGCCTCGACCGCCGGCAGGATGTCGCTGTCCGTGTCGTAGGTGGTCAACACCACCACCGCGCACGCGGGACGGTCCCGCAGGATTCCGCGAGTGGCTCCGGCTCCGTCCCCACCGGGCATCCTCAGGTCCATCAGCACCACGTCGGGGGCGTGCTTGGCGGCCGCGGCCACGGCCTCGTCCGCCGTCGCGGCCTCGCCCACGACGGCGATGTCCTCCACGGCCGCGAGCATGCCCCGCAGCCCCTCGCGCACCACGGGATGGTCGTCCACCAGCATCACGCGGATCGTCACTGTTGTCGGCCTCCCGGTTCGTTCGTGACGGGAACGGTCATCCGCACCTCGGTCCCCGCTCCCGGGCGGCTGTGTACCTCACATGCGCCCCCGGCACGCTCGGCGCGGGCCGTGAGGCTCTCCAACCCGTGGCCGGGAGGGTGCGTCCCGCTGTCGAAACCGCGCCCGTCGTCGGTCACCTCCAACGCGACCCGGCCGGGCTCGTAGGCCAGCGTCACGGTGACCCTTCCGGCGGCGGCGTGCTTGCGCACGTTGGCGAGCGCCTCCTGCGCCGCCCGCAGCAGCCCCACCTGCACCGCCGACGGTGGTGGGAACCCCTCGCCCGTGGTGGTGAACCGCGCGTCGGCCCCCAGCTCCTCCCCCAGGCGGCGGGTGGCGCGGGACAGCGCCTCCTCCAGCGATGTCGCGTCCAACGCGGCGGGGCCGCGGGCGGCAACCAGCGCCCGCGCCTCGGCGAGGTTCTCGCTCGCGGTGTCGCGCATCATCGCCACGTGCCGCCGCGCCGCCTGGGGGTCGGCGCTGATCTCGGCCTCGACCGCGTTGGCGAGCGTGACGATACTGGTGAAGCCCTGGGCGAGGGTGTCGTGGATCTCGCGGGCCAGGTGCTCGCGTTCGGCCATCGCGCCCGCCTCCTCCGACAGCCGGGTGACCTCGGCCCGGCTGCGCCGCAGCTCGGTGATCAGCTCGGACCGTTCCGCGCTCTGGTCGATGATCCGCTCGATCCAGAAACTCATCCAGGCGGAGAACCCCAGGACCGGCACGTAGACCACCAGGATGAACGCGAGTTCGCCCGGGGTCGCGCGCCCCAGGGGAAGCTGCAGGATCTGCGGCACCAGCAGGACGGTCGCCACGGTGGCCAGGCCGAACCAGCGTCCGGCCAGCATGAAGCACACCGGCGCCACCACGAACATGCCCCAGCTGGCGGGGGGCGTTATGACGCACACCGGGGTGTACAGCACCGCCACCACGAGGACGAAGACCGCATCCCGCGGGGAACCGTACCTGCTGCCCGCGGACAGCAGCAGCCAACCCCCCAGCGGGAACCACACGACGAGGGCACCCATCAGCGCGAGCGCGACCCAGCGCCACCCGGGCGGAGCGGTGGCGTAGGCGGTCCCGGCCACCACGGCCAGCCCGGCCAGCACCAGCGCGTGCCACCACCACGACACCTCCCACGCGTGGGTGTCGGACGGTTCGCTCACCCGTCCCTGGCGGTTCTCCATCGGAATGTCAGCAGGCACAGCACCAACCCCGCCACACACCATACTCCCAACACCCCCGCGGCGAGCGGCAGTTCCCAGCTCCCCGCCGGCTCCAGCGCCGCGGCCGACTCGGGATAGAAGACCGACCGCATCCCCTGGGCCATCCACTTCAGCGGGAACAGCGAGGCGACCTCGACCACCCAGGTCGGCAGCGCCACGACCGGAACGAACACGCCGGAGAAGAACTGCAGCGCCAGGAACGGGACCACCACGACCGCCTGGGCGGCCCGGGCGCTGCGGACCAGGCCGCTGACGGTGAGTCCCAGCAGCGCGCAGCCGGACGTACCCAGCACCAGGACCCACGTGAAGGTGAACCAGGCGCCGGCGTCCGTGGGGAGGTCCACCCCGTAGAGCAGGGCCGCGCCCCCCAGGAGCACCACCACCTGACCGGCGGCCAGTGCCAGGACGAGAAGCGTCTTGCCGAGGAAGTACGCCGCGGGCGGCATCGGGGTGCCGCGCAGCCACCGCAGCGTCCCGTTGCCGCGCTCGACCGCCACGCCGATGCCCAGCGTCTGGAAGCTGACCGACATCAGCCCCATGGCGACCAGCCCGGGAAGGTAGTACGCGGCGGCGCTCATGTCCGCCTCGACCAGGCCCTCGAATATCGCGGCGAACAGGACCAGGATCAGGATGGGCAGGGAGAACGTGAACACGACGGTCTCCCACTCGCGGAAGAACTCGCGGATGTCCAACCACCCTCGGGACAGGCCCACGCGCAGCGCGGACGGCAGCCGGCGGTCGTGGTGGAGCGCCGTGTCACCCCCGGTCGGAGCGGTGGTGGTACTCATCCCCTGACCTCCTGTCCCGTGGTGCCTCCGGAGTTCGCGGCGCCGCCCTCCCGGCGGGGCGCGGTCTCGTCGTCCCCGCCGTCGACGAGCCCCAGGTAGGTCTCCTCCAGGCTCGGACGGTGCACGGCGAGTTCGGGCACCTCGCCCGGATACTCGGTGAGCAGCTCCCGCAGCAGCGCCGTGGGCTCGGCGGTGCGGACGCTGCGCCGCCGACCCTCGGACAGCCAGGACACGGTGGCACGCGCGTCGGCGCGCCCGCCCAGCGTGGCCGGGTCCCCTTCGGCCACGATCCGCCCCCGCGCGAGGACCACCACCCGGTCGGCCAGCGCCTCGGCCTCCTCGAGGTAGTGCGTGGTGAGCAGGATGGTGGTGCCGTCCAGGGCCAGGGACCGGACCAGGTCCCAGAAGGAGCGTCGGGCGGCGGGGTCGAACCCGGTCGTGGGCTCGTCCAGGAACAGCACCTCCGGCCGGCCGACGACGCCCAGCGCGACGTCCAGCCGGCGGCGCTGGCCACCGGAGAGTTCCCGCACCGCCGTACGGGCCTGGTCGGACAACCCGACCAGCTCCAGTACCTCCTCCGGGGCGCGGCGACGCGGGTAGTAACCGGCCACGTGCCGCACGATGTCGTACGCGCGCAGCGGGGAGCCCTCCGTCTCGTGCTGCCACACGATTCCGGTGCGGGCGCGCCACGCGCGTCCGGCGCGGGCCGGGTCGGCCCCCAGGACGCGGGCGGTTCCCCGGTCCCGGTCGCGGAAGCCGGCCAGGATCTCGACCGTGGTGCTCTTCCCGGCGCCGTTGGGGCCGAGCAGCGCCAGGATCTCTCCGGGAGCCGCGCTCAGGTCGACACCGTCGACCGCTGCGTCGCCCCCGTAGCTCTTCGCCAGCCCCCGGGCCTCGACGGAGGGCGCGGGTGGGTTCGTCGCTGTCATACTCCCGAGTCTGCGAACGCGCCCGGCCGGAACGCGTCCACCGCGGGGACCGGACCGGGTCCTCCGTTCGGAGGACAGGGCACCCGGGCCCGGGCCACGGCCGGGGCGTGACGCGCGCAACGACCGCCGCGCGGGAATACGCGGCACCGGGTGGGGAATTCCCCGGTCGGACCCCCGGTTGCGGCCGGGAGACCAACCGAACCCCGAGAACGTAAGGATCAGCTGTGCAGAGCGTTCCCACTGTCACCCTGAACAACGGCGTCGCGATGCCCCAGATCGGCTTCGGGGTGTTCCAGGTGCCCGACGCGGAGGCGGAGAGCATCGTGGCCACCGCCATCGAGGCCGGCTACCGCAGCATCGACACCGCGACGCTCTACGAGAACGAGGAGGGGACCGGGCGCGGTATCGCCTCCTCCGGTCTGGCGCGCGAGGAGCTGTTCGTCACCACCAAACTGTGGAACACGGACCAGGGCTACGACTCCGCCCTGCGCGCGTTCGACGCGTCGCTGAACAAACTGGGACTGGACTACGTCGACCTGTACCTGATCCACTGGCCCGCCCCGGAGCGGGGGGCCTACCTGGACACGTGGCGGGCGTTCGAACGGATCCACTCCGAGGGCCGCGCCAGGGCCATCGGCGTGTCCAACTTCCAACCCGCCCACCTGGAGCGGCTCTTCGAGGCCAGCGAGGTCACGCCGGCCGTCAACCAGATCGAGCTGCACCCGAACCTGCAGCAGGCGCCGCTGCGCGAGTCCCACGCCAAGAACGGCATCGCGACCGAGGCGTGGAGCCCGTTGGGCCAGGGCAAGGGACTGCTGGACGACCCGGCGCTGGCCGGTATCGCCGCCAAGCACGGGGTCTCCCCCGCCCAGGTGGCGCTGCGTTGGAGCATCCAGCTCGGCAACGTCGTGATCCCCAAGTCCGCGACCCCCTCCCGGGTGCGGGAGAACCTGGACGTCTTCGGGTTCGAGCTGGACGAGGAGGACATGAGCACCATTGCCGGGCTGCACACCGGCAACCGGGTCGGTCCGGACCCCGACACCCTGAACTGACCCGTTCCCGTCGGGGAGGGTGGGCCCGCCGGTCCCGGGGGTGCGTCCGTCGTACTCGCTGGGCAGGAGCGGGCGGGCCGGGACCGGCACGGGTGCGGCGGGTCCGCCCCGCTGCCGCTGGCGAAGCGAGGGCCTCCCCCGGGGCGATAGCTCGGGGTGCGATCGCCCCACGGGTGACGTTGCGGGTTGGGTCCTGTCGGACGGACGCTGTCCGCCGAACAGGCCTAACCCGCCTCGACGAAGGCCTCCCGGAGGTAGTCGTAGACGGCGCGTTCCGGCACCCGGTACGAACGCCCCACCCGGATGGCGGGGAGCACGCCGGAGTGGACCATTCGGTAGACGGTCATCTTGGATACCCGCATGATCGTGGCGACCTCGGCCACGGTCAGGAACGTGACATCTTCCAGCGGAGCTTTACTCCCGTTCATGATGCGGAGCCCTCACTTCCGGACGTGAGCTCGGGGTCCCTGCGTCGTCGCCCCTCGACCCGGCACGGTGTCCAGCCGACTGGAACCGCCCGCTACCGCACCGAGCGTGGCCGCGACACGGCTACTGACACGTCCGGTTTCAGGGTATGACGGGGATCACAGTATTGAAAGAGCAGTTTTGCTTCCCTTGCGGCTACAGGAAAGCGAGGGTCGCGTGAGGTTTAGGGGTGCTGCTGTCGCGCCGTCCCGTCGGTGAGACCGGCCCGGTGCAGCACATAGGCCGAGAGCGGCTCGTAGTCCTCGGTGTGGAAGCCGTCGTCCAGCGGCACCGCCGTGTGCAGTTTCCCCTCGTGCTCCCCCAGGAACAGCGCCGGGTCGTTGCAGTCGGCGAATCCGATGGTGGGCACTCCCGCCTCTCCCGCGGCGCCGGCGAAACCGTGGTCGGCGATGACCAGCTGCGGCCACGGCCGCCCCCGCGAGGTGAGTTCCTCCAGCGCCGCCTCCATGGCGAACGGGTGGTGGCTGTGCCGGGGGTCGCCGTCGTCGTCCACCACGACCCCGACGCTGTCGGACCAGGCGAGGGTCCTGCGGTACGGCGGGTGCTCGGTGCTGATCTCGTAGGAGTAGCCGCCGGCCGCCGTCACCAGGGAGCAGCCGTGCGCCCGCAGCACCCGGCCCCACTCGGCGAGGGTCCCGTGGAGGTTGCCGGGGTGGCCGGTGGCGAGCATGACCCGCTCGCCCCGGGCCGCCGCCCGGGCCATCCGGTCGGCGAGGCTCTCCAACGCGTCGACGGTGCGTTCCGGGTCGATGGTGTCCACTCCCCACACGTGGTTCTCGTCGGACATCACCCCGCACCGCTTGGCCATCAGTGCGAGCACCTCCGGGAACGTCCACTCGTGGGAGAGGGTGAGCCCGAGCTCGTAGTAGGGGTTCCGGTCGCACAACCGCTGGTAGTGGCGGAGGTTCCCCTGCCGGGGAGTGTCGACGTGGCCGGCGATGCCGGTACGTACCAGGTGGTGGATGAGTTCCGCGCGTGAGGGCGGCGTCACCGGTGGCCCCTTTCTCGCTCTCCGTCAGCCCAGAACACCTCGCGAACCCGGCCGCTCACAGGCTGGGGTCGATCCCGTGGGAGGGGAAGACGGCCTTTCGGGTCTCCTGGATGGCCCGGTCGACCGGGTCCTCGGGGTCGAACCCGTTCTCGAAGGCCCGCACGTCGGGACTGCGGCCGTCCGTCATGTACAACGGCGGCGCCTCCCCCGTACGTTCCAGCACGTAGCGCCGCCAGGCGTCCGGGGTGGTCGACGCCGGGTCGATGTCCGCCCCGGCCGCCTCGGCCAGCAGGTGTGTCCACGACCGGGGGACCACCTGGACGAGCTCGTAACCGCCCCCGCCGAGCAGCACCCACCGGCCCCCGGCCGCCGTGTTCGCCAGGCGGTGCAGCGCGGCGTAGGCACGGCGCTGGCCGTCCAGGCTCAGCACCAGGTTCGCGAGCGGGTCCAGCGCGTGGGTGTCCGCGCCCTGCTGCGTCACCAGGATCTCGGGCTGGAACTCGCGCACGAGCGGTTCCACGGTCGCCTCGAACGCCCGCAGCCAGCGGGCGTCGTCCGTGCCCGCCGGCAGCGCCACGTTGACGGCGTAGCCCTCGGCGGCGCTCCCTCCGGTCTCGTTGGGGTTGCCGGTGCCGGGGAAGAGTGTCAGCGGGGACTCGTGCAGACTGATGGTGAGCACCCGCGGGTCGTCGTAGAAGCGCGTCTGCACCCCGTCGCCGTGGTGCACGTCGACATCCACGTAGGCGACGCGTTTCGCCCCCTGCTCCAGCAGCCACGCGATCGCGACGGCCGGGTCGTTGTAGACGCAGAACCCCCACGCGTGGCCCGGCATGGCGTGGTGCAGCCCTCCGGCGATCCCGGCTGCGTGCTGCACCTCCCCCTGCCACACCGACCGGGCGGCCTCCACCGAGGCGCCGGCGATGAGTGAGGACGCCTCATGCATGCCGGGGAACACCGGGTTGTCCGGGGTGCCCAGACAGTAGGGCTCGTCGGCCTGCAGCGTCTGGCCGGCGCGTTTCACCGCGGCGATGTAGTCCGGGGTGTGCACCAGTTCCAGCAGCTCGTCGGAGGCCGGTTCGGGACTGGCGAAGGAGACCCCGGGGGCGTCGAAAACCCCGAGTTCCCGGCTCAGCTCCATGGT
This sequence comes from Haloactinospora alba, assembly GCF_006717075.1. Taxonomy (NCBI): domain Bacteria; kingdom Bacillati; phylum Actinomycetota; class Actinomycetes; order Streptosporangiales; family Nocardiopsidaceae; genus Haloactinospora; species Haloactinospora alba. The sequence continues at coordinate 3,394,957 of NZ_VFQC01000001.1, forward strand.
GAGCTCCACCCGGACCGGCGCCAGCGGGTGCTGCGGACCGAAGTTGTAGGAACTCAGCCTCTCGTCCCATACGGTGCGAAGCGAACACCCCATGCCGTGCCTCCCAGCAGACGCGTTTGTGTGTTCCCACACGTTAACCAACCGGCGCGTGTCGGCGCTCCCGGCTCAGTCGCCGGACAGTTCCCCGCTGCGCCGCGCCGCGGCCTCGATGGCGTCGGTGAACGCCGAGCGCACGCCGTGGCGCTCCAGTTCGCGCAGGGCGGCGGCGGTGGTGCCGCCGGGTGAGGTCACGGCCTCGCGCAGGACCACCGGGTGGTTGCCGGGCTCGTTCAGCATCGTCGCCGCCCCGGTGATGGTCTGGCTGACCAGGGTCCGCGCGCTGTCGCGCGGCATCCCCATCGCCACACCGGCCTCGATCATCGTTTCCGCGATGAAGTAGAAGTAGGCGGGGCCGCTGCCGGAGAGGGCGGTGACGGTGTCCATGTGGCGTTCCTGCACCCGCACCACCGACCCGACCGACTCGAGCAGCCGCTCTGCGCGGTCCAACTGCTCCGGCGTGGTGTGCGTCCCGCCGGACATGGCGGTCATCCCCGTGCCGGCCAGGGCGGGGGTGTTGGGCATGGCCCGCACGACCGCGGCGTCGTCGGTGATGTGCCTCTCCAGGGTCGAGGTGGTGACACCCGCCGCGACCGAGATGACCAGGGTCCCCGAGCCGAGCTCCCCGGAGACGTCGTCGAGGAGGTTGACCATGTCCTGGGGTTTGATCGCGAGCACGACGGTCTCCGCGCGTTTCGCCGCCTCCCTGGTGGAGACGACGTCGACCCCGTAGAGCTCGGCCACCTCGCGGGCGCGTTCCTGGCGCGGCTCCGCCACGAGCACGTCGGCCGGGGCGTAGCCGGTCCCGAGCAGACCGGCCAGCAGGGCCTCGCCCATCTTTCCTGCGCCAATGATTGCGACCATCGTGTGTTGGGCGGTCCGCGTCCGGCGTGCGGCCGCCGGGGACGCGCCCTCCTCCTTCCTGGTGGTGCGGGTGCGCGCGGGTGCGCGGAACAGGCCAGCCGGGCGGCGCCGGCGGGCGTGCACGTTGTCGTCCTTCCTCCAACCGTATAGGCAACCCGGCCGGCGGCGCGCGTGTCGTGCCCGGGAACGTTGTCATCCCCCGGAAGCCGTCACCCGCGCGGCCGACGCCAGAGCCGCGGGGCGGGCGGCGGCCCGCCGGAGGAGGTAGCCGTACCAGTCGTGCCCGTAGGGAACGTAGACCCGCACCTGCGCCCCCTGGCGGGTGAGCCTGCGCTGTTCGCGCGAATGGGCGCCGTAGAGCATCTGGTACTCGAACTCGTCCCGGGAACGCTCGTTGCGCTCGGCGAGCGTGGCGGCGATCCCGATTAGCCGGGGGTCGTGGGTCGCCACCATGGGGTAGGTGCTGCCGGCCATCAGCTGGCGCAGGATGCGCACGAAGGCGGCGTCCCCCTCCCGGCGGGTGGGGTGGGCGGCCGCGGGGTCGGAGGTGCCGCCCTTCGCCAGCCGGACGCGGGTGTGCGGCCCGGACATGTCGGCCGCGTCCCCGGCGGTGCGGCGCAGGTAGGACTGGAGGGCGCACCCGAGCGTGGGGAACTCCCGCCGCAGCGTCGTGACGGTGCGCAGGGTCGCCGTCACCTGCTCGGCGCCCTCCGTCTCCAGGGTGAGGGTCGTTCCCGCGTCCCGGGCCGCGGCGCAGATCCGGGCGATGTTCTCCCGCGCCAGGGACTCTCCCTCCGGTCCCAGCCCCAGGCCGACGGTGGTCGGTTTCACGGAGAGGTCCGCGAGCGGGGCGAGGCCGGTGTCGGAGAGCCGCTGGAGCAGGTGCAGGTAGGCGTGGGTGGTCTCCACCGCCTGGGAGGGGTGGTGCGCGCTCGCGGCGACGTTGTGGAGGGTGGTGAAAAGGCCGTGCTCGGCGAGGTCGGTGACGGCGCGCAGGGCGTCCTCGACGCTCTCCCCGGCGACGAACCGGCCGGCGGCGCCGCGTACGGCCCGGTTGTTCGTGACGAGCGTGCGCAGCCGCTGGTTTCCGGAGGCCGCGCGCAGGGTCTGCCGTAGTGCCATTCCACCGCTCCTCGTTGGGGGACGCTGCGTCCCGCAGCTTACGCGCACGGCCCGGGTTTCGCCTCCGGATCCGGGGCGCCGCGGGCGCTCCCGCCGCCTCGGTGCCGAAGGCGCGGCTACGGTGTGGTGCGCCGCAGGGTCGCTGCTCCCAGGAGGAGCGCCGTCACTCCCGGGCCTCGCCCAGCACGGTACGCACCGCCGGGGCGTAGGTCGCCACCACCTCCTCCGGTGGGGCGGAGGCCAGCGGTTCGGCCGCGGCCAGGTAGCGCACCAGCACCATGCCGAACAGTTGGGCGGCGACCAGTGAGGCCCGCAACGGGGAGATGCCCACTTCCGCCGCGACGTGGCGCGTGATGACGTCCTGTGTGAATCCCCGGACGGCCTCGGCGGCCCGCTCGTTGGTGACCGCGGAGCGGACGAAGGCCAGCATGGGCTCCCGGGTCCCGGGGTCCTCCCACACGCCGAGGAAGAACCGGACGACGGCCTCGGCCCGGTCGTGGCCGGAGTCCGCGACGATGCCGCGCAGTACCTCGCCGGGGTTGTACGGCAACCGCATGGCCGCGACGAAGACCGCGTCCTTGGCGCCGAAGAAATGGTGGACGAGCGCGGGGTCGACCCCCGCACCGCGGGCGATGCCCCGGATGCTCACGCCGTCGTAGCCCAGTTCCGAGAACTGCTCCCGGGCAGCCCGCAGGATCTGCTCGCGGCTACGCGTGTTCCCCGGCCGCCGCCCCGTTCTCGCCATGGCGGCTCCCGGTCACGCCTCGCCGACCGTGCCGTCGGGACTCACCGCGAACGTGCGTGGCGGTGTCGCACCGCGCGCCCCGGCGAGGTGGAGCCGGGTGAACGCCAGCGCCTCGGCGAGTTCCCACTCGCGCGCCTGGCGGTTGGCGGACTTGCGGGTGCTCACCTCCAGCACTACCTGGCCCGCGTAACCGGAGGTGGCGAGGTGTTCCAGCAGATCGGCGCACGGCTGCGTACCCCGCCCCGGGATGAGGTGTTCGTCGAAGTTCTGTCCTCCGGTCCCGTCGGCGAGGTGCACGTGGGACAGCCGCCCGCCGAGTTGTTTCGCCATGTCCATCGCGTCCGACCCGGACATGGCGGTGTGTGACAGGTCGAGGGTCACCTCGGGGTAGTCGCGCTCCAGCGGGTTCCATCCCGGGGAGTAGGGGACGACCTCCTTTTCCCCCATCCGCACCGGGTACATGTTCTCCACCGCGAGGACGGTGTCGCTCTGCTCCCGCAACCGCGCGATCCCGGCCTCGAAGTCGCGGGCGTAGTCCCGCTGCCAGCGGAACGCGGGATGGACCACGATGACCGAGGCTCCCAGCTGCTGGGCCATCTCCTGGGAACGCTCCAGCTTGCCCCAGGGGTCCCGCCCCCACACCCGTTGGGTGAAGATCAGGCAGGGGGCGTGCACCGCCCGAATCGGCACACCGTGGTACTCGGAGAGCCGCTGGAGCATGCCGGCGTCCTGGCTCACCGGGTCCGAGGAGACCAGCACCTCCACCCCGTCGTAGCCCAGCTTCGCGGCGATCTCGAAAGCCGCCGGCGTCTTCTCCGGGTAGACCGAAGCGGTCGAGAGGGTGACCGGCGCGTTGGGAACCTGGATAGCGCTCACGCCACCAACATTACGCGGTTCCGCGTCGTGTTGGCCCGCGAGGACGCTAACCTCGCGCGTGTGCGAACAGCGTTGGCCGGGGCGGTTCCCAGCCCCAACATCTGGAACAGTCCCGACGTCTACGAGGTGGAGAACACCGCGGCGGACCCGGACGGGGTCATCGACGCGGCCATGGCCGGTATCCGCGACCCGGGCGGGACCGAGTTCCTGGACATCGGTTGCGGCTCGGGGTTCCACCTGCCGAGGTTCGCCGCCACGGCGCGGCGGGTCACCGGGGTCGAGCCGCACGCCCGCCTCGCGGCCGCGGCCCGGCGGCGCACCGCCGACCGGCCCAACGTCACGGTGCGCGACGGGGTCGCCCAACGCCTGCCGGTGGCGGACTCCTCGGTGGAGGTGGCCCACGCGCGGTGGGCGTACTTCTTCGGCAGGGGCTGCGAACCGGGTCTGGCGGAGCTGCGGCGGGTGATGCGGCGCGGCGGTGTCGCCTTCGTCATCGACAACGACGCGACCCGCAGCACGGTCGGCGAGTGGTTCCAGCGCTCCCTGCCGTCCTACGACCCGGAGGCCGTACTGCGGTTCTGGACCGCCGCGGGGTTCAACCGCGAGCCGCTGCTGATCCGGTGGCGGTTCGCGCGGCGCCGTGACTTCGAGGCCGTGGTGCGGATCGAGTTCCCGCCGGCTCTGGCGGACGAGATCGTCGCCACCCACCCCGGTCTGGAGGTGGACTACGCGGTGAACCTGTGGTGGCGGGAGTACTGAGCCGGGCGGGGTGTCGGGCCGGTCGGGTTCAGGGACCGGGCTCCCGACGCCCGGAGCGGGTGGCGGTGCGGCACCGCGCTCACACGGAGTGGAACATGAGGAGCCCGGCGGTCTGGCCCAGCTCGACCGTGGAGGTACGCACGCCGGTGGACGTGTCGGCCTCGCAGGTGATGCCGGTCTCTCCGGGGCTGACCAGCTCGTACTCGGACATGTCGCACAGCACGCCTCGGGAGTCGGTGTGCCACCGGTAGCCCGCCTCGACGGCCTCGCGGGACAGCGGGATCCGGTCCGCCTCGTACTCGTAGTTGAAGAAGGTCTCCCCGCCCTCGATGTCCACCGTGTACTCGACGTCCTTCCCGCCGTAGGTGACGTCGCAGGTGATGGTCTCGTCGATGCTGCCGTCGGTCTCGTCGCACTTCGCCGTGGAGTCGGGGTCGTGCTTCATCCCGTACTCGTTGGTGTAGTGGAGCACCTCCCACTGGATCTTCTCCGTCACGGGCGCGGACTCGCCCGGTTCGGCGGGGAAGTCGGTGTCGTCGAACTCCGGCATGCTGGCGGGGATCTCGCCTGTGCGGTAGTCGGTGCTGGAGGACTCGTCGGTGCTGCTGTCGTCGCTCCCGCTGTCCTGCGAGCTGCTGTCCTCCGAGGAGTCGTCGCTGTCGGGTTTCTCGGGCGGCGGGCCCAGCGGACCGGGGAGCAGGCCACATCCTCCCAGGGTGACGATGGCTCCGGCGGAGGCCAGGCTGAGAAGCACATTGCGGAAGGTACTGTTCTCCGAGCGCACGGGGGTTCCTCATTCATGTCACGGGATGCGTGTCTGTGGGCCTCCCGCATCGGGGGATGCCGCAGCCGCGGACGCGCCGAACGCGGCTTCGTTGACTCTGACCCGTGCCATGTCCGTTTGGTTCCGGTACAGCCGAAAATGCCGCTCCCACCCGTGCCAGGTCACAGGACCGGACCCCGCCGGTGGTGACACCCCGGCGCGGCCCGGCCCGCCGGGGTGTCACGTCAGGACTCCCGAACCCCTGGGGCGCGGCTCTCGGAACCCCGCCCCAGGTCCGCGTCAGGGAAGCGGAGCGGTGGCACCGGTCCCGAGCGTCTCGAGAACGGAGGATGCGGTCTCCTCCATCCCCAGCTCGTTCGGGTGGATGGGGGCGGCCGGTTTGTCCGGGAATATGCCCTCCACCCAGCGGTCCGAGGAGTCCGCGCACATGTCGTGTCCGCGTTCGAACACGTCGACGTAGGACATCCCGGCTTCCTCGGCCTCGGCCTCCAGCGCCGCGTTGAGGTCGCTCTGGACGCTGTCGAGGTAACCGACGTCGCCCTCCGCGAACGGAACCCGGGGCCAGCACCCCTCGTCCTCGGGCAGCAGTTGCAGGTAGCCGACCACCGCCACCGTAGCCTCGGGACTGCGTTCCCGGATCCCGCTCAACACCTCGGCCACCTCGTCGCCGGTCCGCGCGATCCGGTCGGCGAGTTCGTCGCCCCCGCCGTCGGTGTAGTACTCCTGACACGGTGCCCCGTGGGGGTCGGTCCCGCTCAGCGCGGCGCATTTCAGGGAGACGTCGCCGAAACCGAAGTCGTTTCCGCCGATCCCGACGGTCACCAGGGTGGTGTCCTCGGTGAGCGCGTCGAACTGGGGCGGGTTCTCCGTTCCCAGTCCCAGGTCCTGGGGTTCGGTCATGCCCTCGGTGGTGGCCCCCGCGCAGCTCACGTCAACGAACGTCTCGGCCCCGACCCTGTCGGCGACGAGGCTGGGGTAGTTGCTCTGCGAACGCAGGCACAGCGCGGGGTCCCCCTCGTGCGGGACGATGAACGGTCCGGAGGTGAACGAGTCGCCGAGGGCCACGTAGCGGTGCCCCAGATCCTGGGAGGCGGACGCGGGCGGGGCGGCGGCGAGAGCCATGGCCGCGGTTCCCGTCACGGTGACGGCGGCCACGGAGAAGCGGAGAGGAAGACGGTACCGGGGGTTGGGGGAAGACTCCAGGACGTGCTGTGTCACGGGCACGTGACCCTCCTCATGTGGGGGATTGCTACTGCGAATCTGACCGGTGGGAACACGGCCCTAACCGCCGTGGCCACATCCGGCCACCACGTTGTGTTCATTGACAATCACAAAAAGTAACCTATCGGGGTGCGGGACGCTACCCGTGCGCCGTCGTGGCGCGAAACGGCACCGCCACCCGTTAGCGTGCTGACATGGCTAAGGGCGCGAAAACGACGTTCCGCTGCTCCGAGTGCGGCTGGACCACGCTGAGGTGGGTGGGACGCTGCGGGGAGTGTCAGGCGTGGGGAACCGTCGAGGAGGAGACCGCCGCCCCCACCTCCACGGTGACCTCCCCGGCTCCGGTGGCGACGGCCGCCCAGCCCATCACCGAGATCAACGTGGAAAGCGCGCACGCGGTACCGACCGGCCTCTCGGAACTCGACCGGGTGCTCGGTGGGGGCCTGGTCGGCGGCGGGGTGATCCTGTTCGCCGGCGAGCCCGGCGTGGGCAAGTCCACCCTGCTGCTGGAGACGGCGGCGCTGTGCGCGGACGCGGGTCCGGTGCTGTACGTCACCGGTGAGGAGTCCACGGGTCAGGTGCGCCTGCGCGCGGAACGGCTCGGCGCGCTCGCGCCCAAGCTGTACCTCGCGGCGGAGAACTCGGTCGCGCCGCTGGTCAGCCACGTCGACGCGGTCAACCCGGGGGTTCTGATCGTCGACTCGGTACAGACCATGACCTCACCGGAGGTCACCGGGGTGCCGGGCGGGGTGACACAGGTCCGGGAGGTGGCCGGGGCGTTGATCCGGCTCGCCAAGGAGCGCGGCATCACCGTGGTCCTGGTGGGACACGTCACCAAGGACGGCTCCATCGCCGGCCCGCGTCTGTTGGAGCACCTGGTGGACGTGGTTCTCCAGTTCGAGGGGGACCGCTACTCCCAGCTGCGGATGCTGCGGGCGGCGAAGAACCGTTACGGCCCCACCGACGAGATCGGGTGCTTCGAACTGTCCGACTCCGGGATCACGGGGCTGGCCGACCCGAGCGGGCTGTTCCTCACCCGCCGCGCGGAGCCGGTGCCGGGAACGTGCGTCACGGTGACGCTGGAGGGGCGCCGCCCCCTCATCGCGGAGGTCCAGGCGCTGGTGGCCTCCTCCTACCTTCCCCAGCCCCGCCGCGCCACGTCGGGACTGGACTCCTCCCGGGTGAACATGGTGATGGCGGTGCTGGAGCGCCGGGCGAACGTGCGCATCTCCAACGCCGACGTGTACGCCTCGACGGTGGGCGGCGTCCGGTTGAGCGAACCGTCGGTGGACCTGGCGCTGGCGCTGGCGGTCACCGGGTCGGTGCGGGACGTCGCGGTGCCGCGGGACATGGTCGCCATCGGCGAGGTCGGACTCGCCGGGGACGTACGGGCGGTGCACGGCATCTCGCGGCGGTTGAGCGAGGCGCAGCGGCTGGGGTTCACCCGCGCTGTCGTTCCCGCGAACAGCGAGGTGGAGGTGGAGGGCCTCGAGGTCGTCGGGGTGGACGACCTCGGTGCGGCGCTGCGCGCGGCCCTCCCACCCGATCCGCGTTGAGCCGTGGTCAGTTCAGCCGGAACACCTGCCCTTCGGCGCCCGTGTCGTAGTCGCTGTGCAGGCTGAGGACGTACGTTCCGGGGCGCTCCGCCGACATGTCCTTGTCCGGGCAGTCCTTCCAGGAGCGCTTCCGGTCCCACGCCACCGTCTCGGTGTGCGGCACCCCCCGGCTGAGCTGCACCTTGTCGCTGCCGTTGCCACTGACGCAGTCAGCCGTGGAGAAGATCCGGTCGTCGCCGGAGGTGACGCGCAGCTCCATGTTCGTGGGCCCCACGTCCACGGTGCACGTCTGGTCGGCCGTGTTCACCACCGACAGCTCGAACTCGGGCTTGCCGTCGGCGGCGTAGTCGCTCTTGTCGGTCTCCAGCGTGGTGACGACGTCGGCGGGGCGGCACGGGTCGCCGGCGTTCTCCGGGGCGGGTACGGAATCCCCGTCACCGGAGTCCTCCTCGCCGGACTTCCCCTCGTCCGAGGAGTCGCCGGAACCGCCGGAGCCCTCGGACTCCTCGGACTTCCCGGAGTCGTCGGAGTCCTCGGAGTCCTTGGAGCCGTCCCCGTCGGAGGAGTCACCGTCGCCGCTCCCGTCGCCGTCCGCGTCCCCACCGGAACCGGCGTCCGACGCGTCGTCGGCGGGCGACGAGGGTGGGATACTGGCACCCGACGGGGATTCGGACGAGTCGTCTGAGGAGGTCGTGTTCGCCGCTTGCTCCGTGTCGGACGAGGAGGACCCGATGCACCCGTAGGCGACGAGCGCCACCACGGCAAGGACTCCCGTCAGCACGAAGAAGCGCCGCTTCCAATACGTTCCGGGGCTCACCGGTCCCGGATGTCCAGCACTTGACGCCATAGTCGCAGTATCCCGGGTTTACCGGCTCTGCACCTACCCAACCCGCCGATTTCTCCTACGATTGCGCATGATCGACAATCCTTACACCACAGCGGTTCTCGCGTGGTACGACGTCAACGCCCGCGACCTTCCCTGGCGCCACCCGGACGCCACCCCCTGGTCCATCCTGGTCAGTGAGGTGATGCTGCAGCAGACCCCGGTGGTGCGGGTGCTGCCCGCCTGGCGGGAGTGGATGAAGCGCTGGCCCGCCCCCGCGGACCTGGCGGCCGAACCGTCCGGGGAGGCGGTGCGGATGTGGCACCGGTTGGGCTATCCGCGGCGCGCGTTGAACCTGCACGCTTGTGCCACGGCGATCGTGGAACGCCACGGCGGTGAGGTCCCCGACGACCACTCCGAGCTGTTGGCGCTTCCCGGGGTGGGCGCCTACACCGCGGCGGCCGTGGCCAGCTTCGCCTTCGGGCAGCGCCACGCCGTCCTGGACACCAACGTCCGGCGGGTGCTGGCCCGCGCGCACACCGGTGTCCAGTACCCGCCCAAGACCCAGAGCAAAAGCGAGACGCGACTGGCCGAGTCACTGCTGCCCTCCGACGCCGAGACCGCCGTCCGCTGGGGTGTGGCGGTCATGGAGTTGGGGGCGCTGGTGTGCACGGCCCGCTCCCCCGCCTGCGCCGACTGTCCGATCGCCGACAAGTGCGCCTGGCGGCTGGCGGGCAAACCCGCCCATGACGGCCCGCCGCGGCGGGCGCAGACCTACGCGGGAACCGACCGGCAGGTCCGCGGGAAGCTGATGGCGGTGTTGCGCGCGGCCAGCGGTCCGGTGCCGAAGTCGGAGCTGGACGCCGTGTGGGATGACCAGGTGCAGCGCGAGCGGGCGCTGGACGCGCTGGTCTCCGACGGACTCGTGGACCCGTTGGACAGCGGGGAGTACGCGCTGCCGGGGTGACTCCCGCGCGGCGGCGCGCGGAGCGCGGTCGGACGTGAGAAGGGGCGGACCCCACGGGGCCCGCCCCTTCTCACGTGTCACGGCTCGCAGCCGGTACGGCCGCTACTCGCTCCTGTCACTGGCCGTGGTCTCGACCTCGGGTGTGTCCGGCACCGACTCGGGCTTGGGCACCCCGCTGAAGGTGAAGGTGGCGTCCGCCCCCTCCCCTTCGGCGTCGACCACGATGATCTGTCCGGGCTTGACGTCGCCGAACAGGATCTTCTCGGAGAGCTGGTCCTCGATCTCGCGCTGGATCGTCCGACGCAGCGGCCGGGCGCCCAGCACGGGGTCGTAACCGCGCGAGGCCAGCACCTGTTTCGCTGCGGGGCGCAGCTCCAGGTCCATGTCGCGGTCCTTGAGGCGCGCGTCGAGCTGGCTCACCATGAGGTCGACGATGCTGATGATCTCGTTCTCGGTGAGCTGGTGGAACACGATGACGTCGTCCACACGGTTGAGGAACTCCGGCCGGAAGTTCTGCTTCAACTCCTCGTTGACCCGGGCCTTCATCCGCTCGTAGTTGGTCTCGGCGTCGTCGTCCTTGGCGAAGCCCATGGACACGCTCTTGGAGATGTCCCGGGTGCCGAGGTTCGTCGTCATGATGATGACGGTGTTCTTGAAGTCGACGTTGCGCCCCTGGGCGTCCGTGAGGCGGCCTTCCTCGAGCACCTGCAGCAGCGAGTTGAAGATGTCCTGGTGCGCCTTCTCGATCTCGTCGAACAGCACCACGGAGAACGGCTTGCGGCGCACCTTCTCGGTGAGCTGACCGCCCTCCTCGTATCCGACGTAGCCGGGGGGCGAACCGAACAGCCGGGACACGGTGTGCTTCTCCATGAACTCGCTCATGTCGAGCTGGATCAGCGACTCCTCGTCCTCGAACAGGAACTCCGCCAGCGTCTTGGACAGCTCGGTCTTGCCCACACCGGACGGGCCGGCGAAGATGAACGAACCGCCGGGACGCTTGGGGTCCTTCAACCCGGCACGGGTGCGCCGGATCGCCTGGGAGAGCGCCTTGATGGCGTCCTCCTGGCCGACGACCCGCTTGTGCAGCTCCTCCTCCATGTGGAGCAGGCGGGAACTCTCCTCCTCGGTGAGCTTGAAGACGGGGATACCGGTGGAGTTCGCGAGGACCTCGGCGACGAGCTCCTCGTTGACCTCAGCGACAGAGTCCATGTCGCTGGCCTTCCACTCCTTCTCCCGCTCCGCCTTCTTTTCCAGCAGCTGCTTCTCGTCGTCCCGCCGCGATGCGGCCTTCTCGAAGTCCTGGCCGTCAATGGCGGACTCTTTGTCCTTGCGCACCTCGGCGATCTTGTCGTCGTACTCGCGCAGGTCCGGAGGTGCGGTCATGCGGCGGATGCGCATGCGCGAACCGGCCTCGTCGATCAGGTCGATCGCCTTGTCCGGCAGGAAGCGGTCGCTGATGTAGCGGTCGGCGAGCTGCCCGGCAGCCGCGAGCGCGCTGTCGGTGATGGAGACCCGGTGGTGCGCCTCGTACCGGTCGCGCAGCCCCTTCAGGATCTCGACCGTGTGCGAGATGGAGGGCTCGTCGACCTGGATGGGCTGGAACCGGCGCTCCAGCGCCGCGTCCTTCTCCAGGTGCTTGCGGTACTCGTCCACCGTGGTGGCACCGATGGTCTGCAGCTCACCGCGGGCCAGCATCGGCTTGAGGATGGAGGCGGCGTCTATGGCACCTTCCGCCGCCCCGGCCCCGACCAGGGTGTGCAGCTCGTCGATGAACAGGATGATGTCGCCGCGGGTCTTGATCTCCTTGAGCACCTTCTTCAGGCGCTCCTCGAAGTCACCCCGGTAGCGGCTTCCGGCAACCAGCGCACCCAGGTCCAGGGTGTAGAGCTGCTTGTCCTTCAGGCTCTCGGGAACCTCACCCTTGGTGATCTTCTGGGCGAGCCCCTCGACCACGGCGGTCTTACCGACGCCGGGTTCGCCGATGAGCACCGGGTTGTTCTTGGTACGGCGCGACAGCACCTGCATCACGCGCTCGATCTCCTGGTCCCGGCCGATGACCGGGTCGAGGTTGCTCTCACGCGATGCCTGGGTCAGGTTGCGGCCGAACTGGTCCAGGACCAGCGATGTGGACGGCGTGGACTCCGAAGACGCACCGGTGGCCTGGGGCTCCTTGCCCTGGTACCCGTGGAGCAACTGGATGACCTGCTGCCGCACGCGGTTGAGGTCGGCGCCGAGCTTGACCAGGACCTGCGCAGCCACACCCTCACCTTCACGGATGAGGCCGAGCAGGATGTGCTCCGTACCGATGTAGTTGTGCCCAAGCTGGAGAGCTTCCCTGAGGGACAGCTCCAGAACCTTCTTCGCGCGCGGAGTAAAGGGGATGTGACCGGAGGGGGCCTGCTGACCCTGGCCGATGATCTCCTCTACCTGCTGCCGAACCGCTTCGAGGCTGATTCCCAGGCTCTCCAGAGCCTTCGCAGCGACGCCCTCACCCTCGTGGATGAGGCCGAGCAGGATGTGCTCCGTACCGATGTAGTTGTGGTTGAGCATCCTGGCCTCTTCCTGGGCCAGGACCACCACGCGCCGTGCGCGGTCGGTAAACCTCTCGAACATGTCTCGTCGCTCCTCACAGAGCGGTCAGGCAGGGACGGAAGTTCCGACCCTCGCTTTCCGCATTTCGACCCCACAGGGAGAAAGCCCCCGGAGGGCACTGCCGCACCCGTCCACCGGACCGGCCGTTGCCCGGACCGGTCCGACGAACACATCCCACACGGAGGATGTCCTCAACTCTCCGTGCAAAAGACTTTCCCCGACGATAGGGCGTTCACCCTCATCCAACTACCAATCGGGCCTGCACTGTTCCAAGTAAGCCGCAAGCGAACGGCCCGCGGCCCTCCGCTTACGAAGGGCACGCGGGCCGTGGGCACGTATCCCGTTGGTTGTGTGCTCTCAGCGAACGCGGCGCGGGGTGGCTGCCCGACCGGGTGGGCTCCGAGCGATCGCTCAGTTGCCGCGCTGGGCCGCCTCGTACTCGGCAACGATGGAGGCCGGGATGCGGCCGCGCTCGTTGACCTTCTTGCCGGCGGCCTTCGCCCACGCCCGGATCTCGGCGCTGCGCTCCCGACTGGGAGTGTTGCGCTGCTGGCGCTTGCCGCGCGTCTGCTTCTGCTGAGCCTTACGGGCGACCTCGACGTAGGGCGCCAGCGCCTCCCGCAGCTTGGAGGCGTGCTCGCCGCTGAGGTCGATTTCGTAGGAGGTCCCGTCGACACCGAACGAAACGGTCTCTTCGGCCTCTCCGCCGTCGAGGTCGTCAACGAGAAACACTTGGACCTTTTGAGCCATAGATACAAACCTTTCAGCAGAGCGGTGCGACGACACCTAAATATAAAGGTATCGACAGATAACGCGAATGACAATTCTTCGCGTGTAAAATCAGCGGATCCATACCGCAGCTCTGACCGACGAAAAGCTCGACACACATCCGACGCGGCTCTCCGCACGCTGTTCACGGAAGAGCCGGCGCCGCACGGAACACCTGCGCCATTCCCTTGTGTTGCCGGTTAGCGGCCAGCGGTATCGGGGCCGTTCCCGCGGCCTTCCGCAGAACCGTCCTCGTCGCTGTTCGCCCCATCTTCCCGCGCGGCGCCGCCGCCCGAGGATGCTGTCGCGGTACCGGCGCCCTCGGAAACCGAACTCCTGTCCGTGTTCCTCACCAGACGCCCGTCCGACGTTCTCGGCGCCATCTCCCTACGAAGCAGCTTGATGATGAACGTACAGAAGACCGCAGCGACAACAGCAGGGGGGATCAGCGCCGACAAAACATCTCCCATCGAACGCGCACCCCTTCGTTGTTGTTACTTTATGCAGCAATTACCCCACGGAGGGACGAGGCGAACAGCGCCCGTCTTCCGCTGCCGGTTTCGGCATATGCGGAAGCGGACGCTGACATCATAAACATCTCGGCATCCGCCTCGCACATCCGAGCGGAGTTTCCCGCACCACCCAAACGCCCCCAACAGCCCTCGGTAGCGTCCGTGTTAACTACCGGGCCACACAAGCGAATCACGAAGAGCGACGCGTTGCCGCCATAACGCGGATTCGTTCTCCGGACGCCGCTTCAGATGTCCGCTACCCGCACCGGGTCCGTTGAGAACGTGCCGTGAGTTATCGATGCAATGCACACATTACCTTCCCGCATGTGGGGGTTCCACATGGGACGGGGCAACAGCCGAACGGGACACGCCACGAACGCATCCTTCCCACACGGGGCGTGGTAAACGTCCCCGCGCCGCACGTTCCCCTTCCGTTCCGGCGACCGCGGGGAAACATTGGCGAAGCGCCGCGGAGTTCCGCACTGACCCGCATTCGGGCGCCGCGCGCAAAGCGGCGACGGCACGGCGGCAGCGTCTCCTCCGCGCTGCCTGTGTACGCGCTGTGACCTGCGAACTGTCGGTGATTTCCCTCACCCGGGACCCGAAGTCGGAGAAGAGCCAAAACGCCACAACGGCGCGGGCGTTGTGCCTACCGCGGGAAAACGTCCGTAACGATCCGGGCACGCCTTCCATGGTCACGCGCAGTTCCGCATTCCACACCCGCGCTCCCCGGGACGGCGCACAAATCCGTAACGGCCAATACGGAATACGGGCCCCACGAACGGAGTTCACCGCGCACCAGCGCTTCCGATCGTGCTGCTGCACGTGCACGCGCAGATTCGTGCTGCCCGACTTCGTTCGTACCACCCGGGGCATCGGCCCCGCGCTAACGTCCGGAGCGTTGCGATACTACTCAACAGTAACCGCAGGGTGAATTCCCACGGCGCCGGGGAAACAGAACAGGTTGGCAAGGTCGGTTGCCGCCGTGTCGCATTCTTTCCAGAAGAACGGGATGTTCGATACCGCCCTATACGTCCGGCATCACGGTGGCTGCCGCGGCACTGCCCGAACAACGCGCGGCCTCGTCCGCGGGCTCCGAGTGCCGAAAGCGTGTCCCGCGCCACCCCACCGTCAGCGCGGATTCCACCCCCCATCCGGTGATGGGACGGAACGGTACCGCCACCGCCGCGGAACGCCCACGGCGCGTCCATCCCAGAAAGGCCACACACGTTCGCAGAACGCACACAGCGTCCCTGACGCGGGACTCCCTCTCTTCCCCCCTAGGGGCACGCGCACCGGGGAACCTCGGCTTCGGAAATCGAAAGGCTCCCCACCCGTTGGGGATTCGTGTTCTCCAGCCGGAGGCCGAAAACGCCGCTGGGCGTCTCACGAGACCCCGCCCTTGCGGATACCTCGCTCCCGGAGCCGCCTACGGATCCAGGTACGCCAGCATCCGGGTATTGCCCAGAGTGTTGGGTTTGACGCGCTCCAGGTCCAGGAATTCGGCCACGCCCTCGTCGAAGGAACGCAGCAGTTCCTCGTACACGCGCGGCGAGACGGGAGTTCCCGGGATGGGGGCGAAACCGTGTTTGGCGAAGAACTCGGTCTCGAAGGTCAGACAGAAGACGCGCCGCACGCCGAGCTGTTTCGCCTGGGCGAGGAGACCCGCGACAATCCGGTGTCCGATTCCGTACCCCTGGACGGAGGGGTCGACGGCGACGGTACGGACCTCGGCGAGGTCCTCCCAGAGGACGTGCAGCGCCCCGCACCCGACGACGGCGCGCTGCTGCCCGTCGTCGAAGTCGGCGACCCAGAATTCCTGGATGTCCTCGTAGAGATTGACCGTGCTCTTGGCGAGCACACGCCGCTCGTGGGTGAACGTGTCCATGAGCTGGCGGATGCGGGCGACATCCGGGGTCCGCGCACGGCGGATCGTGACCTGGCCATCGGGCATGACCGCTTCAGCCTACTCTGCTGCCCGGCGTGTTCCCAACACGAGTCCTGCCCCGCCGGGCGCCCTGGTCGGCGTAGTTCGGCGCGGTTCCACCCGGGCCTCCCTTCCCGGGCGGAACAGCCGATCCACGCTGTTTCCTAGATCAACTGTTCACGGGCAGCCCACACGACTGCCTCGATCGACGTGTTGACTCCCAGGTGGTCGCAGATCGCGCGGAGCCTGCGCCGCAGCGTGCGGGTGCTGAGCTCCAGATGGCGCGCGGCGACGTCGGTCGTCACGCCGGTGGCGATCTCGGCCAGAAGCTGGAGGTCGTCGTCAGCCAGTCCTTCCTGTAGGTGCTGCACGTCATCGTGTGCCGGTGCTGGGGCCGGCACGAGCGGCTCGTGTAACGACGGAACATCCGAATCGTGCACGGTATGACGTACGAGCGTGGCCTGTTCCACTCCGTCCTCCCTCATCCATTGGTGAGTGCGGAACATCTACTCGCCGCCGCAGTGACCTCGGTCAGGCAGAGGCCGGAACCTCTCGAGGCGTGCGTGGGTACTTCCCCGACGCGGTTTACGACACCGAACGCACCCGTTCTCCTGGCACAGGAACGGTGGCGTGACGGGGCCGTACACCGCGGACCCGGTCGCATACGGCCTGGGACGGACAGGCCGCGAGAGCGCACACGGCAGAGGACGGCGGAACCGGCACACTCGTGTTCGCCCATCCTCACTCACCGTTGACAGATCCACTACAGCGAACAGCGGAATCTCCGCTCGTTTCGAAACGCTAAGCCGCGCCGAAAAAAGCGTCAAGGACACATAAAACGCATTTCGTGTCCGTGGTGTGATCCTGTGTGACCCTCCTGTGGCGGACCACAGGAACCACCCGAGGTGACCTGCGGGAACAGCACGCTGTGCGTAACCGGCGAAGCGCGCTATGCGCTCGAAAGGTATTCCAACAGTGACGGTTCAGACAGTTACGGACACCCCGGTTGCCACTGGGGGCGTTTTTCAGTAGTCCGCAACCCGCCGGGCGGCCGTCATTCCGGCTTCACGAGCGGGAACAGCACTGTTTCCCGGATGTTCTTCCCGGTCAGCCCCATGAGCAGCCGGTCGATACCGACTCCGACACCCCCCGTGGGAGGCATGCCGTACTCCAGCGCCCGCAGGAAGTCCTCGTCCAGCTGCATCGCCTCGGGATCGCCGCCGGCGGCTTTCAGGGACTGTTCGGTGAGCCTGCGGCGCTGCTCCACCGGGTCCACCAGTTCGGAGTAGCCGGTGCCCAGTTCCATGCCGAAACCGATGAGGTCCCACTTCTCGGTCAGCAGCGGGTCCTCGCGGTGCTGGCGGGTCAGCGGGCTCGTCTCCACCGGGAAGTCCCGAACGAACGTCGGCTGGATCAGGGTCGGTTCCACCAGCTCCTCGAACAGGTGCTCCACCAGCTTGCCCTGGCCCCACTCCGGGTCGTGGGCGAGCGCCTTCCCCTCGGCGATCCGGCGGACCTTCTCCACCGGGGTGCGCGGGGTGATCTCCTCACCCACCGCGGCCGACACGGCCCCGTACAGCGTCACCGAGGGCCAGTCCCCCGCCAGGTCGATCTCCTGGCCGTCGCGTTCCACCACCAGGCCGCCGAACGCGGCGCGCACCGCCTCCTGGATCAGCTCCCGGGTGATGTCGGCCACCACGTTGTAGTCCGCGTAGGCCTGGTAGAACTCCAGCATCGTGAACTCGGGGTTGTGCGTGGAGTCCGCCCCCTCGTTGCGGAAGTTGCGGTTGATCTCGAAGACCTTGCCCATGTCGCCCACGATGAGCCGCTTCAGGAACAGCTCGGGGGCGATACGCAGGTACAGGCCGAGGTCGTAGGCGTTGATGTGCGTGGTGAACGGCCGCGCGGTGGCGCCGCCGTGCACCTGCTGCAGCATCGGGGTCTCCACCTCGAGGAACTCGCGGTCGGTCAGCCCGGCGCGCAGCGCGCGCACCGCCTCGGAACGGGTGCGCACCATGTCGCGCGCTTCCGGGTTGACGATGAGGTCCACGTAGCGCTGGCGCACCCGCGCCTCGGGGTCGGTCAGTCCCTTGTGCTTCTCCGGCAGCGGACGCAGGCACTTGGCGGTGAGTTTCCACTCGTCCACCAGCACGGAGAGCTCACCGCGGCGCGAGGTCACCACCTCGCCCTGGACACCCACGTGGTCGCCCAGGTCCACGTCGCTCTTCCACGCGGCCAGTGCCTCCTCGCCCAGCCGGTCCAACGACATCATGACCTGGATGTCGCCGGACTCGTCGCGCAGGGAGGCGAAGCACAGTTTCCCGCCGGTGCGGTACAGCATGACCCGGCCGGCGATCCCGACGCGCTCGCCCGTGCCCGTGTCCGGGGGAAGGTCGGTGTGTTTCTCCCGGATGGCGGTGATGTCCGTGGTGCGCGGGAAGTCGACGGGGAACGGGTCCACCCCGCTGTCCCGCAGCCGGTCCAGCTTCTCCCGCCGCACACGCATCTGCTCGGGCAGGTCGTCGTAGGAGTCGTCCAGCACGTCAGTCACGGGATCCGATCGTATCCGGAAACGAGGAGCGGAGAAGACAGGGTGGCCGTTCTCCCTCCCGCCACGGGTGCGGGAGGCCCCGCCCGAGGACCGCCGCACCTGACCACAGTTACGGCCATAACTGGCTCCCCGAAGGTGATCCGGCGCAACCGGCCCCAGGGGAATCCCAGCCCCCCATCTTCCCTCTCATCGGCCACCTCCTGGCCAAATATGCCGGCCCGTTCCTCGACCTCCTCACCCAACCCAGCTATGTACTCCCAGGGCGAGCATCGGGGGCAACTCTTGGGGCGCCCCCGCTGGAGATGCGCGCCGCTGGAACTAGCGCGGAAAATGTCTCCACGTCATCGTCAGCTTTCGCGTAGCCCGGAGAAGCTCTCCCAGCGGCGTTCAAACAATGGCAGGCCCGCTCGACCAGAGTTTCCATAAACGCTGTGAGCAGACCCTGAGCCGCTGGGAGGGGTTTGGTTGAATCTGGGCCATGACTGGAGCAGCAACGGGATCTCACCGCGGCCGCGGTAGACGAGGAGGGACAGGAGCATGATGAACGAGTTCGGGCGGATGGCGATGGATCACTGGCGGGTGGGCCGCCCCAAGAGCTTCGCTCAGATTCCGCCTCAGGAGCGGCAGGAGTTCTTCGCCGATCTGGGACGGCGGGCCCAGGAGGAGATGGAGAGCCTGTGGATGAGGCTGGCGGGCGACGACCCTCCGGGCGAGACCGGCCAGCAGAAGGAGCAGCGGTTGAACATGGCCCGGATGCAGGCTCGGGAGAAGGTGCTGGCGGAGATGATCCTGCTGGAGGAGGATCCGGCGATGTTCGAGCCGGACGAGCCGACGTGGCAGGACGTGGAAGAGACGGCGCAAGAGGAGGCGGATCAGGAGCCGGTGGATTCGGTGGCGGAGTGGATCGCTCAGGAGGATCCCGAGGGGGAGGGTCCCAGCGATCGGCAGGCGTGGATGGCGTGGTACGACCGCCGCAACCAGGAGCAGTAGAGCAACAGCGGTTCCGCCCCGGTTCGCAGGAGGATTTGGCCCAGTCGGGAGAGCGCCGGCGTGTGCAGGCCAACATCGCCGCGATCCAAACGCTGCGGTTGTTGCAACAGCAGCAGCGCCCGGCCAGCGCGCAGGAGCAGCAAGCTCTGGCCCGCTGGTCGGGGTGCAGGGCGGTTCCGGCCGTGTTCGACGCCAGCGACACACGGCTCGCTGCCGAACGGACCGAGGGCGACATCCAGATGTCCGGCAGCGCGACGACCGCGCGGTGGCTGTTCGCCAACGGACTGCTCGACGAGCTGCGGCTCCTCGTCCACCCGATCGTCGTCGGCCGCGGCCAGCGACTGTTCGAGAACTCCCCGACCCAGCCGCTGAAGCTGGTCAGCTCCGAGACGTTCGCGACCGGGGTCCTCAACCTCGCCTACACTCCGGAGGCCGCGGACACCGCCTGACCGGCTCCCGCGAAACGCCGCCGCGGTAGAGGGCCCGCTGCCGCGGCGGTCTCCCGCACCGGGCCCCGCGTCCACGCGGCCGCCACCATCGGCGGCTCTCCCGCGTCGCCATCCCCACGGGACAACGCCCGGGACTTACCCCACGTTGCGTTGGTACACCAGCCGCAGTCCCGTGAGGGTGAGCCACGGTTCGTGCGCGTCCACGGTCTCGCACTCGTCCACCACCATGGGGGCGAGGTCGCCGGTCGCCACCACCGTGACCGCGTCGGCGCCGCTCTTGGCGCCCGCGCGCTCGCCGAGCTCGGCCGCCATCCGGTCCACGATGCCGTCCACCTGGCCCGCGAACCCGAACACGATGCCGGAGCGCAGCGCTTCGGCGGTGTTCTTGGCGACGACACCGCGCGGTTTGGTGAGCTCGACCATGTGCAGCTGGGCGCCGTGCCGGGAGAGGGCCTCCACAGAGATGTCGATCCCGGGTGAGATCGACCCGCCGACGTACTCCCCCTGGGCGCTGATGGCGTCGAACATGGTCGCGGTGCCGAAGTCCACCACCACGCACGGGCCGCCGTACAGCCGCACGGCGGCCAGCGCGTTGATGATGCGGTCGCTGCCGACCTCCTTGGGGTTGTCCATCCGGATCGGCACCCCGGTCTTCACGCCCGGTTCGACGATGACGGAGTGCACGTCGCCGAAGTACCGCCGGAACATGTCCCGCATCTCGTGCTGCACCGAGGGCACCGAGCAGCACATGGCGATCCCGCTGATCGCGCCTTCCCCGGCCGGGCTGCGTTCCGCCAGCAGCCCGCGCAGCAGCACCGCCCACTCGTCGGCGGTGCGGCGTGGTTCGGTGGAGACCCGCCAGTTCTCCACCAGCGTCTCACCGTGGAAGAGCCCGAAGACGGTGTAGGAGTTGCCGACGTCGATAGCGAGGAGCATGAGTTCCTTTACCCTGGTCGGTCCGGAGGTCACGAGGCCGTGCGGAGGTCGAGCGCGATGTCGAGTGCCGGGCTGGAGTGGGTCAGCGCGCCCACCGCGAGATAGTCCACCCCGGTGGCGGCCACGTCCGCCGCGTCGGGAAGCGTGAGCCCGCCGCTGGACTCCAGCCGCGCCCGCCCGGCGACGAGCGCGACGGCCTCCCGCAGCTGGGCCGCGGTGAAGTTGTCCAGCAGGATCTCGTCGGCGCCGGCCGCCAGCGCGGGCTCGATCTGGTCGAGGTGGTCCACCTCGACCTCCAGTCCGGTGCCGGGGAACGTCTCCCGCACGGCGCGTACCGCCGCGGCGACGCCGCCGGCCGCGGCGACGTGGTTGTCCTTGATCAGTGCCGCGTCGGCCAGCCCGAAGCGGTGGTTCACCCCGCCGCCGCAGCGCACCGCGTACTTCTCCAGGGCGCGCAGCCCGGGCCGGGTTTTGCGGCTGTCGCGGATGCCCGCGCCGGTTCCGGCGACGGCGTCCACCCAGTTCCGGGTCGCGGTGGCGATGCCGGAGAGGGTGGTGAGCAGGTTCAGCGCGGTGCGTTCGGCGGTGAGGAGGTCGCGGGTGCGGGCGGTCGCGGTCAGCAGCACCTCGCCCGGTTTGACGCGTTCGCCGTCGACGGTGTGGCGTTCCACCCGGACGACGCCCTCGGTCACGATCCACAGCGCCAGTTCCGCCAGTGGCAGTCCGGCGACGACCCCGCTGGCCCGGGCGACGATGTCGGCGGTGCGGGTCTGGGTGTCGGGGATGGTGGCCACGGTGGTGACGTCCCGTTGGGGGCCGCCGGTGAGGTCCTCGGCGAGCGCCCGCCGGACGGTGTCCGTGTGGTACTCGTGCGGGGCCTGGTGCGGGTGCAGCAGGTCCGGGCGGTCGTGCGGCTGTCGGCTGCCGGTCAGCGGCATGGCGACGGCGTCCAGTTCGGACCGCAGCGCGGGCGGGAGTGCGACCCGCACCGGCGGGTGCTCCCCGGTGACCTCGCCGCTGGCGGTGAGCCGCAGGGTGGAGGGGCGGGCGCGCAGTCGCGGGTCCGCCTCGGGGAAGTCGGCGCGCTGGTGCGCTCCCCTGCTCTCCTCCCGGATGAGGGCGGCGTGGGTGATCATGGCGGCGACCGTCGCCAGGTTGGTGGCCTCCCACGCCTCCGGGCCGGGGGCGGTGCCGTCGCTGTCGCCCACCAGGCCGGCGAGGGACTCGCGGGCGCTGCGCAGCCCGTTCCCGTCCCGGAGCACGCCGACCCGGCCGGACATCAGCGCGCGCAGCTCGGGGACGGTGTCCGGGGAGACCAGGCCGGAGCGGCCGCGGGGCGGGGTCTCGGTCGCGGGCGGCGGGGTGTCGTGGGCGAGGGTGTCGGCGATGCGGTCCGCGAACACCACCCCTTCCACCAGGGAGTTGGAGGCCAGCCGGTTGGCGCCGTGCACCCCGGTGCGGGCCGCCTCGCCGACGGCGAAGAGGCCGCTCAGACTAGTGCGGCCGGAGGTGTCCACGGCGACGCCGCCGGCGGAGTAGTGGGCGGCCGGGGCCACCGGGACGGGGTCGGTGACGGGGTCGATGCCGTGGGCGCGGCACGACTTCAGGATGGTGGGGAACCGGTGCCGCCACTTCCGCTCCCCGAAGCTGCGGCCGTCCAGCAGTACGTGGTCGTCTCCCGTGGCGGCCATGGAGCGGGCGATGGTCGCCGCGACGATGTCGCGCGGGGCGAGGTCGCCGAGTTCGTGTACCCCTTCCATGAGGGGGTTTCCGGCGGTATCGGTGAGGACGGCCCCCTCTCCGCGTACGGCCTCGGAGACGAGCGGCTGCTGCCCTCGGGAGCCCTCCCCCAGCCACAGCACGGTGGGGTGGAACTGCACGAACTCCAGGTCCCGCAGCCGCGCGCCCGCGCGTGCGGCCAGGGCGAGGCCGTCCCCGGTGGACACGGCCGGGTTGGTGGTGGCGGAGTACACCTGGCCGGTGCCGCCGGTGGCCAGCACCACGGCACGCGCCCGCACCGCTCCGACCTCGCTGCCGGGATCGGCGTCTGCTGTGTGCAGGGTCACACCGCAGACGGCCGCACCGCCGTCGGCCGTCTCGCCGGTGCGGGCGTCGAGCGCGAGGGCGTTCTCCAGCACGCGGATGCGGGGTTGGGCGCGCACGGCCGCGGTCAGGGCGCGCTGGATCTCGGCGCCGGTGGCGTCCCCGCCGGCGTGGGCGACGCGGTGCGCCCGGTGGCCGCCTTCCCGGGTGAGTTCCAGCTCGCCCTCAGGGGTGCGGTCGAAGGCGGCTCCGGCCTCGACGAGACCGCGCAGCGCGTCGGGGCCCTCGGTCGCCAGGATGTGCACGGCGAGCGGGTCGCACATGCCGGCGCCCGCCAGCACGGTGTCCTGCATGTGGGCGACGGGGTGGTCGTCGGCCACGGTCGCGGCGGCGATCCCGCCCTGGGCCCACCGGGTGGACCCGTTGGCGAGCCGGTCCTTGGTGAGGAGCACGACCGTGCCGTCGGGGACGCGCCGGACGTATCCCAGGGCGGTGCTCAGTCCGGCGATTCCGGAGCCGACGACGACCACGTCGGCGTCGGTGCTCCAGCTGGGTTCGGGGGCGGACAGCCGTAGCGGAAGCGCGTGCGGGAGGGCGGGCACCGTACTCGTGCTCCTCGGGTCGGGTTTCACAGCGTCAGTGGGACGTTGTCGATAAGCCGGGTCGTTCCCACCCAGGCGGCGACGGACAGGACGCTCTCCCCGCGGTAGTCGTCCGGGACTTCGGTGAAGGTGTGCGCGTCGACCAGGGCGAGGTAGTCCAGCACTACGGGTGGTTCGCCGGCGGCAGCCTCGTCCAGCACGCGGCGGGCGGCGTCGCGGATGCCGACGGGGCCGGTCACCGAGGCGTCCGCACCCGCGAGGAGGGCGCGGGAGAGGGCCAGGGCGCTGGCGCGTTCCCGCTCGGTGAGGTACACGTTCCGGCTGGCGGTGGCCAGCCCGTCGTTCTCGCGCACGGTGGCAGCACCCACGACGGTGACGGGCATGGCCAGGTCGCGGGTCATGCGGCGGACGATGGCGAGCTGCTGGGCGTCCTTCTGGCCGAACACGGCGACGTCCGGGGTGACGAGGTGGAACAGTTTGCTCACCACGGTGAGCACACCTTCGAAGAATCCGGGACGGGTCGCGCCTTCCAGGACTTTGCCCATCCGGCCGGCGTCGAGGGTGACGATCTGCTCCTCGGGATACATCTCGGCGACGCTGGGGGCGAACACCACGTCCACCCCTTCCTCGGCGCACACTGCCAGGTCGGTGTCCAGGTCGCGCGGGTAGCGGTCGTAGTCCTCGTTCGGGCCGAACTGCAGCGGGTTCACGAACACACTCACGAGGACCGTGTCGGCGTGCTCACGAGCGGTGGCGATGAGGTTGCGGTGTCCCGCGTGCAGGGCACCCATGGTGGGCACGAGGGCGGTGCGGCCCGTTCCCTGGCGCAGCCGGCGGAGTTCGGCAACAGTGCGGACCACGGTCGGTTCGGTCAATCGGGTCCCTTCCGGAGTCAGGGGGGTGGGGGTCAGGCTTGGAGGACGTCCAGCAGGCGTTCCGCGTCGTGGGGTTTCAGCAGCCCGGCGGCGAGTGCCCGGTCGGCGGTGAGCCGGGCCATGGCGACGTAGCTCGCGGCGCTTTCGGGGGAGTGGGCGCGTAGCTCGGTGATGTGGCTGGCGACCGTTTCGGCGTCGCCGCGCAGGATGGGGCCGCTGAGGCCGTCCATGCCCAACCGCAGCGCGTTATCCAGGGAGGCGCTCAACAGCGGGCCGAGCATGCGTCCGGGGTCGTCCACTCCGGCTGCGGACAGCAGGGACGCACTTTCCGACACCAGGGTCACCAGGTGGTTGGCACCGCCGGCGAGGGCGGCGTGGTAGAGGGTGCGGTGCTCCTCGGTGATCCATACCGGGTCGGCGCCCATTTCCACCACGAGGGCCTCGGCGATGGGGCGCAGGGTGTCCGGGGCGGTGACGCCGAAGGAGCAGCTCGCGAGCCGCTCCGTGTCCTCGTCTCGGCCGGTGAATGTCATCACGGGGTGCAGCGCCATCGGGAGCGCCCCGGCGTTGGTGGCGGCGGCGAGGGCGCCGTACCCGTAGCGGCCGCTGGTGTGGACGAGGAGTTTCCCTTCCACTCCGGTGCCGGTTTCCACCAGGCCGCGCACCAGTGGTTCGAGGGCGTCGTCGGGGACGGTGAGCAGCACCAGGTCGGCTGCGCCCACTACGTCGGCGGCCTCTCCCACCCGGGCGGCGGGGAGGCGGTGCGCGACACGGGCGCGGGATGTCTCGGACACGGCCGTGGCCGCGACCACGCTGTGGCCGGCGCGTTCCAGGGCGGCACCGAGGACCGATCCGACCCGTCCGGGGCCGACCACTCCGACGGTGAGGCGGGCCGGTCGCTGCTGTGTGGCTGCTGGTTTCTCCATGCGTGTGGTTCCAGTCCGCTCGGGGTACCGGACACGAACAGCCTACTGGCCGTGGTGAACAGCGAGGACGTGGGGAGCGTCGGTGCCGGACAGACGAACGGCGCCGCCCCGGCTGGGGCGGCGCCGCTGGGTCTGTCGGACGCGAAGCGCTGTACGACTAGTCGTGCACCGCCGCGCCGGAGTCCTGGCAGCTGGCGCCGGAGACGCCGAGGACCGCGATGGAGTTCCCGCAGACGTTGATCGGGACGTTGGCGTCGGCGACCAGCTGGTTCCCGCCGAGGATGCTGCCGTTGCCGGACGTCGAGACCTCGTCCCCGCCGTAGCCGTGGGCGAAGGCGGGGGTGCCGGTGAGGAGCACACCACCCGCGGCGGCGGCGACGGCAGCGGCGGCGATAGTCTTCTTCAGCACTATGGTTCCTCTCCTTTGTGTTCGGGCGAGGCGCCACCGCCCGAACACATCAATCTCTTAACGTAATCAACAGAACACGTTTTGTGCTCTCCCCCTATTTAGCCATACGTATTCGCCTCGTGACATCGATTTTGCCAATGTGAATAACACGCCGGAGTGATTCAATGACCCTTAGTAACTATTATGTCCGGATATGCCGTGGGGAACTTCCGCCGCGAGTCAGCATTGTGTGATGTAAATCACACCACATGGTTCGCCGTTTCCCCACGAACCCCTTTCACTCCGAGGGTTCGGGTCCGGAACTGCGCGTGGCCCAGCGTTCCGGACCCGCCGACGCCATCCGGGCGGCGTGCCCGCGTTCCACCAC
Source organism: Haloactinospora alba (assembly GCF_006717075.1). Classification (NCBI taxonomy): domain Bacteria; kingdom Bacillati; phylum Actinomycetota; class Actinomycetes; order Streptosporangiales; family Nocardiopsidaceae; genus Haloactinospora; species Haloactinospora alba. Next base: position 3,420,717 of record NZ_VFQC01000001.1, read on the forward strand.
ACGCTCCACGGCGTGCCGCGCGCCCCACGGCCGCCTCCCACTCGCGCGAGCCTGGATCGGACCGGGAGGAACGTCGGCCTGCACCGTGGCCACACCCCGGAAGCGGTCCCACAGCCTGGCCACCAGCCGCACGCTCTGCACCCGCGCGTGGGGCACGATGTCGAGCGTGTGGCAGAGGAAACCGTGCCGGGCGACGAACAGATCACCGTCCAGCCCCAGGGCGCTGATTCCGGACGGGTTCCACTGGGCGGGACGCAGCGCCACCCGCGCCGCGTCCGCGCCCGGGAACAGCTCGTCCACCAGAGCGAACGCCAAACGCCGGGGAACCACGGGCAGCAGGGTCGAGGAGTCCATCTGGCGTTCGCCCACGTATCCCGCGACGTTGGCCTCCACCCGGACAATTCCCAGGGACCGCCACAGGATCGGTTCCACCAGCCGCACCGCCTGCACCCGGCCCGGTGGGACCGTCTGCTTGCGGGCCTGGAAGATCCCGTAGCGCAGCCTCACCCCGTCCGGGGACAGCGACGCGTAGAAGTCCGTGTAGCGCAGCAGCGGCCCGACGAACCCGCGCAGCAGCCCGAGCAGCAGCGGAACCGCCCCACCCAGCACACCCGCCTCTCCGAACGCGGCACCTATAACCAGAAGCAGGCACAGCAGGACCGCTGCCCCCAACACCGGCAGCCGGAACACCAGCCCGCCGAGCAGGAGCAGGAACGGCAACCGGTAGAACGGGCGTTCCGGCGCCTCGGCGGCCGTTCCGGACAGTCCGGCCGCGTGCGCCAACAGCGACGCCCGCAACCGTTCGGCCGCGCCCCGGGACAGGTACCGCAGCCGCGCCTCGCCGGCGTCGCCACCGGCGAGTTCGATCCGGAGCTCGGCCAGCCCCAGCACCTGGGCCAAGAGCGGACGCACCACGTCAACCGCCTGCAGGCGGCTCAGTGGGATCTCCCGGGAGGTTCGGAGTAACAGCCCCGAGTCGATGAGCAGGTGGTCACCACGCACCTCGAACGTGGCACGCCACCAGGACACCAGGCCGTAGCCGACCGCCCCCAGAGCCACCACCAGCGCGAGCAGCAGCGTCCAGGACAGGCTGAACCGCACCAGTACCGTGCCCGGGATCGCGAGGAAGACCACGATCGCCATGAGCGCCCGAACCGGGACGGTGACCCAGTGCAGCCGGTGGACACCACGCGTCACGTCCACAGCCGGCTGCGGCGACGGTGGGGGTGCCGCGGAGGGCTCCTCCTCCGCGGCGGGTTCCGAAGCGGCCGGTGGGAGGAAGCTCACCCGCTCCTGCGGGGGGTGCCACCCGTCGGTGTCATCCGCCTCCGGCGTGGCGGACCACTCTTCCCCTGGTGCGCCGGTGCCGCCCTGCCCCTCCACCGGGGCGTGTCCCGCCGGAGGGACCATACGCGGAACCCCGTGTTCCCCACTCCGCTGTTGGGAGAGCTCGGGACTGGTGGGGGCGTCCCCCCAAGCTGTGGACTCCTCCGCGCCGACGGAAGGCCTACGGTCGCGCGTCGGCGGCTCCCAATCGGCGAGGGTGTGGGACCAGAGCGGGGTGACCGGCCACGGGTGCGGCTGGATGTCTCCCGCGGCCCCCTCCGGGTCGACAGCGGAACCACGCCACTCCTCGGCCGACGGTGGGGCCACCTGTTCCGCGGCGTTCGTGTCAGTGGGAGCCGTCACCTCGCGCAACGGCGGAAGCTCCCCGTCCTGGTGCTCCTGCGGGGCACTGGCGCCGTTGCCGACGGCGTCATCGTTGCCGAGCGCGTCGTCGAACCAGGCGCGGCCGTTTCCGGGCTCCGGAGGGAGTGTGCCGTCGTCTCCCGGCCGGCCCGGCGGTTGGGGCGGGGTCTGGTCCCCGTTGGTTCCTGTCACGCTTCACAACCCCGTGGAAAAGGTTTCACTGCGTTCCGCCAACCGGTTCCGCAGCGCTACGGCCTCCCCCGGGGGCAGTCCAGGAACACGTGTGTCGGCGGTGGTGGCTGCCGTCCGTATCCGCACCGTCGCGATCCCCATGGCCTGTTCCAGCAGGTTGGAGGTGATGTCCACCACCTGCATCCGGCCGTAGGGCACCGCGACGAGTTGGCGCAGGACGAGACCGTAGGTCAGGTAGAAACCGGTCCGGCCCTCGGCGTACCCCCACGAGCGCTGGTTCGCGGCCGCGGCGAACCAGCCCGTCCCACCGGCGGCCGCCGCCAGCACGCACCAGCAGGCCGCGGCGAACCAGCCCGCCCACGCCCACACAGCGGCCGCGCCGAGCAGCGCCGCCGGTACCGAAACCGCGAGCAGCAGCGCCCGGTGGTACCAGACCAGTGTTCCGGAGAGCCGGTTCCACTCCTCCCCTTCCGGAGCGGCGAACGCCTCTTCCATCGCGGCGGCCGGGTCGGCGGCCCCCGGGGCCTCCGGTCGCGCGTCCTCCGGCGGGAGGTTGTCACCCGAGGGGGCCGGGACGGCTGCCCCCGACTCGGCGGCAGTGCCCGCTTCCCCCTCGCCGTCGGGCTCGACGATCCGCGGTTGCGGATCAGATGCGGCAGAATCCACGGTTCCAGTGAATCATCATTGACCCACCCAGCGGCTACGCGACGCCCGCCAGCCGCAGCGACGGAGGCGCATCAACGCATCGGGGAGCGTGCGCGTCCAAAACCGCCGCGGCAGGCCACAGTGGCACTCCCCACCCCACGAGCGCTCATGCTTTCTCACCAAGGGCGTTCTCGAGCTGGGCCTTGGTCATCGTCGACCGGCCGCGGACGCCGGCCCGGCGCGCGTCGTCGTAAAGCTGCTGTTTGGTCCGGCCTTGGGGCCCTGCCCGGTTCCCGGACCGCAGCCCGCCCCGGCGCTGCGGCGATATGTCCTCGGTGGCGGTCTTACTGCGCTGCTCGGCCTCCCCCTGTTGCGCGCGTTCCTTGTTCACAGTGCGTGCGGCGAGTTCCTCAGCGCGTTCGGTACTGGAGCCCCGCTCCTCGGCTTGGCGTTTGATGTGCTCGTACTGGCGTTCCCGTTCCGGACCCCACGCCTGCTGTGGCATCTCTCCCGTCTCCTTCCGCTCCCGAATCGCTCACCACCCCACTACCCCACAGGCGTGCGAGACATTCCGCTGGGCACAGTGGGTCACTGGCACTTCCGCGCTCCGCGCCTGGGGGCCGCCCGAACAGGGGCACGCCTCGGAGCCCGGGAACACGTCCGGCTCGGGCGGCCCGGAGAGGCCGTAGCACTGCTGGCTAGGCGGTGGAGAGCGCGTCGGTGAGCTGGCCGACGGTGGGAGACGAAAGCGCCTTCGCGGCGTCCGCGATCGTCACGATCCCCACCAGCATCTGCCCGTCGATGACGGGCAGCCGTTTCACCTGGTACTGGGTCATCGTGGCGAACAGCTCCTCGGCCGGATCGTCGGCACCCACGGTGACCGCCTCTCCCTGGTTGAGTTCCCCGGCGGTGGTGCTGAGCGACTTCCCCTCGGCCAGGGCCCGAACCACGAGGTCCCGGTCGGTGAGCACTCCTTTGATTTTGCGGTCCGGACCGCAGATGGGCAGGGCTCCCACTCCCAGCCGGCTCATGATCTCCGCCGCCTCCTGCAATGTCTGGTCGGTTTCGACACAGGCAGGGTCCCTGGTCATGAGTTCGCGGACAGCGGTCATGACGTCCTCCTTGCTCTCGCGTTGGAGCGGCACTGTCGGAAATCCGCCCGCTACCCGCGAGGGAGGGAGGAGTATGCGTGAGCGGGGGGATCAGAGTACGCACATGTCGGGAATCGGCCAGCTACAAGTTCGGGACGGTCAGCGGTAGCCGGTCGGGTCGGCGGGCTCTCCCGCCTGCTCGACCTCGGGAATGTAGCGCCAGGCGTCCGGCTGGGAGCCGTCCGCGTCGGTGAACCCGTACACCCGGGCGAGATGGCCGCTGGACAGGGTCGTCCCGGACCAGCGTCCCACCTCGGGGTCGCACGCGAGCGCGGCAACGGCCCGGCCGACGTAGACCGGCGACTCCGAGATGCAGAAGTGCGGCGCGGTCGCGTCGGTCCAGTTCTCCTCGGTGACGCCGAAGTGGTCGAGCATCGCCTCGGAGCGCAACCAGCCCGGTGTCACCGCCACGGCGGTTCCTCCCAGCGGGCGGAGCTCCTCCGCCTGGGCGAGCGCCATCCGCTGCACCGCCGTCTTGACGAGGTCGAAGAAGAAACCGGCGGAGCTGCGGTAGGCGGCGTTGTACTCGCTGGTGCCGTCGGTTATCTCCACCACCAACCCGCCGGGGGTGCGGCTCAACAGCGGCAGCGCGCTGTGGCTGGTGACGGCGTGCGTGTCGATGCCCAGCCGTAGCATGCGCAGCCCGTTGTCCAGGGACTGTTCCCACAGCGGCCGGTGGAACTCGAAAAGGTGGTCGCTGCCCCAGACGTCGTTGACGAGGACGTCGAGCCGGCCCTGCTCGTCGTCGATCCGCTGGACCAGCGCGCGCACCTCCTCGGGCTCCAGGTGGTCGACGCGCACGGGGATGCCGTGCCCGCCGGCCGCGCGGACGCGTTCGGCCGTCCCCTCGATGGTCTCGGGGCGCCCTACCTCGGAGGGGTTCCCGCATGTGCTGCGACCGGTGAGGTAGACGGTCGCTCCCGCACTTCCCAGCTCGACGGCGATCGCGCGTCCCGCTCCCCGGGTGGCGCCGGCCACCAGGGCGACCCTGCCGCGCAGACTGTCACGCATTCCCACGTTCCCTTCCTCGGGTCCTGCTTGCCGCATCCGTCCTACCGGCTCCCCCTGACATCGTGTGCCGGGTAGGCGCCCTCGCCAGTCGGTGCGGATCTGGAGATCCCGCATCTGGAGGACGTGATGCCCATGCAGGAGGGGTTCCGACGTCGGATTCTCCGTGCTCCCATGGGGATGTGTGCACAACAGTGGAGCGGTATGGTCAGATCCTGACCGCATTCGCCGGAATACCGGCTATGTGGAATCTCAAAACAATAACGGCGCACATTGCTGCAGGTGGTAAAGGGTGAGCCCCACGCACGTGGGGATGGACCGTCCATCTGGGCGAACGCGATTGCATCGGCCGCGTGAGCCCCACGCACGTGGGGATGGACCCGCTGGCTAGCCAGCAAGCGGGCACGCCACATAGGTGAGCCCCACGCACGTGGGGATGGACCGCGGGCGTCGGCGAGCGCGTCGTGGGCGTCGTCGTGAGCCCCACGCACGTGGGGATGGACCGCCCCCGACGACATGACCGGGCCGGACATCGAGGTGAGCCCCACGCACGTGGGGATGGACCGCTCCTGCTCTGCGTAGTCCACACACTGACGGGGTGAGCCCCACGCACGTGGGGATGGACCGAACACTGAGCAGGAGAACTGAAATGAACGAGCGTGAGCCCCACGCACGTGGGGATGGACCCGCGTTCGGCTCACAGTTCGGCTCAGCTACTATGTGAGCCCCACGCACGTGGGGATGGACCGGGCAGCTCGGGGACGGGGTGGTCGGTGCGCAGGGTGAGCCCCACGCACGTGGGGATGGACCGTGGGGCAGTCTCAGCGCGACCTATGCCATGAAGTGAGCCCCACGCACGTGGGGATGGACCGCAGGTCAGTTCGGCGGCGGCCAGGTGCTCGGTGGTGAGCCCCACGCACGTGGGGATGGACCTCCCGCTCCCGAGCCCTGGTTTTTTCCCCGCTGGTGAGCCCCACGCACGTGGGGATGGACCGCCTGCGCTGTTGCGGTATTGGTGAAGAGTTGTGTGAGCCCCACGCACGTGGGGATGGACCTGCCCGGAGGCACCCGTGGAAATCCCCCTCCCCGTGAGCCCCACGCACGTGGGGATGGACCGCCGCTACGCTCCCGACTGCGGGGCTCAGTGGCGGTTCGTCGGGAAACCAGCCTCGGATAGGCGCTACTTGGATACGCAAACCTGCACGCCCGGGATCCCGTCATAGAGCGGGCGCAGGGGACGATCCTTCCGTGCCATGCGCCGCGTCCGCGAGGTCGACCAGTTGGTCACACGCGGATGAGACGGAAGTGTCATGGGTCGAGATCACAACGATCGCGCCGCCGTCGGCAAGTGTGCGCAGCATTGCGATGATCGTCGCCGAGTTGGTCTCATCCAGCGACGCTGAGGGCTCGTCGACGACGACGATCTGAGGGCGGTGGAGAATGAGGCGGGCGAAAGCTACACGCTGCTGCTCTCCACCGCTCAACATGTGGATCGGGTCTTGTTCCCGACCGCCGAGGCCGACCTCGTGCAGAGCATCCGAAATACGCTGACGCCGCGTGCTGCCTCGCAGGTTCTTGTTTTCCAGCGCGACTGCGAGGTTCTTTTTGATCGTCCATTGTTCGACGAGCGCGAAGTTCTGGAACATGAAGCCGAACGTGGTGCGGTACAGCTGAGCGATCGCGCGCCGGGGCAGCGAGTCGATGCGGCGGTCGTCGTAGGTGAGCCGACCGGTGGACAACGGCTCCAGCAGCCCGAGGCAATTCGCTAGAGTGGTCTTTCCTGCCCCGCTCTGACCGGTGATCGCCGTCATTGTCCCTGGGGGCAGCGAGAAGCTGAGGTCTTCCCAGAGCCAGTAGCCGTCGAAGTTCTTGCCGATGCCATCGGCGTTGAGGGGCCCGCGTGCCGAGTCGAGCGGAAGCGTTGAGGACATGGTGCGGTTGATCTTCTTCCTCTTCCCTAGGAACGCTTGATGAAGTCGGCTCGGAAACGCTGGTCGTTGATCCGCAAGGCTGGGATCGATAGCAGGGCCAGCGTCAGAATCGTGGTGGCACCCGCGACGAACGGCGGGCCGAGCGAGCCGGCGCTGACAGCGGAGCTTGCCAGGACGGCGGTCGTGGCGGTGGTGAGGAATGTGGCGAAGTAGCCGGCGTAGCGCCGCCCGAATCTCGCCCCATGCAGGTGAAGGACGAAGAGCGGGCGTCTACGCCGTTCGCAGTAGATGCCGACTAGCACCCAGGTGAGAACGACGGAGGCGACCAGGCCCGCTAGCAGGACCATTACGCTCTCGGTCAGACGAAGCTTCGCCTCCGCGACTTGCTGCTCCGCGGTGTGGCCGGGCTTGTCGAGCGCGGTGACCAGCGGACCGAGGCCCAGGTCAGTGATGCGTCCCTCGAGCTCCTCGCGCGGTAGCATGAACAACTCGTTGCCTTGGCTGGCCACAGCGGCGTGGAAGTCGCCGGACGGCACCACTCCGCCGTCAGGCACCACGACGAGGATCGGATCGCTCATGGTGGTGCCTTCGAGCGCGGTTATGGACTTCCCGTGGAACACGGGAAGGGTCTGGTTAGCCGCGCTGGACACGCTCTTCACCTGAGTGTCGCGATCCAGCGCGGCACAGCTCGGAAGGTTCGCAGTGGAGCACTCCTGTGCGACCATCTCGCGCTGGAAACCGCTCCAGTCGCGAACTGCGTTCTCGATGCGTGAGCGTTCGGCGGAGAGGCTCTCGGGGATGATGACACCGACGTCGGATGCGGCCAGATCCAGCGGAGCGATGCGCTCGCCGTCGCGGTTGAGAACATCGGCCTGCTCCAGGTAGCTGTTGCTCACGAACAGACAGGGGCTCTGTCCCGAAGACAACGGGCACCTCCTCTCCGGTGAGCTCAACAGGAGCTGCCCCGAGGAGGACACCTCGTGTGCCAGCCGCTTCCACGCCGGCAGCGACTCCTGAAACACTGCCTCGTCGGCGTCGAAGAGCTTCGTCGAGTAGATTTCTGTTTGGTCCTGCCAGAGCGCTGCGGAGGAGGCTGCGACGTTCATCCTCTCCACTTGGCCGGCAGTGCGCTCCCAGGACATTAGGACGCCGGTCAGCACGAGGGTGCCGGCCACCGCTCCAGCTAGGAGGATGAGGCCCAAGGGTCGCTTACCCGCGAACTGATCGACGAGGCTCGCGTTGGCCCCCATGACGACAAGAAGTGCCACCCCGCTGAGCAGACAGGCGATAACCGCACACACCGCCGTGGTGCCCAGTACGAGCAGCCCCGGGGAGTGGAACGCCTGCCCACCGTCCCACAGCAGCCAGGAGCACAGCAGCCACACCGCGACCACTGCGATCAGGCTGCCGGCGATGTATGCGGCGTAGTGCACGAACTCCCGACTACCGGGATAAGGGGCGCGCCGACCGTGCAGCATGCGGACCGCGCGCGTCTTCGTCGCTCGCGACGCCGACAGCAGCGCGGCTGTGAACAGCATGACGAAACCGCCAAGCTCCACAGTGAGGAGATGGCGATCGTCGTTGAGCAGACCCCACGCGGCGTCCAGCCCATTCTCAGTGACCTCCAGCGAGACTCCCCGCTGCCGAAGCACCTGCGCGAATTCCTGCACAGAAGCCGTGTCGCCATAGGTCACCCACCGGCCCATCACCGCGTCAGCTCCCGCGTCGAACTGGCTGACTCGGGTGTCCATCGTCATGCCGAAGTCCGGGTAGGTGCCCCCGCCCGTGGTGGTCTCGGGAGTGCTGCCGTTGTCGGTGAGCACGAGAATGTCGCGGCGCGTTCCCTCCGATGTTTCCGATAGCCGCACTTGAGCCATGCCGATGCCATACCTCTCGGCGGGCTCGGCGAGGAGACGCGCCGCCTGCCCCTCCTCGGGCAGTCCGGTCACCGACAGTTCGGCCGACGCGCTCTCCGGGTAGAGCTGTTCAAGTGTCTGCGCGGCGATATAGCTATGCAGGCAGACAAGCAGCAGTTGCAGTACCACCGCAACCCTGAACAGCATTCAGTGCACCTCACGAGAGTAGGAGTGGATTCTCCGCAGAGCGCTCGGCCGAACCCGCAGACATTCTGAATTCCGTGTTGCCCACCCGGTTAGGCCGGGCGAAACAGTCACCCGGCCTAACCTAACACGCTTCGCGGCGTATCAGTCAAGGTTTCCGCCAGTAGGCTTGATCCGCGCAATTCTTGATCGCGTTAGCCTGGGCGTTTGACCAGCTACCCGGACTGACAGTCGGACTGCGGTCCACTACCCCATCACAGTTCTTGACTGATGAGCCGTGGGCCTCACTGCTGTGGTGGTAGTTCGAATACACGGTTCCGCCTCCGGATCCTCCGGTCGTACCGTGTTCCCAGGTCCCACCACCTACGTAATCGGTGTCCGCAAGCGCCGCACCTGCGGGAGCAAGCGAAAACGCGATCGCACCAGCCAGAACTACCTTCCTCAGGTTTTTCTTTTTCACTGTTTCTCCCTTTCTGCGGGGTTCGAACCAAATATGTCATGCGACTGGCAGTCCATCAAGACGGAGAAACCGTTATGGTACAGCGTTTGCTATAAAAGGTAGATCAGGTTTTGTTTTAATATAAATCATATTTGCAGGACAAATCCCTATAGTTTGGCATGACTCTCGTTAGTCAAGGGGTAGAGGTGGCCACATGTGGCCATCCTGGGTGAGTAGACGGGCACCCTGTGCCACTATCCATGTGGTAACTAGGAGCCAAGCTTCCGAGCCTGGCGGGGCCCTTCAGGCCGCCGCGAGCCCTACGCACGTGAGGATGGACCGACACCAGCGAAAGTGACGGCCACAAACCCGGGAAGGACATCCCACCGCCACCTCCACCGGAGCCAACGCCTCCTGCCACGAAGGGCAAGTAGTGGCATCTGGGTTGGCCGCCCGGCTCGCTGGGTCGGGCGGCCTGTCAGAGCAGTGGGCGCCTATCTTCGAGTGTGTAGCGCGCGAGAACTTCATCCCCGCGACCGTTTGGGATGAGGAACGCTGGGCCGTGCGTCGCGCCGAGTCCCCGCCCCGGTGGTCGTATCGTCACCCCGTTCGGCACCGCGTTCCACAACGGGGTACTGCTGCGCCTCGACACTCACGGCAACGGAACCGCCACAGGTCACTTCGGCGGCAACGTGGGCTTCATGTGGGTCCGCGAGCAACGCACCCCCACGGTTCCGTCGAGGAACGTGTGCGCCCCGAGCACGACTACACCGAAACCACCACCGACCTGCACCCATACGAGCCCGTGGGTGACTTCGACGCGTCCTTCACCATCGGGCTGCGGGTTCCGGGCATGAAGTCCGCTCTGTCCTACGACGGAGACGACCCCAACACGGGACCGGTTCACCGTGTATCTGATGGAACCGAATTCAGGATCGTGGGCATCCTGGCGGATCACCCCGGAATCGGCTGGCCAGTACCGAGTACGCCAACACGGACCGCAGTCACTGTTCGATGAACTCGCCGCCGCCTACACGTGGTTGCAGGAATTCGGGCAGCCAGAACACACCAGGTTCGGTCTCACCGTCGATGCCGCCGGACAACACATATGGCTGGACCGCCCCGACAATCGAATGGCCCGAGTCGCCGAAGGAAAGCAGTGATGGCCAAACACCGTCAGAGTTCTCAGTGGCGCGTCCGGTATGCGGCGGCCACGGCCACTTCGAGAAAAGCCAGGAGGGCGACGGCAGGACGAAGACCGTGCAAGTGACATGTCGGGCCTGCTACGGCAAGGGAACCCAGCCGTAGCCCCGCACTAAAACGGCCCTCCAGTTCCGACCGGAGGGCTGACCGTGTTCGTCCCGTGGTCGGGGGCGCCACGGGATAAAGACTACAGGCGGTCGGACCGAAGCTCGCCGAGGAACGCCTTCCACTCGGTGGCGGAGAACGACAGGTGACCAGCGTCCCGGTTCTGGGTGTCGCGGACTGCGGTAACCGGCCCTTCGGCAACTTCGACGCAGTTCACGTTGTTCGCACTGTAACTGGACTTGTGGAACACCGGTTCCACGATGTCACCCGTCATGGTTGTCACCTTCTATATCTGTCTGGATACTCCGCAGGTAGTCAAGCGAGCGGGGCGCTGGAAGAGCGGCCGCCTGCACTCGATTGAATACCGCAGCGTGTTCGGCCACTGCGTCCGGCTCCTCGATGAACAGACTACCGCTGGCATGCTCGTTGAAGACGATGGCGGGATCCAGCGGCCCGGGGAATTCCATGATGACGAACGATCCCGCCAGACCAGCATGCATTCCGGCATTGAATGGCAACACTTGCAGGTCGATGTTGTGCCGCGTTGCCAGGTTCAGGAGATGTTGAATCTGGTCTGACATGGTACGCGGATCTGCTGTGCGCCTGCGCAGTGCCGCTTCGTCGATAACGGCCCACAGGTGAGGCGGGCGCTGCCGGTGCAGGATCTGCTGACGTTCGATGCGGGCCGCTACGTGGCGTTCCACAATCTCGTCTGTATGTGCTTGCCCGCCCCGGAAGACCTCTTCGGTGTACTCGGCGGTCTGCAATAGGCCAGGTACGACCAACCCTTCGTAGGTCCGGATGGTGGATGCTTCCGCTTCGAAGTCCGGCAACGCGTTTCCTTCGAACACATCGCGGTAGCGACTCCACCACCCTCGCTGACGCGCCTCACGTGCGAGCGCGTGCAGGGCATCACGCTCGCCTTGGGCCGTGATGGCGTACAGGTCCATGACCTTGTCTAGGTCATGCGACTTGATGTAGCGCGTCTCCGCCGCCTCAAGACGGCTGAGCTTGGGGCCTGACCACCCCAGCGCTGAGGCGGCATCGGCAATTTGCGCATATCCGGCTGCGTGGCGTGCACGCCGCAGCTCGGTGGCAAGACGCCGAAGCCGCACGGTCGGGCTATGAACTTGGCGGGTAGACATGAGGCAAGTCTAGGGATTCTGTGATGTTGATTTCACGACTGGCTTGTTATTTTGTTGATTGCATGAAAAGCTGCTATCGCTTGCTTGCTGCACGTAGCTGTCCGGTTGCATGAAAGCTACATAATTCGGGCAAAACCGAAAGTCAACAACCAAAAACCCTAAGTAACTGCACGAGCGCTACTAGACACTAAACGTTCTTGAGACCAACTGGCCCCCTGAACGTGGTTCCGCTGCGACCTGGCACCACGCCCAGGAGGGTCACAAGAAGCCTCCGCGAGAGTGTCCGCTCTCCGGAGGTATGGCCACCGACTGAAATGGAGTCGATGACATGCCCCAGTTTATGCGTAGCCTTGCGCCCTTTTGGGCGCTGTTCGTGGTGCTGGCTATCGCGCTGTTCCCGCCCACGCGTTACCGGGATCGCTACGGGCGTCTGGAACCGCGCATCGCGGTGCCGCTTGTGCCTCGCCGCTGGTCGGCAGCACGCCGGTTCACCGTGCCGCCGCCGAGAACCCAGGAAGTGCTGCCGGAACCGGTTTTTGACCCGCTTCCCGAACCCGAGCTGCTCGATCCCGAGGAGCACAGCCCGGTGCGGCCTTATGTGACCGAGTCCGAGCGCCTCCGCCAACAGCGGGAGGAACAGGGGTACTGCCCGGCCTGCGGCGCGGCCGTCGCACCCGGCACCGCGCCGGGACCCTCCGCGCAGCCGGTCTATGGCGACGGGCTCGACGACGTGCGTGCGGAACTGTCCCCGCTGGTGCGCCGGTGGCTGGGCCAGCGCGAGCAGCAGAGCACGGTGGGGGTGGTTCGGTGAGTATCCCCCACACTTGGCCCTCTCCGCTGCTGCGGCCCGGCGACGTCGCCGAGACCTTCGGGGTGACCACCTCGACCGTCAATGCCTGGGTACGGCGGGGCCACCTGGCCCCGGTCCTGGTCACCCCGGACGGGCACCGCCGCTTCCTTCCCGACCATATCCAGGACCTGTTGGCCACCACCCACCAGGATGGGGGTGGTCAGTCGTGAACCTCACTCCCCACGAGCGCCGGGAACTACGCGACCTGCTGGAGCAGCTCACCCAGGCCATGGACGGCGGCGCCCTGTGGCCCAACCAGATACACGACACCCTTCAGGAACTCCACGCATGCGTGCACACCTGGCTCGGTGACGAGAACGAGGACACCGAGACGGTAATCCCGCCCCAACGCGACCACTAACCTCCACCCCGGTCCCGCACTCGGCCCCCTTCCCGGGTGCGGGACCCGCCGCTCTCATCAGGGGAGCGCCACAAGCGGGTTCTCACGAACCGAGGGTGGAGCTGGTGCTAGGTTCGGCGGCCGAACCTAGCACCAGCTCCACTCCCGATTACCAAAGAACCGCGGCACGAGCTAGCGGGGCCCGCCCCCGCCGGACCTGTCCGTGCCGTTCGTGCCGTTGGTGCCGTCACCGTCCTGCGGTGGCACGCGGCAGGCGTACTCCAGCAGCAGCGCCACCACCAGCAGCACCACCGCCGCCCCGGCGGTGCCCAGTGCCGTGATGGCGTCCGCCTGGGCGGTCGGGGCCGCCAGGCGCTCCGGCAGCACCGCCGCCATACCGCCGAACACGCCCACCGCCAGTGCCGCGAAGATCGAGCTGGCCTTCGCCAGAGCCACCAGGCGCGCCACGAGCAGCGGCTCTACCGGCTCGGTGCCGGGAACCCGACGAATACGGCGGCGCGTGTGCACGGCCGCCGCCCCCTCACCCACCGCCAGCACCAGCAGGGTGGGGATCGCTGTCCATGGCAGCACCGGAAGTGACCCGTACGTCGCGTCCACCACCAGGTAGGAGACCACGCCGCTGACCAGAGCCAGGCCGAGCAGCATCCGCCAGCCGGTGGGACGCAGCGCGCCCTCGGGAAGCTGGCCGTTGTCGTCGCTGTCGCCCATACGTTTCAGTCCGGCACCTGCAACACGAGATCGTCCCGGCGGTGCAGCTCCTGGCCGGTGAGCGCCGCCAGCAGGTCCCGCACCGGCCCCTTTCCGGGGATCTCCGCGTCCGGGTCCACATCGGACCACGGCTGCAGCACGAACGCCCGCGTGTGCGCCTGGGGGTGTGGCAGGGTGAGTGCCGGGTCGTCCCGCTGCTCCCCGCCGGCGTCGATGATGTCCACGTCCAGACTGCGCGGTCCCCACCGCACCTCCCGCACCCGGTGGAAGGCGTCCTCCACGTTCTGGGCGCGTTCCAGTACCGTGTCCGGGTCCAGCGCCGTGTCCACCACGACGACCGCGTTCAGGAACGCCTCCTGTTCGGGGCCGCCGACGGGAGCCGTCTCGTACACCGGCGACAGCCCCACGAGCCGCAGCCCGGAGGCGTCGAACAGCGCGTCCACCGCCCCCTGCAGGTTCTGCATCCGTTCCCCGAGGTTGCTGCCCAGCGACAGGACGACCCGCCGCGGGGTGCTCCATGTCGTCATCCTCGCGCCTTTCGCAGAATCGTGACGGTCACATCGGTGAACTCGTGCGGGATGGGAGCGTCGGGTTTGTGCACCGTGACCTCGACCTCCCGCACCCGCTCCTCGGCCAGGCAGACCCCGGCGAGCCGTTCCGCGAGTGTTTCGACGAGGTCGACCGGCTCTCCCTCCACCGCCGCGACCAGCCGCTGGCTGAGGTGCCCGTAGTGCACGGTGTGGCCCACATCGTCGGTGCGGGCCGCCTCGGCGACGTCGGTTCCCAGCACCACGTCCACCACAAACTCCTGCCCGTGGCGCCGTTCGTCCGGGAAAACCCCGTGGTAGCCGTAGGCACGCAGCCCGCGCACCGCGATACGGTCCAGCGCGCCGGTCACTCCACGTCTCCCGCCTCGTCGGTGTCGGCGTCCTCCTCCACCATCACCGGGGAGGCGTGGTGCGACCACAGGCGCCACCCCTGACTCGTGTGGACGAACATGTTCGTCGCCACCACCTGGCCGCCCGCGATGAATCCCGGAGTGTCCTCCTCGGCGGTTAGGACGTTCTCCGAGCAGGTGACCACGGCGACGTCGCCCATCATCCCGACGGTGGTGTCAGTGAGGACGTACTGGATGTAGGGGACGTTCGCCATGATCAGGCTCCAGGCCCGCATGATCTCGTCCCGACCGCGCAGCAGCGGCCATCCCGGGTTCACGCACACCAGGTCGGCGGCGTCCTCGTCCTCGGCCCACACGCGGCGCATCAGGTCGATGTCGCCGTTCTCTATCGCCGAGTAGAACTGGGTGTTGGCTTCGGACACCCGTTCCATGGCTTCGTTCTGGGACTTCACTGGCCGCTCCGTTCCGCAACATCAGCCCGACCTTCCGTGAGGTCGTCCCCGCCGGAGCGCCACGCCGCGGCGACCCGCACCGCGTCGGCATTGGGCCGGACCTCGTGCACCCGCACGCACCACGCGCCGCGGTCAGCGACCAGTGTCGTCAGTGCAACCGTGGCGTCGTCGCGCTCCACGGCCGGGCGGTCCTCCCCATCGGCGCCGGCGAGGAGCCGGCCAAGGAAGCGCTTCCGGGAACCAGCGATCAGCAAGGGGCGCCCCAATTCATAAAACTGGTCGATTTCGGCGAGTAGTGCCCAATTGTGACCATGCTCGGGGCGTTTGGCGAAACCCAACCCCGGATCGAGCACGATCTGCCGCGGATCGACCCCTTCCCCAACCATGGCGTCCATGCGTTGACGTAACTCGTCCCGCACTTCCCCGACCACGTCCGAGTACACCGCCCGTTCCTGCATCTCGTGGCTGTGCCCGCGCCAGTGCATCAGGACGTAGCCGACGCCGGTGTCGGCCACCAGCCGCGCCATGGCCGGGTCGGCGAGACCACCGCTGACGTCGTTCACCAGGCTCGCACCGGCGGCCACCGCGCGTTCGGCCACCTCGGCGCGCATCGTGTCGACGCTGACCGCCACGCCGCTGCGGGCGAGTTCGGCCACCACCGGTTCGATCCGGCGCAGCTCCTCGTCGCGGGAGACCCGCTGCGCACCGGGGCGGGTGGATTCGCCACCGACATCGACGATGTCGGCGCCGTCCTCAGCGAGCCGCAGCCCGCGCTCAATCGCCTGGCGCGGTTCGAACCACACGCCGCCATCCGAGAACGAGTCCGGCGTGACGTTCACAACCCCCATGATCAGACACCGGTCACGCTCGGGCAACCCAACAAGGTTATACGTCGACCCCATACCGGTCACCCTACGGGACAGGTAGCACAGCAACGACCTGCGGCCCGGACCGCGGCGGGAGCGGGCTGGGAGATTCCCCTCAACCGTCGCCGAGGATGAGGCTCATCGCTTCGGAACGGGTGCGGTCCCGGCTGCGGAAATCTCCCCGCACCGCCGAGGTGACCGTTTTCGCGCCGGGTTTGCGCACCCCGCGCATGGTCATGCACAGGTGCTCCGCCTGGATCACCACGATCACGCCGCGCGGAGCCAGGTTTTCCATCAGCGCGTCGGCGATCTCGGTCGTGAGACGTTCCTGCACCTGGGGCCGGCGAGCGTACACGTCCACCAGGCGGGCCAGTTTGGACAGTCCGGTGATCTGGCCCTGGCTGTTGGGGATATAGCCGACGTGGGCGCTGCCGTAGAACGGCACCAGGTGGTGTTCGCAGGTCGAGTACAGCTCGATGTCCTTGACCAGGACCATCTCCTCGTGGCCGGCCTCGAACACCGTCGTCAGCACGTCCTCGGGTTGCTGGTGCAACCCCGCGAACTGCTCCGTGTAGGCCCGCGCCACCCGGGACGGGGTGTCGCGCAGCCCCTCCCGGTCCGGGTCCTCCCCGATGGCGAGGAGGATCTCCCGGACCGCCTTCTCCAACCGGCCGTGGTCGACGCCCTCGCTGGCGGGAGCCACGAGCGGCGTCTCCGGGTCCGGCTCGGCGGGAACGCCGCCCTCACCGGGTGTCACGGGGTGTTCCGGTCCCGCGGCCGACGGTTCCGGGTTCTGCCCGGAACCCGGCTGGTGGCCGCCCGCGGGGCTCACTCTCGTCCTCCGCTCTCCGGCCCGTTGTCGGAACCGCCCGTGTCCGGGCCGCCGTTGGAGCCGGCGGGGGTGTCCGTCGCGGCGTCGCCCTGCCAGGTCTGCCCGCCGGACCACTCACCCTGGCCGTTGCCGCCGGTCTCCTCGGCGTCCTGGGGACCCAGCGGCGCCAGTTCCTTGGGAGTGGACACGGGCGGCCGGGAGGAGGGCTGGCGCTTCCCGTGGCCCGTGTAGGAACCGCGGGAGGGCCGTTTGGTGACCGGCTCGAAGATCTCCAGCACCTGGTCCTTGGTCAGGGTCTCCTTGTCCAGGAGGTTCCGCACCAGGTCGTCCAGCACGTCCCGGTACTCCACCAGGATCTCCCACGCCTCGTCGTGCGCGGACTCGATGAGGCGGCGCACCTCCTCGTCGATGAGGGAGGCGATCTCCTCGGAGTACTCCCGGGAGTGCGACATCTCCCGGCCCAGGAACGGTTCGCTGTTGCCGCTGCCGAACTTGCGCGCGCCGAGCCGCTCGCTCATCCCGTACTCGGTGACCATGTTGCGCGCCAGGTTGGTGGCCTTGTCGATGTCGTTGGCCGCGCCGGTGGTGGGTTCGTGGAACACCAGCTCCTCGGAGGCGCGCCCGCCCAGCATCATCGCCAGCTGGTCGGTCATCTCCGAACGCGAGGTGAGGAACTTGTCCTCCATCGGCACCGACATGGTGTAACCGAGCGCGCGACCGCGCGGCAGGATGGTGATCTTGTGCACCGGGTCGGCGTTCGGCAGGGCGTGGCCCACCAGGGCGTGGCCGCCCTCGTGGTAGGCGATGACCTTCTTCTCCGCGTCCGACATGACCTGGGTCTTGCGCTCCGGCCCGGCCATGACGCGGTCGATCGCCTCCTCCAGGGTGAGCTGGTCGATCTCGTCCTTGCCGGTCCGCGCCGACAGCAGCGCGCCCTCGTTGACCACGTTGTACAGGTCGGCGCCGGTCATACCGGAGGTGCGGCGGGCGATCACGTCGAAGTCGACGTTGTCCGCCAACGGCTTGCCCTTGGCGTGCACCTGCAGGATGGCCTTGCGGCCCTCCATGTCGGGACGGTCCACGACCACCTGGCGGTCGAACCGGCCGGGGCGCAGCAGCGCCGGGTCCAGGATGTCGGGCCGGTTGGTGGCCGCGATCAGGATGACGCCGGTCTTGACGTCGAAACCGTCCATCTCGACGAGCATCTGGTTCAGCGTCTGTTCCCGCTCGTCGTGGCCGCCGCCCATGCCGGCGCCGCGGTGGCGGCCCACGGCGTCGATCTCGTCCACGAAGATGATCGCCGGGGCGTTGGCCTTGGCCTGCTCGAACAGGTCGCGCACCCGGGAGGCGCCGACACCGACGAACATCTCCACGAAGTCCGAGCCGGAGATCGAGTAGAACGGGACACCGGCCTCGCCCGCGACGGCACGCGCCAGCAGTGTCTTACCGGTGCCGGGCGGACCGAACAGCAGCACACCCTTGGGGATCTTCGCGCCCATCGACTGGAACTTCGCCGGGTTCTCCAGGAAGTCCTTGATCTCGTGGAGTTCCTCGATGGCCTCGTCGGAACCGGCGACGTCCGCGAACGTGTTCTTCGGGGTGTCCTTGGTGATCAGCTTCGCCTTGGACTTGCCGAAGTTCATCACCCGGGAGCCGCCGCCCTGCATCTGGCTCATGACGAACAGGACGATCGCGATGATGATCACCAGCGGCAGGATGCTGAGCAGCACGGAAGCCCAGATGCTGTCCTGGGGCACCTCGACGTCGTAGGACGTGACGTTCCCGTCTTCCTCCAGCTCAGCCAGCCGGTCGGCGAGCTCCTTGCCCTGGCCCTCGACCCAGTAGGCCTCGTAGACCGTGCCGTCGGTGGTCGTGAGCTCGATCCGCTGATCCTTGTCGACGATCTGCGCGTTGTCGACCTTGTCGTTGTCGATCAGCTCGAAGACCTTCGACGTGTCGGCCTGCTGCGGTTCGGAACCGCCACCCACGTTGGTGAACTGGAAAACGGCGAAGAGCAAGAGGCCAATGACCGGGATCCACAGCCACGGCCCGCGGTACAAACGCTTGAGATTCATCTATACGGAACCCCGCTGGGTCCGTCCCTCCTGACCAGGCGGCCTGCCCCGAAAGCCGTAAGCGGCGCCGCGCCGGGAGGCCGGCCGGGTTGCTGTCGTCCAGCACGCCCGGACTGGCCCCTCCCGTTGGCGGGCCCCGTTATGGCCGCCGGAAGCGGGACCTATCGGACATGTATTTCCCTGTAACAATGCCGGGATAATTTGACGGTATACCCCTGCGATTACCGGTGCATCCGCCGTGGAGCACCCACCCCAGCGTATAGACCGTCACGACCCCAACGCGTCGGGGCCGGGCTGTTGTTCCCGTACCAGCGCAGCGCTGCCGGGGCGGGTCCGCGCCGTCCGCGGCGGCACCGCCGGCTCACCCCTGGTACACGTGCGGAGCGAGCGTCCCGATGAACGGCAGGTTCCGGTAGTGCTCGGCGTAGTCCAACCCGTAGCCCACGATGAACTCGTTCGGCAGGTCGAAGCCCACGCAGCTGATGTCGAGCTCCACGTCGAACGCGAGCGGTTTGCGCACCATCGTGCAGATCTCCACCGACGCCGGACCCCGGGACTTGAGGTTGCCGACCAGCCACGACAGGGTCAGGCCGGAGTCGATGACGTCCTCCACGATGAGGACGTTGCGGTCCTTGATGTCGCAGTCGAGGTCCTTGATGATGCGCACCACCCCCGAGGAGGTCGTTCCCGCCCCGTAGGAGGAGACCGCCATCCAGTCCATCCCGCACGGGTTGTGCAACTCGCGCGCGAGGTCGGCCATCACCATCACAGCGCCCTTGAGGACGCCGACGAGCAGCAGGTCCTTTCCAGCGTACGTCGCGTCGATCTCGGCGGCCATCTCTCGCTGCCGGGCCTTGATCTGCTCCTCGGTGACCAGGATCTTCTCCAGATCCTGACCCATGTCCTTCGCTTCCACGCTTTCCTCGCTGCTCGCCTCAGGGTTGCCGGAACGCCACCAGGATAATGGGCATACCTCCACGAAACGCCGTACCAGTGGCCAGCCCTCGGCCCTGCCAACCGTCGGACCGCCCCCGCGCTCCGGAGCGGCGCAGTGGGCGTTTCCCGCCGGGCAGGGCCCGGGTCACTCTCCCGCGTCCCGCCCGCTGGCCGCGCCGCTCGCCAGCACGATCCGTTTTCCGGTGCGCCACCCCCGCACCCCGCCGGGAAGCGGGATGTGTTTCTGCCCACGCCAGGCGCTCACGAGGCGTTCCAGTTCGG
This sequence comes from Haloactinospora alba, assembly GCF_006717075.1. Taxonomy (NCBI): domain Bacteria; kingdom Bacillati; phylum Actinomycetota; class Actinomycetes; order Streptosporangiales; family Nocardiopsidaceae; genus Haloactinospora; species Haloactinospora alba. The sequence goes on from NZ_VFQC01000001.1 coordinate 3,440,545, forward strand.
CCACGTGGCGTGCGGTGAGCTCGCCGGCAGGGCAGCCCGACTCCAGCGCCGTCCGGCGCAGGACCCGGGTGCGTACAGCGCGGGGCACCCCGCCCAGTTCGGTCACGTCCAGGGCGGGCTGCCCCTCGTGCTCCGTTCCCGCCCGCGATCGGACCTCCTCGGCCCACAGGTCCAGCGCGTCGGCGTCGTCCCGCAACAGGTCGGCAGTGCGGGCCAGGGACGGGGTGATCCCCGGCCCGAGGGCGGCCTCGAGGCTGGGAAGCGCGTCGTGGCGCACGCGCGAGCGTGTGTAGGCGGGGTCGGCGTTGTGCGGGTCCTGCCACGCATCCAGGCCCATCATGTCGCACGCGGAGCGCACCACCCGCCGGTCCAGCCCGAGGAAGGGGCGGCGGTAGCGGCCGGTGACCGCCGGCATCCCGGACAGGGAGCGCGCGCCCGAGCCCCGGGCCAGGCCGAGCAGCACCGTCTCGGCCTGGTCGTCGCGCGTGTGCCCCAGCAGCACCGCGGCGGCGGTGCACGCCTCGGCGGCGGCGTCCAGGGCGGCGTAACGGGCGCTGCGGGCGGCCCCCTCCGGGCCGCCGCCGCCGTCCACCGCGACGGTGCGGCTCTCCACCGGTTCCAGCCCGAGCGAAGCCATCTCCGCGGCGACCCACGCCGCACGGTCGGCCGAGCCCTCCTGCAGCCCGTGGTCCACGGTCACCCCGCCCGCTCTCAGGCCCAGGCGCGGCGCGGCGAACGCCGCCGCCGCCGTGAGTGCCAGCGAGTCGGGGCCGCCGCTGCACGCCACCAGCACCAGGTCGCCGGGGGCCAGGTCGGACAGGGCCCGGCGTACGGCCAGGCGCGCTGCGGCGATGTCGGGCGGTGGACCAGTCATGCCCGCAATCCTAGGGACCCGCGCGGGCTCCGGGCGCGCGGTCCGGCGCCGCCGCGGCGGTCACTCCCCCGCGGAAACCTGCCCGTCGCCCTCCGGCAGCGGCCGCGACCGCACCACGCGCGAGATCCAGGACTGCGGGTCGCGGATCTCGTCCATCGTCGGCAGGGTGCTGGGGGACTCCCACACGCGGTTGAACTCGGCCATGCCGACCTGTTCCACAACCGTACGGACGAAGGCGGCGCCCTCCTCGTACTGCTTCATCTTCAGGTCGATGCCCAGCAGCTGGCGGATGATCCGGTCCACCTGGTTGGCGCCCTCCCGGCGGCGCTGGAAGCGGCGCCGGATCTCCGCGACGGACGGGACGACGCTGGGGCCGACCGCGTCCATCACGTAGTCGCCGTGGCCCTCGGCCAGCGTCATGACGGCGGTGATCCGGTCCAGGATCTCGCTCTGCGCCGGGCTCTGGAACGCCTCGATGAGGTTGGCGTTGCCGCCCCGCATCACGTCCACGACGGCGTCTCCCGCCGCCCGCAGCCGCTCCAGGAACGCGCCCGCGTCCATGTCCGAGGCGAGCAGCATCTCCTGCATCTGCCCCTGGACGTACTCGCGCAGCCACGTATTGGACGTGAACTGGGTCCGGTGGGTCTCCTCGTGCAGGCACACCCACAACCGGAAGTCGCGCGGGTCGACCTCGAGCTCCCGTTCCACCTGCACGATGTTGGGAGCCACCAGGGTGAGGCGGCCCGTGGGGGCCGTGCCGTCGGGGTCCGGCGGCAGGAACAGCTCGTACTGGCCCAGTACCCGCCCGGCCAGGTAGGACAGCACCGCACCCAGCTGGGCGCCGGTGACGCGGGAACCCACCGCCGTGGACACGGGGCCGGTGGCGTTCCCCAACCGCGAGGAGCCCAACCGGTCCAGGATCGGCTCCAGTACCGCGCGGAACCCCTCCACGTTGGCCCGGATCCAGCCCGGCCTGTCCACCACAACCGCCGGACCGGCCGGTTCGAGTGGGCTCATGCCCGTGAATTCGGTCACATGCCCCTGGGCGGTGACGGACAGCTCGCGGAGCTGCGACACGGCCTGCCGGGCGTCGGCGATGTCCACCTGAGGTCCGGGCCGCACGAGGCGGGTTCCGGTGGTGACGGCTACGTCCCAGTCGATCAAAGTCACGCCCTCACCGTACCCACTGCGACGCCGCCGCACAGAGTGTTGGACACGATTTCCGGGTTGTCTCAGGGGAGCCCGGGGCCGCCGGTGTGTCGGAGGGGGCGGTTCAGGAGCAGCCGCAGGTGGCCACGGCGCTGGCGAGCCGGTCGAGCCTGCTGCCGCTGGCCAGCGGGTCGTTGGCGATGAACGCGAACAGCAGCAGCCGCCCGTCGGCGTCGTTGATGGTCCCGGCCAGGGCGCTCACCTCGGAGAGGGTTCCGGTCTTGGCGCGGACCACGCCGGCGCCCTCCTCGGTGGGGCTGTCCGGCGCGTACCGGCCGTCGAGGGTGCCGGTGAAGTGCGCCGTGGGCAGGCTGCTGGGGACCGTCTGCAGTTCGGGGTTCTGGGAGTCGAGGGCGGCGGCCAGCACGTCGACCAGGGCCTCGGGGGAGATGTTGTTGTCCACCGAGAGGCCGCTGCCGTCGGCCACGTCGACGCCGGAGACGTCGAGGTCGGACATCACTCCGGAGATCGCTGTGGAGCCGCCCCCGAACGAGGGGGACTCGCCCTCGCTGCGGGCCACGTGCCGCACCAGCGCCTCGGCGATGTTGTTGTTGCTCTCCAGCAGCATCTTCTCCACCAGCGCGGAGATCTCCGGGGAGGCCACCCGGGCGACGCGCTCGGCGTCCTCGGGGGCCTTCTCGGAGCTGGGGTCGCCGGACACGTCCACGCCCGCGTCCTCCAGCTGCCGGGCGAACTCCTCGGCGGCCTGGCGCGGCGGGTCGTCGACGGGGTAGCCGTCGTCGCCGTAGCCCTCGTTCACCATCAGCGCGTGCACGGGGGCGACACTGCCGCCGGTCACGTAGTTGGGTTTCCAGGAGGGCGCCAGGGGAGGTCCGCTGTACAGCGAGTCGTCGTAGGCGAGGGTGACCGTGTCCGTGCCGGAACCGTCCAGGCTGTCGGCGGTGCGCTGGGCCAGCTCCGTCATACTCGCCAGGGAGGGGTAACCGCCCGGGCCGGTGGAGCTCAGGGTGGGGTCGCCTCCGCCGACGAGGGTGAGCGTGTCGCCGGAGCGGACGACCCTGGTGTGCAGGTGCTCGTCCGGGCCGAGGGAGCGCAGCGCGGCGACCGCCGTGACCAGCTTCGTCGTGGACGCCGGGGTCACGCCCTCGCCGCCGTTCTTGTCGAACAGGCTCTCGCCGCTGGCGGCGTCGGCGACATAACCGGTGAGCCCCTCACCCAGCTCGATATCCGACATGGGATCATCGAGCTTATCCGCGAGCTGATTCGGGTCGACGGGGGCGGCGTCGGACGACGCCGCATCCGGTGTGTCCTTGGCGAGGGTGGCAGGGTATGCATCCGCCATCGGCGGCTGGGACCTCAGGACATCCACCGTGACAAAGCCTGATAGCAGTACGAATACGTTGAGAACGGCGGCGGTGGTAAGAGTCCAGGCCTGCATCTGCCGCACCCCGGCACCTGCCTTTCGTTGGCATCGCGACAAACGTGACCGATGTAGCGACACTATCCGTAAGGGAAATCCGAGACACACTCATGGAATTCGACGTCACCATCGAGATCCCCAAAGGGGAGCGCAACAAGTACGAGATGGAACACGAGACCGGTCGGCTGCGCCTCGACCGGATGCTGTTCACCTCAACCAGCTACCCCGCTGACTACGGTTTTATCGAGGGAACGCTCGGCGACGACGGTGACCCGCTGGATGCTCTCGTTCTGCTGAAGCAGCCGACGTTCCCTGGTTGCCTGATCCGCTGCCGCGCGGTCGGAATGTTCCGGATGCGCGACGAGGCGGGGGGTGACGACAAGATCCTGTGCGTTCCCGCCACCGACCCGCGCATGGAACACCTGCGTGACATTCATCATGTCAGCGAGTTCGAGCGTCTGGAGATCGAGCACTTCTTCACCGTGTACAAGGACCTGGAACCCGGGAAGTCGGTGGAGGGTGCCACCTGGAGCGGGCGCCACGACGCCGAGCAGGAGGTCGCCTCGTCGGTGAAACGCGCGGAGGAGGCCGGCGCGCACGGGGACACGTCCCACATCACACTCCAGTAGGACCCGAACCGTGCCGGCCGGTGCCCAACCGCGCCGGGCCCGTTCGACGAACGCGTCGACGGGCGCTGGTCTCCCGAGCGGCGCGGCCGGTGCCGCGCCGGCACGGCCCAGGGATGAGGGCGCGACGGTTCCCTCGCGGGGTGGCGGGCGACGCCGCGTGCCGGGACGGGTGTCCCACGGGCCCTACCCCTCTTTGGGGGCGCCCCTCACTCCGGGAACAGGTGGTCCTCCACCTCAGCGGTGAGCGCCTCGACCTCCTCCGGGTCGAGGACCTCCGGCCGGCGCAGGACGTAGCGCACCGCCTCCCGCGGGCGGGCGATGACGGTGCGGTCGGCCCGCATCACCCGCTCCGGCAACTGGCCGGACACCATGACGACCGGAACCACCCAGGGCCGGCCGTCCCCGCCGGCTTCCAGGACGCGCTCGATACGGCCGGCGCGCTGGGTGAGGCGGGCCACGACCCGGCCCACCGGGACAGCGCCGACGTACCACTCTCCTCCCGAGCGCCAGACCGTGTGCTGCCACGCCCGCGTCTCCAGCAGGTAGATACCGCCGGGACCGATCGCGACGTGCCGTGAGGCGGCCTCCGGGACGATGCGGTACCCCTTCCGCCGCAGGGTCCGCAACAGCCGGCCGCGGCCGTAGGGCGCCGGAACCCGCGGCGCCGTCCCCAGAAGCACGTAGGTGCAGGCGGTCAGTCCGGCGACGAGCGCCCCCGCCCGCCAACCGAGGAACCCGGCCGCCATGCTTCCCGCCGCGAGCACCACCGAGGCCCGTACCGCGACGCGCGCCCACACCGCCCCCGGTTCCTCGGGGCGGTCACCGGGACGCTTCCCCTCACTCTCCGACAACGATGGCATCCCGCCCCCGGTCACGACGGGGAGGAGGCGAAGAGGCGGGTCGGTGCCCGCCCGGTGCCGTGCCCGGTTCCGGCAGCCGGCCCCGCAGCGGGGAGAGGGCCGCGACAGTACCGCATCCGCATCAACCGATCACCTCTTTCCAGTGCACCGTGAGCGCGGGTGCCGGTGCCCGCCCGGCCGCCGGTGTTCCGTCTCCCGGACCGGTCCCGGCTCCGGGAACCGGGACCGGTAGTCACCGCATCCCGCAACCATCGCAGAGAGCCTTCCGGCACCGTCCATTCGTCTCCGGGACCGGTGGTGAGCTACCGAAGGGAGTCACCTGGGAGTCTCTTATGGCATCACCGGTCGCGGTAGTACCGCAATGCGTTCCGGCGAAATACGGCCCGGTCCGAGCCACAGGTTCCGGGCCGCCGGACCCCGCGCCCGTCCGGCCCGGACGGGCGGACACGCAGCGCACCAGCCATGCGGCGTGAGACATCCGACATCCTGTTTCGGCCACGACGGTTGACACTCACGCATCGCCGCTGATCTGCTACGGGTATGCATCCGCGCACCGCACCGGCTTCGTCACCCATGACTCACATGGCACCCGCGGCGTCTGGCCGCGCAGCCGGCTTCGCGTGTCGCGTCCCTTCGTGTTGTTCCTGCTGCTGAACACACCCCGCATCCGCGCCGTCTGAAGGGGACCCGTCCGGTACGGCCGGACGGCTGAGCGTTCCGCTCCTCCCCCGGCGCAGGAAACTCCCCGTGCCAGGAACACGACTCCGTGTCGCACGCCAGCGCGCACCACACGAAGGACCACCCGTGCCCCAGAACACTTCCACCGCATCCCGTCCCGCCGTCGTCCCAGCGCCCGGACCGGGCCCGGAACCGTTGCCGGAACTGCTGGAAGGCGTCGGCGACGTCGTCCTCGCCGGACACTCCACCGGCTACCCACACCTCGCCGTGCGCCCCGCCCCCACCCCGGGGCAGTTGGCGGCCGCCGCGCGCGAGACCGCGGCCGAGGCGCCCGCGGCCGGATGGCACACTCCGGGCCAGTGGCGGACCGTCCCCTCCGACTCCCGCCCCGACACGGCCACACGCATCCGGCTGTCCGTGGCGGTGCTGCCGCCGAACGCCTTCCTGGCGCTTCCGGCCGAGGCGGCCTCCGGCAGCGGCGGACCGCGGACCGCCGCCGTCCACATGGCGCGCGGCCGGGCGCACCTGGTCGCCACCAGCGCGGATGGGGCGATGACGGCCGTGCAGCGCCTCACCACCGAACGCGGCCACGTGTTGGGGGCCCGCTGCGGGCACCACCTCATCAACACCGGCGACGAGACCGCCGTGGTGGTACACGCCCACGGCTGACCGGCCACGTCACTCCTGCGCCCCCTCGGACGACTCGGAGGGGCCGGCTCCCCCGGACGGCTCCTCCGAACCCGTACCGGTGGTGTCCTCCTCGTTCTGGCGCCGCTCCAGTTCCACCCGCAGGGCGTACTCCGCCGCGTCCACCGCCGCGCGGGCCGTGATGGCGTTGGTGTGCGCCCGGTCCAGGTCCTCCAGGGCGATGCAGTCGAACGAGACGCGGGCGTCGTGGACCGCCGCTTCGAGCTGGCGCTCGGCTTCTTCCAGGCTCATCTCCTCCCCCTTCCCTCCCTGCCGCACCACCGGGCGCGGCGGGGACGTCCCTGACGAGTACCGACATACCGAGAACTCCGCGTTACGGGTGCCTACCCGCCAGGACAGCCCACCATGTCCGTTCCGTACCGCCTCGGGTGTGGAGCACCACATCCGGTCCCGTGGGAAACCGCTGGCCAACGCGGCGTCACACACGGCAGCTAGGATTGCCGGGTACGGAAGTGAACGGAGGAGAGCATGCGCAACCGCTACCCCGGCACGTGCCGGAGCTGCGGCGCCAAGGTCGCCGCCCGGGCCGGGGGGCTTGTCCGGGACGGCCGGCGGTGGCTGACCTACTGCGCCGAGCACACCCCTGCCCCCGCTCCGCCGCCGCGCGGCGAGCACCCCGGGTGGCACGGCGGCGAACTCGCCGGGTTCGACTGTGAGACCTCCGCCCGGGACCCCCGCACTGCCTTCCTCGTCTCCGCCGCGCTCGTGGACACCTCGGGGGCCACCCGCACGTGGCTGGTCCACCCCGGTGAACGCGAGATCCCCGAGGAAGCCATAGCGGTGCACGGGATCACCAACGAGCGGGCCCGGGACGAGGGCGTTCCCGCCCCGCAGGCTCTCTCCGAGATCGCCGACATCCTCACCGACCACCTCCGCGCCGGCCGGGGACTGGCGATCTTCAACGCCCCCTACGACCTCCGGGTCCTCGACGGCGAGCTCCGCCGCTGCGGAATACAACCGCTGGAGTCGCGGTTGACCAGGGCGCCGTCGCCCATCGTCGACCCACTGGTCATCGACCGTGGCATCGACCCCTACCGCTCGGGACCGCGCAACCTCGGCGCGATGTGCGACCACTACGGTGTGGGGCTGGTGGACGCGCACACCGCCGACGGCGACGCGGCCGCCTGCCTCTCCCTCGCCAGGGAGATCGGCGCGCGCTACCCCGACCTGGCGGGGTTGGAGCTGGCCGAGCTGCACGAGCGGCAGGTGGCGTGGGCCGCCGACCGCGCCCGGGACCGCCAGACATGGCTGGACAACAACAGACCGGGTCACGGCACCGTCGTGGACGGGACGTGGCCGTACTGAACCACCGGGGGACCCCGTTCGGGGAACCCCACGTCAGTGTGCGTCTCTTTGCTCCTATCGTGGACAGGCGGTACCGGAGGTGACACTCCGGGTTCCGTCGTGCGCCCGTCCAGGCCCTGCTCGTGACGAGCGGCGCGTCCAGCGCCGCGCACACGTCCGCCGAACAGGGCCCGCGTCCCCCACGGGTGCGTTTCGGGGAGAACAGAACCCCGCCTCATCTGAGGTAACCGAGCACGCGGGGCCGTCGTGTGCCATCCCCCGACGGACGGCACCGTGCCCGCTCGCCGTAGGACGTCAGAGAAGGAGGCGGCGCGCCCGCAAAAGGGGCGCCGGATACCGTGGCGACAGACAACAGCTCATCCAGCGGGGACATCAACACCGAGGATTTACTCTGGGAGCCGCCGGCGACGTCGGAGGCCGACCGCGCCCCCCGGACCGACCGGGTGGTGTTCGGCACCGCGGCGTTCCTCGCCATCGCGTTCCTCGCCTGGGGGATCATCTCCCGCGACTCACTCAGCGGCATGTCCAGCACCGCCCTCGCGGCGCTGGTGCACAACGGCGGGTGGGCCTTCATCCTGGCAGCCTCCGGCTTCGTCGTGTTCGCGCTGTGGCTCACCTTCAGCCGCTACGGCGGCATCCGGCTGGGGCGCGACGACGAGGAACCCGAGTTCCGCACCATGTCCTGGATCGCCATGATGTTCGGGGCGGGGATGGGGATCGGCCTCGTCTTCTACGGCGCCGGTGAACCCATCACCCACTTCCTCAGCCCACCACCGGGGACCGAGGCGGAGAGCGCGCCCACCGCGATGGCGACGACGCTCTTCCACTGGACCCTGCACCCGTGGTCGATCTACGCCGTCGTGGGACTGGCCATCGCCTACGGCACCTACCGCCTGGGCCGGGGCCAGCTCATCAGCGCCGTGTTCACCCCGCTCATCGGGGAGCGGCACGCCAACGGCGCCGTCGGGCGGATCATCGACGTGTTCGCCCTGTTCGCGACCCTGTTCGGGACCGCGGCGTCCCTCGGGCTGGGTGCCCTGCAGATCGGCAGCGGGCTGGAGGAGATCGGCTGGATCGAGCAGTCCAGCGACCCCGTGCTGATCACGGTCATCGGCGTGCTGATCCTGTGCTTCCTGTTCTCGGCGGTCTCCGGTGTCGCCCGGGGCATCCAGTGGCTGTCCAACACCAACATCGTGCTGGCCTTCGGCCTGCTGGTGTTCCTCCTGCTGGCCGGTTCCAGCGTCTACATGCTGAACATGGTGCCGACCGCCCTGGGCAGCTACTTCAGCGGCCTGTTCGACATGTCCGCCCGCACGGGCGCCACCACCAGCGACGAGTGGCTGTCCAGCTACACCATCTTCTACTGGGCGTGGTGGATCTCCTGGTCGCCGTTCGTGGGCATGTTCATCGCCCGCATCAGCCGCGGCCGCACGATCCGCCAGTTCATCGGCGGCGTCATCCTCGTCCCGAGCGCGCTCAGCCTGGTGTGGTTCTGCGTGATGGGCGGCTCCGCCCTGAGCCTCGGCTCCACCGACAGGATCGCCTCGCTGGGTGACGACGCCGAGTCGCAACTGTTCGGGCTGCTGCGGGAGTTCCCCGCCTTCACCCTGGTCGCGCTCGTGGTGATGGTGCTGATCGGGATCTTCTTCATCACCGGCGCCGACTCCGCCTCCATCATCATGGGCACCATGTCGCAGGGCGGCGCCATAGAGCCGAGGAAGCACATCACCGTGTTCTGGGGCCTGATGATGGGCGCCGTGGCGGCGATCATGATGCTCGCCGGCGGCAACGACGCGCTCACCGGGCTGCAGAACCTCACCATCATCGTGTCCGCGCCGTTCGCGATCATCATCATCCTGATGTGTTTCGCCCTGGTCCGCGACCTCAAGCGGGACCCGGTGGTGCTGCGGTCGGCGAAGGGCGAGGAGGTCGTCACGGCCGCCGTCATCGCCGGAGCCCAGGACCACGACGGGGATTTCCAGTTGGAGATCTCCCCCACCGAGGACACGGAGACCGACGGGTCCACCGATGGAGAAGCGGCCTCGGACGAGGGGACCGAACGGGAGTCCGTTCCCGGTTTCGCCGCCAACGGGCACGCCGGACCCGACGGCCACTCCACCACGCGGGAGCACGCCTCCACCAGCGAGTGAACCACCGACCCGTGCGGGTGACCCCGATGATCCGGGGTCACCCGCACGACGCTTGCGGTGGGTGCCGTCGGGCCCACGGTCCAGCGGCCCATCCCCACGTGCGTGGGGAGCATCTCCCCGGCGGCCGGGGTGACCGTTCCGGTGGCGGGTCCATCCCCGCGTGCGCGGGGAGCATTCCGAGGGACAACCCAGTACGGCGGGGATGAGGGGTCCATCCCCGCGTGCGTGGGGAGCATCTGGTCGGATTGGCGCGGTGCGGGCACGCGCAGGGTCCATCCCCGCGTGCGTGGGGAGCATCCTCTCTGACCTGGTCTTCTAGGTCGCGCGCATGCCCGTGTGTGTAACTTCTGGATATTCGGACATAGCACGCACACCCCTCAAAACGGATCGCTGCCAGGTGGCGCGGCATCCACCACCGCGACGGGGTCAGGAGACCACATCCGTCCTCACGACGCACGCCCCCGGTGGGACACCGAGGCCGAGAACGCGACCACACACCCGCCCGTGTGCGCACCCGCTGCCAGCACAGCTCACAGGTGACCTCACCCGGCCCCATCCACGCATGCGTGGGACTCACGAGGTCACTACCCACACCGCAATGGATACCGAGGGTCCATCCCACATGTGTGGGGCTCACCTTGGAACCGGATGCGTCGCAGCGCTGCGCGCCGTTCCCTCCCCACGGGGGCCGCAGGGAGGGTCGGTACCTATGGAGTCGGGCGTCATAGTGCCGCTCCGGTTCAGGATTGGGACGCTGCCTTCTTCTGCGCCCGCTCGGCCTTACGGCGCAGCTGGTTGAACGCCCCGGCCAACCCCATCGCCTTGCGCACCTCGAAAACCACCTGCTGAACCTCGCGCCGGGTACGCTCGGTCCCCTCCACGATGATCTGGTCCACCAGACCAGGCTGGGCCTCAAAAGCGGCGCGGCGTTCGCGAACGGGGTCGAGGAACCGGTTGATGGCGGCTGCGAGCGTGTCCTTGACCTCGACGTCGCCGACTGTGCCTGCCCGGTAGCGTTCCTTGAGGTCGGCAACCTCGGCCGGGTTGTCGTTGAACGAATCGTGGTAGACGAAGACCGGATTACCCTCGACCGTTCCCGGGATGTCGGCGCGTACCCGGTTGGGGTCGGTGTACATGGCGGATACCTTCCTGCGAACCTCCTCGGCACTGTCGGAAAGGTAGATGACGTTGTCCAGCGACTTGCTCGCCTTGGCTTGGCCGTCGGTACCGACCAGGGAGGACACTTCGCTGGTGATGAGTTCGGGTATCGGGAAGGTCTCCCCGTAGAGGTGGTTGAACCGCCGTGCGATCTCCCGGGTGACCTCCACGTGGGCGTGGTTGTCCTTGCCGACCGGGACGGTGTGGGCCTTGACGCAGAGGATGTCGGCAGCCTGCAGAACCGGATACCCCAGAAGCCCGTAGGGCATCTCGGTCTCCTTGTCCGCGTCGCGGGCCATGTCCTTCAGGCTGGGGATGCGTTCCAGGCGCGGCACAGTGATCAGGTTCTGGAAGAGCGTGTTGAGTTCGCCGATCTCCGGGATGGCCGACTGCAGGTAGAAGGTCGCCCGCTCGGGTTCGATGCCCGCAGCCAGGGAATCGAGCACCATCTGGCGGGCATTGGCCGATATCTCGTCGATGTCGGCGCGGGCGTTCTTGGTGGTCAGCATGTGCAGATCAGCGATGATGAGCCAGGTCTCGTACTGGTGTTGCAGCCTGATCCGGTTGGCGATACTGCCCACATAGTGGCCCAGGTGCAGCTTGCCTGTGGGGCGGTCGCCGGTGAGCATCCGCTGATCTGTCATGACGGTAGGACCCTTCGTCCAGGTGTCGGTCGTCGTTGTATGTGCACGCGTGTCACGGGCGGCCCGGAACCGCAGCCTCAATCGCCTCAATGACGGGGGCAACGGTGGGGACATTGATCAGATGGACTTGGATCCACCCGGGCAGATTCCAACGGTGACCATCGCGATACTGAGCGTTCCGCGATTGAAGTCTATCGACGACGGGTTGGTACACACCCGCGAGATTCATTAGCAGGAAGTTCGCCTGGCTGGGAACGTAGGCGATACCGCGTCCGTCGAGCGTGGCGGTCAAAGGAAACATAGTTATCTCCGAATGAGCCCGCTCCATCCCCACGTGCGTGGGGCTCACTGTCCCACTCCGGACCCAGCGGTGGCCTGCACGGGTCCATCCCCACGTGTGTGGGGCTCACCCACCTGCAATAATGCGCAGCTTTATTCTTTTGCAACTCCATATGACCGGTATCCCGCCGAATGCGGTCAGGATCTGACCATACCGTTCCACTGCTATCAACACCCCCCATAAGACCACGGAGAACCGACCACTCTCGGGCACCGAGGGAAAGGCAGGAGCACCCCTCGAGGGATGTAGGGCGTGTGCGGCCTCGGCTCACACACGCCCCACTTGCGCGCCCGACCGGCGATGCGCACAACCGTTGGGTCCTATTCCTGGAGTTCGACCGGGATCCAGTCGGTCAGGGTGCGCGGGTTGGCGTGCCGCACCGGGCCACCCTTAGCCGGCCGCACGAGGACTTCCCCGCTGTCCGTTCCGGGCTGGGGTGTGTGGCCGGTAACCACGTGCACGGTGGAACCAGCTGCGTGCAGCCGCACCCGCAGCCCCACGGGCCAGCGGCACTGCAGATACGACAGATCCCCACCGGAGAGCCGCTCCACCGTGTCGGGGTGGACGGTGACCGTGTGGGCATCGCCGACCGTGTCGCGGGGAGCGATCCGCAGCATCCCGTCAGCCTGCTGTGTGACGACATCCCACGGGGCGAGGCCATCGGGCTCCCCGGGCAGCCGCACCCACATGCCGGGCTCCCACCCGGGCTCTACTCCTCGCACAGGCCACCACCCCCAGCGCTGTGCTGGTGGGAAACCCTTCCCGTGTTCTCGTCACCCCTGCCGGTGTCGTGGTCCTCGTTCTCGTCGCCGAGCCAGGCGTCCAATCGGTCGCGCAGCGCGAGGATGGTCGCCCGGACCTGGTTGAGCCAGAACGCGTGGCCCTCGGTGGCCTGGACGAGCTGCTCCACCAGGTCACGCAACTCGCGGCGCTCCTGCGGGGTGAGATTCACGCCTGACCACCCCCGTCCTGGTGGTGGATGGCGGCCATCAGGGTGTGGACATCGTCCGGGAGGAACCGGCGGTGCCCGCCCGGAGTGACCACCACCGGGGACAAGCGCCCCTCACGCACCCAGACGTTGACGGTGGAGGTGGTCACGCCGAACACCTCGGCGACGTCACCCGGACGCAGCAACGGGGCGGGCCAGTTGTTGGGGATACTCACCGGACCACCCCCACCGGGGTTGTCTGCTCGCGCTGGGATACCCACTCGCGTACCAACGGCGACAGTGCCTCGCGGACATCGTCCAACCCGTCGCCGTAGGCCGGTGGGGCGAGAGGTTCAGGCGTGATGGCAGCACCGCAGGCCGGGCAGTACCCCTCTTCCTCCCGCTCCTGGCGGTGGCGTTCGTGCTGGGTCACGTAGGGCCGCACCGGGCTGTGCTCCTCGGGATCAAGCACCTCGGGGTCAGGAAACGCGGCTGAAGGCACCATGCCGCTATCCACGTCCCGGCAGGAAATCCCGGCCTGGTCGTGGGTCCCGCCCCGTGGCGACGGCACGGTGAAGCGGCGTGCCGTACCTCGCCTGGCGGGTGGCGGTGGTGCGGCACGTGGGGTCGGGCGTTCGTGGTGATGCCGGTAGCGCGTGGGTGGGACCAGGGCGACAGCCAGGATCAAGAGCAGCGTCCACAGAGACGCGAGGGTGTGAAACATAGGAGACCCCTCGGGTCAGGCCGCTAGAGCGGCTTGGATGAATACCCCTCTATGATTAACTTCGGAATCCAATCTTTGCAAGAACATCAAAGGAATCCGACTAGCGGAATCCGAAAGATGCCTGTTTGAGAAGATCCCAATACGATCGGGGACACCACTCCCCTGGAGAGAAGTCCTAATGAGCAGGAGATACAGCCCAACTGTTCGCAGGCGACGCTTGTCCGCTGTACTGCGTCAGCTCCGTCATGACTGCAACATGACCCTGGAAGGTGCTGCTGCGAAGCTTGAATGGTCGCGCGGAAGGCTCGCGCACATGGAGGGCAACAAGTGGACACGTCCGGACATCAATAACGTCCGGCTTCTCCTCGACCTGTACGACGTCACCGACGAGCAACAGCGCGAAGGTGTCCTCACCCTGGCACGCCAATCACGCCAACGAGGCTGGTGGCAGAAGTACAGCGACATCTTCGGTAGCGACACCTATGTCGGCTTCGAGTCCGAGGCGAGCGTCATCCGGACTTACCAGACCATGGTGATTCCCGGACTGCTGCAGACAGCCAGGTACGCGGAGGCGTCAGCCCGGGCTTCTCTCGCCCGCCCGGCCGAAGAGGCCCAACGAATCGTGGCCACACGCCAAGCGCGACAGGAGATCCTCGACCAAGAGGACCCTCCCCTCTTGTGGGCGATCATAGACGAGTCCGTGTTGCACCGTCTGTTCGTAGCCGATGATGTCGCGCGCGAGCAGGTCGAACACCTGATAACGGCGGCCTCGAACCCGGACAATGGGATCACGCTTCAAATCATGCCGTTTTCGGCAGGGTTGCATCCCGGCATCAGCGGTCCGTTCGTCATTCTCGACTTCCCGGGCGAGATCGACCCGTCGATGGTTTACCTGGAGAGCCGCATCGACAGCCTGTTTCTTGAGGAGCCCGAGGAGGTCGCAGAGTACAAGCTCGTCTTTGACCATCTTCTAGCTGCAGCCAAGTCGCAGCGGGAATCCATCGAGATCATGGAAAACCTACTCACGAACCTGTAAGGACCGACCGTGTATTCATCCGACGAACTGTACTTCCGCAAGAGTTCGTACAGCGCTACCGCCAAGGAGTGTGTCGAGATCGCCGACCTGCCCTCCGGAGTCGCTATTCGCGATTCCAAGCAGCCGGAGAGCGGGCACCTCGCGTTTCCCGCCACCGAATGGAGCGCGTTCTTGCGCGAACTCCGGGTGACTACCGCCCTCTAACCCCCGAAAGACCGAAGGCCCCGGCTCATCACCGGGGCCTTGGTGTATTCATCCGGCTTCATCCTACCCGCCGTAAAGGTGAAGGAACAGGTGGCTGGTCGGGACGCTGCACCGCCCTACATTCCACGCCACCCAGAACCGGCAGGGCGGCCACCTATCGTTCTCCACCTCCGAGTGGCAAGCGTTCCTCACCGAGACCCGCGCCAACGTCTCTGAACTCTTGCCCCTGCGCCGAGCCCCAATCACGGCACAGGAAGTATCAGTAGTCCTCGGCAGGGCAGCAACCTGGGCCTGCCATCCTCTCGAGGGCTACTCCAAGCACGTCTGTAGTAGTTCCTACGACTGCCGCTGACATGTCGAATGGTTCCGCGATGTAGTGGCCATCGAAAGCGAAGCTTCCGGGGTCCGGATGTACCAGCCGCTCGTGATCCCCGGCTTGTTCCAGACATCCGAGTACGCCCACGCGTTGCTTCAGTTCGGCGGGTCAGGGAAGACTCCCACCGAACTTCGGGAAGCTGTGGATGCCCTGCCTCCCGCAGCATCCCGCGCGCTGATGGAGACGATCAGGAGACAGTTCGATGATGAATGAGAACTGGGTCAAGTCCAGTTACAGCCAGAAGGGTATGGACAACTGCGTCGAATGCCGTGGCGAGGAGCGCACTGTCCAGGTCCGCGACACCCAGAACCGCCGTCTTGGCCACCTGT
Organism: Haloactinospora alba; assembly: GCF_006717075.1. Lineage (NCBI taxonomy): Bacteria > Bacillati > Actinomycetota > Actinomycetes > Streptosporangiales > Nocardiopsidaceae > Haloactinospora > Haloactinospora alba. Next base: position 3,456,078 of record NZ_VFQC01000001.1, read on the forward strand.
CGTTCTCCACCTCCGAGTGGCAGGCGTTCCTCACCGAGGTCCGTGCCGAGCGCATGTAACCCTTATCCGGTGACGCCCCGCTCACGGGACGAACGCGCTCAGCCCCCAGCTTCGGCCGGGGGTTGTTTTCGTGTGGGAACCACCCCGGCGCGGGCACGGCTCCGACCGTCCGCTGCGGTTCGTCGAACCGGAGCCGTTGGTGCCCTCCCCAGGAGGAGCGGCAGGTCCCACCCGTCATCCCGACGCGTTCGCTCCGGCGCGTGACCTCCAGGCGCACCCCGTGGACGACGCATCCTCCTCGGCACAGGCGGGTAGGTACCCCCGCGGAGCTCACGCACCCCACGCGGAGGAGGACCGCCGGTGCTGTACCTCATCCTGCTTCTGCTGCTGGTCTGGCTCGCGCTGACCGTCCTGGGCATGGTCCTCAAGGGCCTGTTCTGGCTCACCGTGCTCGGTGTCGTACTGTTCCTGGCCACCGCCGCCTGGGGCTGGCTGCAGAAACCGCGCCCCTGACGGGCCACCCCTGCGCCCCTGGCGCAGGGTCACCGGGCCCGGACGACGCAGCTACCCACCGCCTTGTCGTGCAGGGTCTGGCGATAGGGCTCGTCCCACAGCGGCCACAGCAGGTCGACGAGCCATCCCAGACAGGTCGCCATGCTGAGGGCCAGGTGTACGAGGGAACGACCGGCTGCCGGAGCGAGCGACGGCGGCCGTCCGGTACGCAGGGACACCACCCTGATCCCGGTGAGCAGCTTCCCGAGCGTCCTTCCCCAGCGGGCGTGCAGCAGCCAGAAGTAGGCGAACACCGCGAACGCCGCGAGGAGGGGCAGGAGGGCCACAGGAAGCATCATCTCGGGTGTCTCCTCCGCCGACTTCCCCTCTGCGTCGAACACCTCGATGGACAGCAGCATCCCGCCGACGAAGATGCCGAACGCCACCGGGACGGTCACCAGCATGTCGACGAGGTACGCGCAGGCGCGGGCCGGCCAGCTGGCCAGTGCCGGTCCGGCCGCAGCGCCGCCCGGCCAGGCGGGATAGCCCTGCGGCGCGGCGGGATGGGGGCCGTGCGGGGAGGTGTGGGGGTGACCGGTTCCGGCGGGGAAGTGTCCCCCGCTGGGCTGACCGGGAGGAGGGTACAGGTGGGCCACCGGTCGTGTTCTCCTTCCAGGAACGGGCGGACAACCACACAGTCTCGCACAACGGGGGTGTGGCGTCCGGCACCCGTCGCCGACCGCGCCGCGGCCCGCCACAGCACCGGGGGACTTAGCATGCCGGCATGACTTCCCCCCGCGAATCCCCACCACCGGGTGGTGTGCCCGTCGCCGGCACGATACTGCTGGTTCTCACGACCATGCTGGCGTTCCTGGGAGCGTGCTGGCTGGGGTTCATGGCCCTGCTCCTCAGCGACCCTCCGAGTTGCTGGATGCAACTGACGGAGATAGCCCAAGCCCAGTGTGAGTACGACAGGAACCAAGGATACGACCGCACCCCGGCCTACCTCTCCGCCGGGATGGCCGTCCTGGCGCTACTGTGGCCGGCCGCTGCGTGGTGGTGGCGCCGTCGGCGCCTGATGCGCTGGTGCGCCCTGCCCGTCCTCCTGGTGATTCTGACACTGGGCGTCGTGCTGCCCGACCTCATCTGGGAACCCGTGTGAGGCCGACACGACAAGACCGGGGCGGGCGTTGATCCCGCCACCCAACTGGCCACCAAAACAAAACGCCGCCCCTCGAAGGGGCGGCGTTTTCCCTGAGCCGCCTGCCGGAATCGAACCGGCGACCTATTCATTACGAGTGAATCGCTCTACCGACTGAGCTAAGGCGGCGCCGGTCCCGCGCGCTGCGGAACCGGGATCAGTGTAGCGCGTTTCGCGACCCGAACGGTACTCGGAAACCCGGCGGGCGACACGTGTCACTCACACACGGTCCCGTCCTCGGGAGCGGAACCCTCCAACAGGTAGGTGTCCACCGCATCGTCCACGCAGGAGTTACCCATCCGGTAGCCGGTGTGCCCGTCGCCCTCCCGGGTCAGCAGCACCCCCGGTTCCAGCTGGTCGGCCAGGTTCTGCGACCACTCGTAGGGGGTGGCCGGGTCCCGGGTGGTGCCCACCACCAGCAGCTCCTCGGCTCCGGCGGCGTCCAGCTGCTTCTCCCCGGCGACGGCCTCCTTGGGCCAGTAGGCGCACGGCAGCGCCCCCCACACCAGTGAGGCGCCGAACAGCGGGGCGTCCTCGTCCGCCTCGGACGCGGCCTTCCGGTAGGCGGCCGGGTCGCGCGGGCTGGGCGAATCCGAGCAGTTCACCGCCATGAGCGCGGCGCTCTTGTTCGCGTAGTTGCCACCGGGGTAGCGCCCGTACATGTTGTCGCCGAACCGCAGCAGCGCGGTGCCGTCGCCGTCGAACGCGGCCCCCAGCGCCGACCGCAGCTGTGGCCACCGCTTCGCGCTGTACATCCCGCCCAGCACGCCGGTCTCCGCCCAGGCCCGGGTGACCTCGCGCTCACCGTTCCGGTTCTCCAGCGGCTCCTCCCCCGCCTTATCCAGCAGCTCGCCGAGGCGGTCCACCCCCGCGTCCGTGCTGGTGTCCGACCCTCCGAGGGGGCACTCGGAGTGCTCCAGGCAGTCCGACACGAAGGCGCGCACCGACGTGTGGAACCCGTCCGCCTGCTGGCGCGCCACCTCGACCTGGTCGAGGGTGGGGTCGATCGCCCCGTCCAGCACCATCGCGCGCACCCGGTCCGGGAACCGGTCCGCGTAATGCGCGCCGATGCTGGTGCCGTAGGACTTGCCGAGGTAGGTGAGCCCCTCGTCCCCCAGGACACCGCGCAGCACGTCCAGGTCCGCGGCGACGTTCGTCGTGCCGAGGTGGTTGATCAGCTCACCGGAGTTCTCCTGGCACGCCTGCACGAACTCCTCGCTGCTGCTGGTGAGCTGCCGCACGCCCTCGTCGGTGACCTCGGCCATGTCGCCGTTGCCGTCGGCGGTGTCCACGTCGCTGCCGAGGAACGCGTCCAGCTTCTCGGGGGACAGGCACCGCACCGGGGAGCTCTCCCCCACCCCGCGGGGGTCGAACCCCACCAGGTCGAACCGCTCGCGCACGTCCCCGGTGACGATGTCGCTGGCCATGCTCACGTACTGGAGTCCGGAACCGCCGGGGCCGCCCGGGTTGACCACGAGCGAGCCCGTGCTGTCGCCGCTGGCGGGGAGGCGTTTCACCGCGATGTCGAGCGTCTCGCCGTCCGGGTCGTCGTAGTCCAGCGGGACCTCGTAGCTCCCGCACTCGAACCCGTCCTCCTCGCTCCCGCAGTCCTCCCAGTCCACCTGTTGCTCGTAGAACCCGGTGAGCGCCTCCGGCGTCCCCGCGGTGTCCCCGCCCGACTTCCCTTCCCCGTCCCGGCCGCCGTCGTCCGGATCGCCGCCGCACCCCGCCGCGAGCAGCAGCACAGCGGCGCAGCCTAGCCCTACTGTCGTCCTCACCCGAGCCCGTCCCTCGTGTCGCTGACTGTCGTCCGGCCGGGGCGGCACCCGCCCACCCGCCACTCGCCGGCTCACCCCGTGTACAGGGCCGCCGTCATCGCCTCCAGGGCGATCTGCGGGTGCACGTTGGCGGAGATCCGCTCCCGGCAGTCCATGATCGCGTCGATCCGCCGCAGTGTCGCCTCCGGGGTTCCGGACCGAGCCACCCGCCGCAGGTCCTCCCCCTGGGCGGCGGTGGACAGCTCCACCCGCGCACCCACCTGCAGCGCCAGCACGTCGCGGTAGAACGCCACCAGGTCCATCAGGGCGGTGTCGTAGGTGTCGCGCTTGATGCGGGTCGCGCGGCGCTTCTGCTGCTCCTCGAGTTCCTTGACCGCGCCGGAGGCGCCCCGCACGGCCTTGGCGACCCCCTTTCCGGTGCCGCCCTCGCCGAACGCCGCCTTCAGCTCCGACTTCTCCTGTTCGTCGAGGGCGCTGGTCGCCTCCTTGGCCTCCTCCTCGGCCAGCTCGTACAGCCGCGCCGCCGCGGAGACGCAGGAGCTGAGCCCGTCCAGCCGGGCCGGGATGGCCAGCACCTCGGCGCGGCGCTGCCGGGCCTTGGGGTCGGTGGCGAGCTGGCGGGCGCGGTCGATCTGCCCGCCGGCGGCCCGCGCCGCCTCGTTCGCGGTCTCGGCGTCGACGCCGTCGCGGAGTGTCAGCGCGTCGACCACGTCCGCCACGGGCGGGGTGCGCAGGGTCACCTGGCGGCAGCGGGAGCGGATCGTGACGAGGAGGTCCTCCGCGGTGGGGGTGCACAGCAGCCACACGGTGCGCGGCGACGGCTCCTCGATCGCCTTCAGCAGCGCGTTGGAGGCGGCTTCGGTCGCCCGGTCGGCGTCCTCGAACAACACCACCCGGAACCGTCCTCCGGTGGGGCGGGAGGCCGCCTGCAGCACCAGCTCACGGGTCTTGTCCACACCGAAGCTCAACCCGCTGGGGCGGACGTACAGCACGTCGGGGTGGCTGCCGGCGAGCACCTGGTGGCAGGCGTCGCAGTGGCCGCAGCCGCCGTCGGGGCACTGCAGCGCGGCGGCGAACGCCCGGGCCGCCTCCCCGCGCCCCGAACCGGGCGGGCCGGTGAACAGCCACGCGTGTGTCATTCCCGCCCCGGGGCCGCCCGCGAGCAGGTCCCGGGCGGCGTCCGTCGCCGAACGCAGCGTTCCCGCGGCCGTTTCCTGGCCTACAAGGTCATCGAAGACGCTCACGGTCCAAGGATAGGAGCCAATCCCCGTCCGGTGCGCCCGCCAGGCCGGGGCCCGGGGTCCGCACCGCCGCGGACGGCCCGGACCCCGGTCCGGTCACTCGTCGATGATGGGCATCATGCCGGTGACCGCCTCGGACTCGCGCGGCACCGGGTCGGGCAGGATGCGGCGGACACGGCGCCGGACCTCCCGGAAGATCTCCGCCTCCCCGTCCCGGGCGTCCAGCACCAGGTAGCGCCCCGGGTCGCGGGCGGCCAGGTCCCGGAAACCGGCCCGCACCTGGGTGTGGAACTCCTCCGATTCGGACTCGATCCGGTCGTGTTCGCCGCTGTTGCGCGCCAGCCCCTCCTCCGGAGGGACGTCGAGCAGCACGGTGAGGTGCGGGACCAGCTCCTCGGTCGCCCAGTCGTTGATCCGCTCCATGCCGGCGCGGGACAGCTCCCGTCCCGCCCCCTGGTAGGCGAGGGTGGAGTCGACGTAGCGGTCGCTGATGACGATCGCGCCGCGCCGCAGCGCGGGCAGGATCACCGACTGGACGTGGTTGGCGCGGTCGGCGGCGTACAGCAGCGCCTCCGCCCGCGGCGACATGGGGGTGTCGCCGCGTTCCAGCAGCAGCGTCCGCAGCCGCATGCCGAGTTTGGTGGCACCCGGTTCGCGGGTGGACACCACCTCGAAGCCCTCGTCTCGCAGCCACACGGACAGCTGACGCGCCTGGGTGGACTTGCCGGCGCCCTCACCGCCCTCGAAGACGATGAACGTGCCCGGCAGCTGCTCGGTGGAGACCGGCGGGGCGGCGGGCGCGCCACGCAGCACGGTGGCGACCTCCGCCCGCAGCGACCCCTGCAGGCCGCGGGTCATCCGGCGGTAGCACACCGCGGCGGCGACGTGGGCGACCAGTCCCGCGCCAGCCAGTACCACGCCGGTTCCCCACAGGCCGTAGCCGACGTCACCGCTTCGGACCTGGTGGTCGCCGACGGGCCAGGCGAGCAGCGGGGCCACGATGGCGGAGGCCACCAGCACGAACCGCAGGGCGGGGTGGAGGAAGTCCAGGACGCGCTCGTGGTCCTCCTCGTCCGACTGGCGGGCCAGCAGGACCGTCCCCGCCGACCAGGCGAGGCCGGCGCCGAGGCCGGTGAGCGCGGCGAACACCGCCGCCACCGCCATGTCGCCCACGAGGCCGACGACGATGAGGGACGCGCCCGCCAGGCCGGCGGCCAGGCCGAACAACCGTTCGCGGCTGACGTCGCGCAGCAGTCGCGACCCGCCGAACACGCCCAGCGCAGTCCCGGTGGTGACCGCGGCGACCAGTACCCCGAACCCGGCGTCACCCGCGCCGAGGTGGGACACGTGGACGCGCCCCGCTCCCACGAGCAGGCCTCCGGGGACGAAGACCGCGAGCATGCCCCACGCCAGCCACCGGCGCGCCGCCGGAACGACCGCGGTGCGGGTCCGCTCGCGCAGCGTCGGTATCGGGCGGGTCCCCTCGGCCTGCTGCGTCGTCTCCTCGTCCTCCCGGGACTCCTGGGATTCCCGGGCCGCGGACGGAACCCACCAGAGGAGGACGCCGGCCGCAGCGAACGCGACGGTGTTCGCGTACAGGGCGACGTCGGCCATCGGGGAGAACAGGCCCTCCAGCAGCCACCCCGCCACCGCCAGCACGGCGAACACGGCGGCGGCGAGCGGCGCGGTGCCGTGCGGGGTGAGGTGGAGGAACCGCCGGGCCCGGTCCTGCCGGTTGTCGGCGACGAGTCCGGCGAGGGCACTGTTCGTGGCCTGCGCCCGCGCCACGGCCGCGCACTCGGAGAGGAACGCGACGGCCAGCACCCACTCGACCGTGGCCACCAGGGGTACCGACACGAACAGGGCCACCCGCACGGCGTCCGCGACGGCCATGACCAGCCGGGAGTCGACCCGGTCGGTGGCCAGCCGCAGCAGCGCCGGAAGGAGGAGCCGCGCCGCGAGCTTCGCCCCGAGCACCCCGGCGACGGCGGCCTCCGGCGAGAACGGCTGGTGGCCCTGGGAGAGGGTGAACGCCAGGGACAGCAGGGCGAGCAGGGCGAGCCACCCGCCGAGACTGGAGAGGGAGTAGGAGAACCACAGCCGCCGGAACGGCCGGTCCTCGAGGGCGTCGCGCACCGCGCCGCCCGGTGCCGCGAGGGGGACGGATCCACTCATCGGCGATCCGGGGCGCGGCCCCCACCCTTCCGCATGGGGAGGAATTCCCGCGAAACCGTCAACATGCACCCACTCTCTGGTTGGTCAGGGCATCGGTAACCAGCACCGGTCCGCGACGGCCGTTCCCGGTGGGTGGCGGTTCCGCACTGCCCGGCCGTGGGCCGCGAACCGTCCGGGCCACCTGGCCGTGCCTGTGGAACACGCGGGTGGAACGCCGTGCGGCGGCTGCCGCGGAGGACTGCCCGCGGCACTGTGTCCGGCCAGGCGGGAGCGCTACCGTGGGAGCCAGCCGCGGTCACCGGTGAACCGCAGCGGCGGACCTCCCGTCCACTCCAGCGGGGTGGCGACCGTGCCGACGCTGAAGGCCGTGTTGTCTCGCACCCTAACGCCGCCCGCCGGAACAGGCGAGATCAGAAGAATAACGACAGGCCTCAGCCGGACTCGTCACTGTCGCCGGAGCCGCCGCTCTTCTTCGTCGTGCCGGTGGAGGTGTTCGTGGAAGTGCTCTTCTTCCCGGTACCGCTCTTCCCGGTGCTCTTCTTCGTGCCCGTGCCGCTCTTCGACCCGCTGCTCTTCGTGCCGCTGCTCTTCGACCCAGTGCTCTTCGACCCGGTGTTGTTCGTGCCGGTGCTGTTCTTCTTCGCCGGTGCCTTGGCACGACGGTCCGCCAGCAGTTCGGCCGCCCGCTCGTCGGTGACCGAGGAGACCTCGTCCCCCTGGCGCAGGGAGGCGTTGACGTCGCCGTCGGTGACGTAGGGGCCGAACCGGCCGTCCTTGATCACCATCTGCTTCCCGCTGTGCGGGTCCGTGCCCAGCTCGCGCAGCGGCGCGGCCGCCGCGCGCCGCCCCCGCTGCTTGGGTTTGGCGAACAGCTCCTTGGCCTCGTCGATCGTGATCGTGAAGATCTGCTCCTCGCTCTCCAGGGAGCGACTGTCCGAACCCTTCTTCAGGTAGGGGCCGAACCGGCCGTTCTGGGCGGTGACGTCCTCCCCGTCGAGCTCCCCGACGACGCGCGGCAGCGACAGCAGCCGCACCGCGTCCTCCAGCGTGACCGTGTCCAGCGACATGGACTTCAGCAGCGAGGCGGTGCGGGGTTTGGGCCCCGACTTGGCTTTGGACTTCGACTTCGGCTTGGTGTCGGTTTTGCCCTTCTCGCCGTTGTCGTTGTCCGGCTCCTCCAGGATCTCGGTGACGTAGGGGCCGAACCGGCCGTTCTTGGCGACGATGGTGCGCCCCGTCTCCGGGTCGGTGCCCAGCTCCCGGTCCTCACTGGGCTGGGCGAACAGCTCCTCGGCCTTCTCGCTGGTGAGCTCGTCCGGCGCGAGGTCCTCGGGGATGTTGACCCGCTGGCCGTCCCGTTCCATGTAGGGGCCGAACCGGCCCACCCGCAGCACGATGTCGCTGCCCGGGATGGTGAAGGAGCTGATCTCCTTGGGGTCGATCTCGGCGAGCTGGTCGCCGACCAGGTCCTTCAGCCCGGTCTCCTCGTCGTCGCCGAAGTAGAACTGGCGCAGCCACGGCACGCTCTCCGTCTCGCCGCGCGCGATCCCGTCCAGCATGTCCTCCATGCGGGCGGTGAACTCGTAGTCGATCAGGTCGCCGAAGTGGCGCTCCAGCAGCTGCACCACGGCGAACGCCAGGAACGACGGAACCAGCGCGGTGCCCTTCTTGAACGCGTAACCGCGGTCGAGGATGGTGCCCAGGATGGAGGCGTACGTCGAGGGGCGGCCGATCTCGCGGTCCTCGAGCTCCTTGACCAGACTGGCCTCGGTGTAGCGCGCCGGCGGGCGGGTGCTGTGCCCCTCGGCGGTGACGCTCTCGGTGGCCAGGGAGTCGCCCTCCTCCATCGGGGGCAGCCGGCGCTCCCGGTCGTCGAGCTCGGCGTTGGGGTCATCGGATCCCTCCACGTACGCCTTGAGGAAACCGTGGAACGTGATGACCTTGCCGGTGGCGGAGAACTCGGCCTGCTCCCCCGCGCTGGAGGACCCGGCGACGCGCACCGTCACCGACTCGCCGACGGCGTCCTTCATCTGGGAGGCGACGGTGCGTTTCCAGATGAGGTCGTACAGCCGGAACTCCATCCCGGTGAGTCCGGTCTCGGCCGGGGTGGCGAACGTGTCCCCGGAGGGGCGGATCGCCTCGTGCGCCTCCTGGGCGTTCTTCACGTTGCTGGTGTAGACGCGCGGTTTCGACGGGAGGTAGTCACTGCCGTACAACCGGCTGGCCTGGTCCCGCGCGGCGGCGAGCGCGTTGTCCGACAGGGTGATGCTGTCGGTACGCATGTAGGTGATGAACCCGTTCTCGTAGAGCCGCTGGGCCACCTGCATGGTCTGTTTGGAAGACAGGTTCAGTTTCCGGGAGGCCTCCTGCTGCAGGGTGGTGGTGCGGAACGGGGCGTACGGCGAGCGTTTGTAGGGTTTGCGTTCCACCGACCGCACGGCGAAGTCCCCGCCGTCCAACCGCTGGGCGAGGGCGCGGGCGGACTCCTCGTCGAGGTGGAGCACACCCGAGGACGACCGCAGCGTCCCCTCGGAGGTGAAGTCGCGCCCGACGGCGACGCGGTTGCCGTCCACCGACACCAGCGCGGCGGTGAAGGAGGCGGTGTCCTCCCCGGCGTCGGCGCCGACGGTGTCGAGGACGGCCTTGAGCCCCCAGTACTCGGCCGGGACGAACGCGATCCGTTCGCGCTCCCGCTCCACCACCAGCCGGGTCGCCACCGACTGGACGCGGCCGGCCGACAGCTTCGGCATGACCTTCTTCCACAGCACCGGAGAGACCTCGTAGCCGTAGAGCCGGTCCAGGACGCGCCGCGTCTCCTGGGCGTTGACGAGTCGCAGGTTCAGGTCCCGGGTGTGCTCGGCGGCGTAGCTGATCGCCTCCTGGGTGATCTCGTTGAACACCATGCGTTTCACCGGCACGGTCGGGTTGAGTTCCTCCCGCAGGTGCCAGGCGATCGCCTCGCCCTCCCGGTCCTCATCCGTGGCGAGATACAGCTCGTCCGCCTCGGCCAACATCTCCTTGAGCTTCTTGACGTGAGCCTTCTTGTCCGTGTTGATGACGTAGAGAGGCTCGAAGTCATGTTCGACATTGACACCCAGCCGAGCCCACGGTTCGCTCTTGTACCGGGCCGGGATCTCGGCGGCTTTCGTAGGCAGGTCCCGGATGTGGCCGATGCTGGACTCCACGACGAACCCCTGGCCGAGGTAGCCGGCGATCGTCTTCGCCTTGGCGGGCGACTCGACGATCACGAGCCGGTTCCCGCCGTGGTTTCCGGTGTCCGTTGGGCCGTCCTTGCCGGCACTGCCCTTCTTGGGTGGCACGCTCTATCCCCTATATCTCGCCTTGCGCTGTCTGTGCGACCGACCGACCGGACCGCGAGCCATCCGGTCCCCAGCAACCGACAGTAACCGACGGCTCCGCGATCCGCCTCTCGGGACGACGGGCCGGTCCCGCTCCACGAATCCGCATCATTCCCCGAGATTCCGGTTCCCCGCACCCTGTATCCGAACGTTGTGGCGCGTACCTCGCCGGAAGCCGCAGAATAAAGGCGATGCTTGAGTACGAGTACCGGGATCTGGAGATTCCCCGCGGTACGACACGTAACGCCACCCGACAGGCCCTGACCGAGCACGCGGAATACGGGAGGTGGGAAATCGCCCGGGTGCGGGTTTACCGCGACGGGAGCCGCCGCGTCACCCTGTGCCGGAAGATCATCCGGCGGATGCGCACCATGTGATTTCCGGCACAGTGGTCCGGTCCCCGACAATCCGAGCCTATACCGCACCGCGGCGGGGCGCGTCCCGAAACGGTCCCACGACACACGAACGGCGAGTCCCCTCGGATGTTCGTCCGACGGGACTCGCCGACAGTGGTGCTTTGGCCCCTCCCCCGCCAGTCCACCGCGTTCCTTACGCGACGGGGAAAGCACCAGCACCGGCCGGGTGCCGCGGCCTCCGCGCCTCTCCCCTGCCAGTCCACCGCGTCCTTACGGGACAGGAGACGAGACGGCGTCGGCCGGACCCCGGGCCGCTACCGGGAGCAACGCACCCGGTAGCCAGTGGCTACAGGCCCAGCGTGTTCGTGACCTGACCCACGGGGTTGGTCGCCCCGGAAGGCATGTTCTCGGCGGCCTCCTGCGGCACGCCGGACAGCTCGCTCGGGGCGGCGGACTCGGCGGTGTCCTGCGCGGCACCACTCTCGGAAAGCCCCGTGTCCAGGTCCACCGTCTCGTCCACCGAGGGCGCGGGGAGCTCGTTGGTCAGCTCCAGGGTCTCCCCGGCCGGGGCCTCGGGCAGCTGCTCGCCCGTGTTCAGGGTGTCGTCCACGGGGGTGTCGGGGAGCTCGTTGGTCAGCTCCTGCGCCTCACCGGTGGGAGCCGTCTGGGACTCCCGCTCCACCCCGCTCGTGTCCTCGGCCGCCATGCCGGTGCTGTGGGACTTCGCTCCCTCGCTCACGATGGCGCCGGTGTCCTCGGCGGCCGCGCCCGCGACACCGCCCACGGCGCCGATGGCGTTGCCCGAGGCGTTCACCGGAACGTCCAGGTCCACGACGGCCTGGTTGCCGCCGAGCAGCGACCCGTTGCCGGAGGTGGAGATGTCGTCGCCGTGGCCGTGGCCCGCGGTCTGGTGCAGCACCGGGCCGGCGTCCACACTGTCGGTCTGCGCGTGCAGCGGTTCCGCGACCTCGCTCGCGCGGTCCAGCAGCGAGCCGGTGGTCGGCGCCGCCTGCGCGTGGCGCGCGTGCCCGCCGGAGGTGCCGCCCTCCTTCACCAGCGCGCCGGTGTCCTCGGCGGCCGCGCCCGCGACACCGCCGACAGCGCCGATGGCGTTGCCCGAGGCGTTCACCGGAACGTCCAGGTCACCAACGAGCTGGTTGCCGCCCACGGCGGAACCGTTGCCGGAGGTGGAGATGTCGTCGCCGTGGCCGCCCTCGATGACGGCGGCGCCGCTGTGCTCGGCGGCCGCGCCGGCGGTGCCCAGCACCGCGCCGACGGAGTTGCCGGTGACGTTCACCGGGACATCCCCGTCGAGGACGGCCTGGTTGCCGCCGACCAGCGAGCCGTTGCCGCTAGTGGAGATGTCGCCGTTCTTGTCGTGCACCACGGCACCGGTGTGGTCGGCCTTGGCTCCGGCGATGCCGCCGACGGCGCCGATGGCGTTACCGGAGAGGTTCACCGGAACGTCGGCGTTGGCGACGAGCTGGTTGCCGCCCAGCACCGACCCGTTGCCCGAGGTGCTCGGGTGGCTGTCGGCGAACGAGACGCCGGCGCCGAGCGCCACGAATCCGGCTGTCAGCAGCGCGGTATGTGCCGAAGTGCGCACCCACTTGCGCATGTGAAGGTCCTCTCGAACGAAATTCGCGGATGAGATGAAATGAACCAACCCCCGAGGGCTCCTGCGCTCCTGGAGGGAGCGCGGACCTCCGTGGCCTGGCTGCCATCCCGCCGCCCCGTATCTGGCCGAGTACGGGCCCGCCGGATGCGGTGGGGGGCACGCAGCGTGTCCCGCCGGATGCGGGAACGTGGCGCACGCCCGGTCAGCCCCGCTCTGGATGAGCGGGGGCTGGCGTGAATCCCGCCGCACGGCTGCCGCGCCGCGGGACTCGCGCCAGCCCCCGACACGCGGGTCGGGGGCTGCGTGGGATTACCCCTCGGCGCGGGCCTTGCGGAACCTGCTCAGCGCGATCGCGCCGGCTCCGGCGAGGACGGCCGCCAGGGCGGCGCCGACCATCGCCAGCGCGTTGGCGCCGGTGGTGGGCAGGCTGTCGTCGTCACTCTGGTTCACCGCGGGCTCGGTATCCGCGGAAGGGGACTCCTCGGGCTTTTCCTCGGACGGGGCTTCCGTGGTTGGGGAGGGGTCGGGTTCACTGTCGTCCTCCTCCGGCGGCGCGGTCGGGTCCTCGGGGGTGGGCTCCGGTGTGGGGTCGGGGTTCTCCTTGTCGCCGTCCTCGGGCGGGTTGTGGGGTTCGGTGCCGTCCGGGCCGTCCTCGTCGACCTCGGCGCCGCTGTCCTCGCAGTCGGCACCGGCGTTGCCGGCGACGCCGACCGCGTTGCCGCAGCCGTTCACGGGGACGTCCGCGTCGGCGTCCGCCTGGTTGCCGCCGACGATCGAGCCGTCGCCGCTCGTGCTGGTGTCCCCCGAGTCGCCCTCCTCGACCTTGGCGCCGCTGTCCTCGCACTTGGCGCCGGCCACACCCAGCACCGCGACCGCGTTGCCGCAGAGGTTCACGGGGACGTCCGCGTCAGCGTCCACCTGGTTACCGCCGCCGATCGACCCGTTCCCGCTCGTGCTGGTGTCGGCGTGGGCGAGGGGGGCGGTGGAGAGGACCCCGGCTGCCGCGAGGGCCGCGAGTGTTCCTACGGACGTTTTCGACATGACGTCTCCTTCCGGATTTCAGAATTGGATTTCGGAATTACGTGGAGTGAGGTTCGACATTGCGACATGTCAGCAGGAAGAGTGACTGACTAGGTGCGCTGTGTGTCCAGACGGGGTGTCACTCGCGCGTCTCGGGCGCGGAAAGGCCCGCGTTCAGCCGCTTCGTCGCTGACAGTGCGGAAAGGGCTAGTCGGGCGAGAACGAGGGGTCGTCCGCCGCGTCGCGGACGGCCGGGTGCACCGCGCCGGGCAGCGCGACGCGCTGGGCGTTCAGGCGCGGGAACTCCTGCTGGCTGCGCAGGAAACCGGCCGGTGCCGGCGCCCCGGGCGCGGACACCGTGCCGGTGGTCTCGGACGTGTCGTGCCAGCCCTGGCGGTCCGGTTGTCCGGAGCCGTCGTCGTGGCCGGCGTCCTTCTGCTGTTGCGGGGCCGGGTCAGCGCCGGCGCCGCGGTCCGTACCGAACGCCCCTCCCGCGTCCGGTGCGGACGGGGTCGGCTGCGCCTCCTCCGGTTCTTGCTGCTCGGAGTCCCGGTCGGAGTCCTGTTCCCGATCCCGCTGCGCGTCCGCCTCCTCGGCGGCCTCGGTGGCCCCCTCGGCACCATCGGTGCGGGGTTCCGGCTCGGCGGAGCGCTCGACGGTCCGTTCCAGGCCGTCGTTGATGTCGGAGACCGGCTCGGAGACCAGGGAGGAGTCGCCCAGCGACACGTCCCCGAGGGAATTCTCCTCCGCGGAGAGTTCCCCGTCGCCTCCCACGGTCCGCGAGACGGCCTCGTGCGCGCGCCGCCCGGTCTCCTCGAGCGCGTCGCGCGCCGACACGTCGGTTCCCTCGTCGATTCCGGACAGGAGGTTCTCGCCACCGTCCGCGGGAACGGGTGCGGCATCGTGCCCGCCGGGGCCCTCCGCCGTCGTGTCCGTGGCGGTGTCGGCACCAGCGGCGTCCCCCGCGGCGTCCACAGCAGTGGACACCTCGGGAAGGTCCGGCTCGGCGGCGCCCTCGGCCGCTGCGAGCGCGGCCCCTCCCAGGAGCCAGCCGGTGACCGTCAGTCCCACCAGGAGGAGCGTGCGGCGGAGAGTGTCGTCCATGGCACGGCAGACCGCATGGCTGAGGGATTCCCCCCGCCGGTCTGCGAACGCCATGATCGCCCCTCTCCGACACAGCCGCGTGGCACGGTCAGCCGCTTCGGTCGGCCGCTCACGCAGCACAACCTCTGCAAACTGAGAGTAACAGTAACACCACCCCACGCAACATGTACGGCAAAACGCGGGGAGCGTCGGTGTGTTTTTCGCTCCGGGGCCGGAGCTGCCGCCCGGGGAGCCCTCTCACACCGGGCGGCGGCACCGGCCGGCCGCGGGTCAGCTCATGCCGAGGAAACGGTCCAGCACCCGGGTGCCGAACCGCAGGCCGTCCACCGGAACCCGCTCGTCCACCCCGTGGAACATCCCGGCGAAGTTGAGCTCCGGCGGCAGCTGCAGCGGCGCGAAACCGTAGTTGCGGATGCCCAGCCTCTGGAAACTCTTCGCGTCGGTGCCGCCGGACATGCAGTAGGGCACCGCCCGCGCGCCCGGGTCCTCCGCCCGCAGGGCCCCACCCATGGCGTTGACGAGCCCGCCCTCGAAGTCGGTCTCCACCGAGGGGAGGTGGTGGATGAACTCCCGCGACACGTTCGGCCCCAGCAGCCGGTCGATCTCGGCGAAGTACTCATCGCCCATACCCGGCAGGAACCGGCCGTCCACCTGGGCGCTGGCCGCGCCGGGGATGACGTTGGCCTTGTAGCCGCCGTCCAGGACGGAGGGGTTGGCGGTGTGGCGCAGCGTGGCGCCGATCATGCTGGCGATCGGTCCCAGCCGGGCGACGGTCGCCTCGGCGTCGTCCTCCCGGAACTCGATACCGAACGCGTCGCACACCTCCTCCAGGAACGTCCGCACCGTCTTGGTGAGGCGCACCGGGAACTCGTGGCGGCCCAGCCTGGATACCGCCTCCGCCAGCTCGGTGACGGCGTTGTCGTCGTTGACCATCGACCCGTGCCCCGCCGTGCCGCGTGCGGTCAGCCGCATCCAGGCGATGCCCTTCTCCGCGGTCTCCACGAGGTACAGCCGCCGGTTCTCCGACACGGTGAAACTGAACCCGCCGACCTCGCTGATGGCCTCGCTGCAGTCGGCGAACAGTTCGGGGTGCTGGTCCACCAGCCACTGGGCTCCCCAGGAGCCGCCCGCCTCCTCGTCCGCCAGGAACGCCACGACGATGTCCCGCGGCGGGAGACGGCCCTCCCGCATGCGCTGCCGCAGCACCGCGAGCGTCATGGCGTCCATGTCCTTCATGTCGATGGCGCCGCGCCCCCACAGGCAGCCGTCGGCGATCTCGCCCGCGAACGGCGCGTGGGTCCAGTCGGCGGCGTCGGCCGGAACCACGTCCAGGTGGCCGTGGACCAGCAGCGGCGCGCGGCTGGGGTCGGCGCCCGCCACGCGGGCGACCACGCTGCTCCGGCCCGGGTGGGACTCGTAGATCGCCGGTTCGATCCCGACCTCGTCCAGCTTCTCGGCCACGTACTCGGCCGCCGGGCGTTCGCCGGGGCCGGAGTGGTCGCCGTAGTTGGACGTGTCGATGGTGATCAGGTCTCGGCACAGGTCGACGACCTCGGCTTCGGCCGGGCTCAACCGCTCGCTCCCGTCGGCCATGGAGCAGCTCCTCTCGGGGGTCGGCGCGTCGTTGGCGGGCCCCCATGATCCCGCCCGGAGGAAAACGATGCACGCTCACCCTCATACTTTTGCTACAGTTAACCGTGTTCGGCGCGATGCGCCGAGCGGATACTACGTCCGGATGGCGGAAACGGTAGACGCGCTAGCTTGAGGTGCTAGTGCCCGGATAGGGCATGGGGGTTCAAGTCCCCCTCCGGACACCAGGCGACCGGCTTTGCCGTAGGTCAGAGACCTGAGGCGGGGCCGCGGGAACAGGGCCGCATTTGAGCCAGTACGCATTCAGTACACATGGCTCAGGTGCGGCCGTTCTTTGTTTCGCCTCCCCGTTCCCGCGCGGTAAGGGCGGAAACGGCGCTCCCGCCCCGCTCTCTTCCGGCTCCGCCCGCTCAGTCGGCGGCGCCGGGTTTGCGGCCGACGCCGCAGCGGCTCGCCGAGGCTCCGGGAGTGAGTGTTCCGACGCCGGCGGGGTCGGGCCGCCACTGCGGACAGGGGACGACACCGGGAGCGACGGGCTCCACTCCGCGGAAGAACGCCGCGATCCGCTCGGGACTGCGCGCCCGGTACGGCAGCGGGACGGACTCGTTGTACGACTCCAGTGCCTCGTTCGCGGCGGGTTCGGTGTCGGTCCCGTCCCACACCGCCAGGTAGCTGCCGCCCGGAAGTTCTCCCAGCAGCCCGTCCACGACCGGGTGGACCTCCTCGTCGGGGACGTGGCCGAGGACGCCCATGAGCATCAGCGCGACCGGTCGGGTGAGGTCCAACCGCCGGCGGGCGGCCCCGATGATGGCCGCGGGGTCGCGCAGGTCGGCGTGGATGTAGTCGGT
Source organism: Haloactinospora alba (assembly GCF_006717075.1). NCBI lineage: Bacteria > Bacillati > Actinomycetota > Actinomycetes > Streptosporangiales > Nocardiopsidaceae > Haloactinospora > Haloactinospora alba. The sequence continues at coordinate 3,472,860 of NZ_VFQC01000001.1, forward strand.
GCTGCCCTCCTCAGTGCCGACCAGCAGGGCGTTGGCGTGGGCCAGCACCAGCGGGTCGTTGTCCACGTAGACGACGCGGGACTCCGGCGCCACGGCCTGGGCGACCTCGTGGGTGTTGTTCACGGTGGGCATGCCCGATCCGATGTCCAGGAACTGGCGCACCCCGGCCTCACCGGCCAGGTAACGCACCGCGCGCCCCAGGAACGCCCGCCCCTGGCGGGCGTAGTCCCGGATGCCGGGGAAGCGCGCGCGGAACTCGTCGGCGACCTCGCGGTCGGCGGCGTAATTGTCCTTCCCGCCGAGCCAGTGGTTCCAGATCCGCGCCGAGTGCGGCACGGTCGCGTCAACCGGCGGTGGCACCGGAGGGCCGACGGGGGCGGCGTCGCTCATGGGTTCGGGGCCCTTCACCGAGGGGGTGACCGAACGTGGCACGTCCGGCACGGTCGCGTGGCACAGCCTTCCGAACCGGCAGCGCGATGGTCAACCGGTCCCCGCCCCGGTGGCCGGTACCGGCCACATCCCCTGCGGCGCGGGACGTACGGGAATCACGAGGTGAGGACGCGCACCCCGAAGAGGACGAGCACCCCTCCCGCGAGCTGCTCCATCCGCTGGGTGACGGCGGGGCGGCGCAACCACCGGGCGAGACCGCTCGCGGCGGTGATGACGAGGGCGAGCCACATCGCGGTCTCCACCACGTACACGGCACCCAGCGCCAGCGACGCTGCGCCTGCGGACATCCCGTCCGGCACGAACGCCGGCAGGAAGGTGACGAAGAAGACGCCGATCTTCGGGTTCAGCAGGTTGGTCGTCGCCCCGGTCGCGTAGGAGCGCAGCGCGGCAGCGGCAGCGCCGCCGCTGCCGGTGTCCTCGACGGCGGGTTCCCGCTTCGCGAGCAGGCCGCGGACACCGAGGTAGAGGAGGTAGCACGCTCCCGCGACGCGCAGCACGGTGTAGGCGGCCTCGCTCGCCTGGAGCACGGCGGCGATACCGAGGGCGGCGGCGCCCGCCCAGACGGAGAGGCCGGTGAGGATGCCGAGCGTCGTGGCGGTTCCGGCCCGCCAGCCGCTGTTCACGGTGCTGCGCAGCACGAGGGTGCTGTCCGGGCCCGGAGTGACGACGAGCAGCCCGGCAGCCGCGACGAACGACAGCAGCAGGTACGCCATCCGGGGAACGTAGCATCCGGGGCACCCGCGGCCTCCGCTACCGGAGGGGTAGCCGGGCCCCGCTCTCCTCCTCGGAGCGGGGGCCGAGGATGCGGCGCTCCGCCTCGGTTATGGGCACATCGTTGATGCTTGCCTCCCGGCGGGACATGAGCCCGTTGTCGGCGAACTCCCACATCTCGTTGCCGTAGCTGCGCCACCACTGGCCCGTGCTGTCGTGGCACTCGTACTGGAAGCGCACCGCGATCCGGTTGCCGTGCACCGCCCACAGCTCCTTGCGCAGGGTGTAGTCCAGCTCGCGCTGCCACTTCCGCCGCAGGAAGGCGACGATCTCCTCGCGTCCGGTGACGAACTGGTCCCGGTTACGCCACACCGAGTCCTCGGTGTAGGCCGAGGCGACCCGCTGCGGGTCGGTCGTGTTCCACGCGTCCTCGGCGGCCCGCACCTTCTGCTGGGCCGTGTCCCATGTGAAGGGGGGAAGCGGTGGTCGTGCGGTCATGACATCCTCCCACTGAAAGAGAACGGTCGTTCTCCAACTGGTGCTAGAATAGAGAACGGACGTTCTCGACAGCAAGCCGGGAGGTGCCGTGGACCGCGCCGAAGCCACAGAGCGGCTGCTCGACTCCGCGGAACGCCTGTTCTACACGCGTGGCGTGCGGGCGGTGGGTATGGACGAGATCCGCTCGGACTCCGGGGTCTCACTCAAACGCCTCTACCAGTGTTTCCCGTCCAAGGAGGAACTCGTACTCGCCTACCTGCGCCGCCGGGACGAGCGGTGGCGAGCGTCACTGGCCGCGGCGGTGACCGAACAGGCCTCCGGGGCTCGCGACCGGGTGCTCGCCGTCTTCGACTGGCTGCACGAGTGGTTCTCCCAGCCGGACTTCCGCGGCTGCGCCTTCCTGAACTCCGCGGGAGAGCTCGGTCCGACCTCTCCCGCTGTGGTGCAGGCCGCCCGCCAGCACAAGGACGCTGTTCGGAGCTACCTCGCCACCCTCGCCGCCGACGTTCCGGTACCCGACCCGCAGGAGACAGCGACCCAGCTGCACCTGCTGGTCGAGGGGGCCATCGCCTCAGCGGCGGTGACCGGGACCCCCGAACCGGCACGTCACGCCCGGCACGCGGCCGAGGCCGCACTCGCCCGTTCGTGACCCGGGACCGGACGGTCCCCGGAGGAGCAGCCGAACCGGCCGCGCCGTGCTCGGGAGCCCCGGGAGCCGTGGTTCCCCGGGCCGTGCGGCACGAGGACCTCCCACGGGGATCCGTGCTTTGTTATGGTCCCTCGCGTGGACCTGGTGACAACGCGCCGCGGCGGACGGCGCCCGGGCGGACCCCCACAGCACCCGACCCCTCCGGGACCGCGGACGTGACGGGCAGGGAGACCGACCCCGCCGACCATCCGGACAAGGAGGTCCGTGAGGTTCTCCGGAAACTCGCGAAGGACGGGTGGCGGCTGACCAAGGAGGGGCACTGGGGAGCGCTGTACTGCCCATGCGGCTGCCTGCGCATCCAGGTTCCCGGAACACCGGGAACCTCCTCCCGCGCCGCGCGGCGCATCGCGTGGAGCGCGCGGCGCTGCCCCCTACCGCCGGACGACCCGCGGCGCCGGCCGAACGCTGCGGACGACTGAGTGTCCCCCGTCTCCCGGCTCGCACGTGACCGGGGTCGTCCATCTCACCGACACGTCCGTTGACCCTCGTCAACAACAGTAGGATACTTTCCGTGAGACGAGCTGACGGGAGGATCCCGGCCACGCCGCTCTCCCGGGAAAGGCAGCGACCGATGTTCGAGTACGAGTTCACCTTCGTCCTGGACGGCATCACTCTCGACGACGAGGACACCGTTCGCGCCCTCACCGACGAGCTGGACCCTGTGCTCTTCTCCGTGCACGGCACCGTGCACATGACGGTCGCCGGGGAGGGTCCCGACGCGACGGCCGCCGCGCTGGCCACAGCGGAGCGCGCCCGCAGGCTCGCCCCCGGGCTGCGGCTGCTGCGCCTGGACCGCGACATCGTCGGGGTCGCCGACATCGCCGAGCGCACCGGCCGCAGTCGGCAGAACGTGAACCAGTGGGTGAACGGAACGAGGCACGGCGAAACCCCGTTCCCCGCTCCCGAGGGCACGGCCGGACGCCATCCCGTGTGGCTGTGGTCGGAGGTCAACGACTGGCTCCGCCGGTACGGGATCGACGACGGGGAGAACCGCCCCACACGCGCGGAGATGGCCGACATCGACTACCTCCTGCGGCACGGCTCCCGCACCGCGCGCCTGCACGTGGACCTCGGCGGTGTACACAACGGCGAGGACATCGCCCGCCAGCTGAAGCAGCACGCCAGCACCACACCGCAGTTCGTCGAGTTCCTGCTGCGCCACCCCGAGGTACGCGACGCCCAGGGCAAGCACATCCTGGTCGTCTCCCGTCCCGACGAGGCCGTCACCGACCTGTTCCAGCGGCTGGAACGCTACGACCGCCCCGTTGTTCTGGTCACCGTCCGCGACCGGATCCACGCCCGGGTCCTCGCACCGGGGGTGGGGGCCGACGCTGACCCCGTGCCGTTGGAGCCGGAGGCCACGGTGGGCGACTGGCTGGGGCTCATCCGGCTCTACCCCGGCCACGCGTTCGCCGTCGACTCCGGTGACGACGCGCTGGGGGCGGCGCCGGGGGACAGCTCGCTTCAGCTCACGACGGCCTGAGGTGACGCGTCCCCCGCCGGGGAGAGGTCACTCCTGCTCCTCCCGTCCCGACGCGTCCGCGGCCGCGTTCGCCGACGGGGGTCGGCGGCGCGCCGCCGACCCGAGGTGGGTCGCGCGCAGCTCGTCCATGAGGCTCTCCCACAGCGGCGGGCCGCCGTGTTCGAGTTCCTCGGCCCGGCGGCCCAGTCACGAGCGCCGCGTAGCGGCGCGCCGCGAGGGCGCGGTCCACGTCCACCAGCCGCACCCACAGGTTGTCGACCGTGGCCGAACGCACCGCACGCGCGTCGTGGAGCAGGTGCGGCAACGGCTCGTCTACCGCCCCCGTGTACTCGATCCGGTCACACCCCTCCTCCACACGCGTGAGGAACTCCCACAACGCGGCGTACGCCCGCCGTGTCACCGCCGCCAGCTCGACGACCCGCACCGTTCCACCGGCACCGGCGCCGACTGGACCCGGTAGAACACGTAGCCGGTGGCCTCACCGTCCGGGCACTGGTGCACGGCGAAACGCAGCGACGACGCCCCGTCGCGCACGTGCTCCTCGTCGTACAGCCGGGCGTCCCAGAACCTGGCGGGTCGGGCGAGCCAGCCGACCGCCCCGCCGCGGGCCCGCTCATAGACCTCCTCGAGAAGAGGGCGGGCGCTGTCCCGGTCGAACAGCCGGACGGTCCCGTCGCCGAGGTCGGTGCCGGACCGCAGCCGCATCTCCCGCCGCTGCCCCTCGATCCGGGCCACGTGGGAGGCTGTGCCGTACCCGTAGCGGCCGTAGATCATGGCCTCGGCGGCATTCAGCGCGGCCACCGGTTCACCGCCGGACTCGTGCAGAGCGGTGAGCTGCCCGCGCATCATCGCGGTCATGATCCCCCGCCGCTGGTAGGTGGGGGTGACCGCTACCAGTGTGACCCCCGCGACCGGGAGCACGGCGCCGGGAACCGTCATGGTCCGGGTGAGGATGGCACCGCCGCCGACCACCTCCCCGCCGTCGAACGCGGCGGTCGTGCGGTCCAGCTCGATGGTGCTCGCCGCGTTGCGCAGGGCGCCCTCGCGCCACTCGCTGCCGTAGGTGTCGCAGGTCATGCGCGCCCACGCGTCGAACTCACCGGGTTCGAGGGGGCGCAGGGGGTAGGGGTCACGCATCCCGCCTATATACCAGGGCTATTTCATTCTCGGGTGTGGCGGGTGTAGCTGCTGGTCAGGGGAGCCTGAGAAGGTCAAGGGGACGGGTGAAGCACTCGTAGCTCACCCATCGGTAGGCCGCGGGGATACTCGCGAACCCCAGCCCTGCCAGCACCCCGATCGCCACATCGCGCAGCAGCGCCATGTTCTGCGGAGCGTTGCCTGTGCGCACCCGTGAGGCGTCCTCGCCCAAGCTCACATCGCGGATGTGGTGGCGGGCCTCGATGCCCCAGTGCCCGCGCACCAGGCTCGCCAGTTCTGCGGCCGTGACGCTTTCGGCCGGCAGGCTCGTGACCAGGTAGGCGTAGCTGCGCCGGACTCTGCCCGTACAGGACTCGCGCACCCATCGATGAATACGCATCACCTGACGGGCGTGGGGAAATGCGATGCGCGGTGCGGTCAGCACCTTGGCGGTGCGCACCTCGACCCGCCCGTGGGCGTGCTCACGGGCGGCCTCCAGCACCGGCGCCTGCGCCCAGGGCAGCGCTTTGGCCTGGGAAAGCAATGTGGGCTGGTTCGCCTTGACTGTCAGCAGGTACTCAGCCCCGCGTGCGACGAGCCAGCGGGCAGTGCCGAGTTGGGTGTGCAGCGCATCGGCGCTGATCACACACCCCGTGATGTCGACGTCGGCCAGCAGGTCGGCCACGGCGGCCATCTCACTGGCCTTGTCGTCCACGCGGACCTGGGCGACGGTGCGTCCGGCCGGGGTCATCGCCTGGAGCAGATGGGCGGCCGCAGCGGTGCGGGTGGCCGAGCCGCGCAGGCTCTTGCCGTCCATGACCAGCACCGCGATCTCCTCGGCGGTGTGGAGCCGGGTGAGCGTCTGCGGGTCCAGGGCGGTGAGGACGCGGCGGATCGTGGCGGGGCTGGGCGCCTGGCGGGTGCCCAGGGCGGGGTCGGTGATGCGGGCGCCGAGCCGGGCGAGGGTGTGCTGGGGCGCGTTGGCGGCCCACTGGCCGATCGCGGCCAGGCAGCGGGCGCCGGCCAGCACCGCGCACAAACCGGTGAGGATCACGCAGCTCAGCGGGTGGCGGCGTCCCCGCCGGTCGCGGGGATCACTGTCCTCGGCGGGCAGGATCGGCGTCGCGGACGCGGCCAGGGCGGACGAGGGCATGGCAGACTGAAGGCGCAACGGAGTCCCTTGGAAGTCAGAGATGTGAGAGTCCCTGCTCTTCTAGCGGGCTCCGTTGTCGTGTGTGCGGGCTTCTTCTGGATCGCTACAGGGCTGTGACCGGCTCCGCCATCATCCGCACCCGACTTTGAAACCGCCCTGCCTATATACCGGATTCCGGGAACACGAAGCGAGGGAAATAACGCCCCGGGTGGGGTGCCCTGTCCGCAGGGCACCCCAGGACTTGATGCCGGGAATCGCAGCACCCTGATGGTCTGCCTCATCCGCTCCGAAGAGCGGATGAGGCAGTTCGCGTTCGTGTAGTCGTCGCGGCCGCGCAGGTTGCGATCCTCATCCGCTCCGAAGAGCGGATGCAACATCCGACAGCGCGGACTCAGAGCACTCCCCCTGGTTGCGATCCTCATCCGCTCCGAAGAGCGGATGCAACGGGGCGTTTCCGAGACGCTTGGAACGCGATTCGACAGGTTGCGATCCTCATCCGCTCCGAAGAGCGGATGCAACGGGCTACTTAGGAGGACCTAACGATGAGCGAACGTTGCGATCCTCATCCGCTCCGAAGAGCGGATGCAACGCCGCGCCGCCGCCAGGTTGGTCCGCGTCGCGGAAGTTGCGATCCTCATCCGCTCCGAAGAGCGGATGCAACAACTGCGCATACGGACGTGTGACCATGGCAGGCAGTTGCGATCCTCATCCGCTCCGAAGAGCGGATGCAACGCGGGGAACTGCAAACCGGCACGCAGCGGAGAGGCTAGTTGCGATCCTCATCCGCTCCGAAGAGCGGATGCAACTCATGCTTGACGCTTCCCACCTGGTCAGCAGCGAGGGTTGCGATCCTCATCCGCTCCGAAGAGCGGATGCAACCCCATGACCAGGTAGGACCCATGACCTTCCCTCCAGAGTTGCGATCCTCATCCGCTCCGAAGAGCGGATGCAACGTTGGTTCCCAGCAGCTCGGCGTGGTCGGGGCCGTTGCGATCCTCATCCGCTCCGAAGAGCGGATGCAACCCCACCGGAAGGAACCGGCAAGATGCTTGCGGCGGTGGTTGCGATCCTCATCCGCTCCGAAGAGCGGATGCAACGTGGGAATCACACCAGCGGCCGCAGCATTCGGAGTTGCGATCCTCATCCGCTCCGAAGAGCGGATGCAACGCATGCGACTGAGCAGCTCGTCCCGAGGGATTCCGGTTGCGATCCTCATCCGCTCCGAAGAGCGGATGCAACGGCAGGTGACCAGGGAAAACGCCATCGCTTCCCTTAACAAAGTTCACCATGCCCATGAGATTGCTACCTTACTGTCCGATTCTTGCTTGAGAACCACCCCGGAACCACATGACCACTCCCGGTTCCTAAGCTGGTCCCACCAGACCTTTGGAGACAGCCATTATCGTACAGATGCCTCGACCCTCGTGGACATCTTCCGTTGGTTCCGGGAAAGTACGAAGGATCGACTCGGTGAACGTCGCCTAGCTGGGCCGTCCCCGGGGCACCGCAGACATTGGCGCTGCGTGGACCCACACCTACCCGCGTCGGGAGTTCGCTCACCCGGGAAGGGCTGGCGGAGTTCCACTCCGGTCACACCGCTTGGGTCCTCACCCCGCGCGGCGCCGAGGTGTACCTGAACGCCGCCCGCGCCGACGCCGGAACGCCCGCACAGGGGAAGCGGCAACGGCTGACCGTCCGTCCCGACCTCAGCGACGCGGACCGGGAACGCCTCCATCATGCTCAGTTCGGACAGAGGCACACGGCGGGAGAACCCTCGCATCAGGCCGGCCGGTTCAGGCTCGAACAGTTCCTCGGGCTGGTCTTCGTCGGAGGGGTTTCTCCCTGCTCCCCGTCCTCATGATCGATCTGACACTGCTCGCCTTCGTCGCGGTCGCCATGGTGGTGGCTCTGCTCGTGGCGACCTCCAGCTTGGCGCAACTCAAAAAAACGCGACGAGCGGGATTCCCCGGATGCGGTCCTCCACGAGTTCCGGGACAGCTACGTCAGCGCCGACATGCTCGACGGACAGGCCGAGGCGCTGTTGGGGCTCGTGCGGGATGCGGTGGACACCGTGCTCGGGTCGTCCTGCACCGGGAAGGGATGCTGCTGGACCCGGTGCGCGGTCGGGTCGTACTCGCCGAGCTCGATGTGCTCGCCGCGTCGACCGTCTAGGAGCGGGCGGGGGACCACCAGCAGGACGAGGTCCTGGGATCCCTGGACCGGGTCCGGGAGTTCGCCCGCCGGATCGTCGAGCTGACCGCCCCGCAGGAGTGAGGCACGCCGCACCGCGCCGCGCCCCGCGCGATCCGGCGCTTGGGCCTACCGGCCGGTTTCGATCCCCGCACTACCCGCCAATGCCCTGCGTTTGTGCACATATAGTTTCTGGCTGACTACAATACGCACTAACCTCCTGCGTTTCGGTCTCCGAAACGCGCGCAGGTCATTGTCCGTACTGGTGATCGAACCACACCCCGTCTGGAGACCCCGTTGTCGCGTTACTCCCCTCCCCGGTCGGTGCACCTGGTGGGTAGCTACCCCGCCGCCACCGTGTCCGAGGCGCTGGCGGTGCCGATGGAACAGGTCGATTCCCGGCTGCGCAGCCTGGCGGACGGTGAGGTGGCGGAACGCAGCAGTTGGATCGCGCACATCGTGGAGCGGCTACGTGAGCACCCCGATGTCACGCTGGTGACCGACGGGGACTGGTCGAGCTACACGGACCGCCCCGTGTTCCGCGTGCGCAGGGGCCACGAGTTCCGGCCGGAGAGCCTGCGGCTGGGCTACGCCGCGCAGGCCCGGGAGAGCTACGAGACGTTCAGGGAGCTGCGCTCGGACCGCGGGCTGCACGACCTCGACTTCCAGGTCGGGATCCCCAGCGACCTGGACCTGGCGTTCTTCCTCTTCGAACCCGTCAACGCGTTCAGACACCGGCCGGTGGTCCGCGCGGCACTGGCCGAAGAACTACGCGAGATCCACTCCTGGAACCGTGACGACGTCATCTTCCAGATCGAGTGCCCGATGGAACTGGTGCTGGCGGCGGGCACCCCCTCGCCGCTGCGGCCCGCGCTAGCGGCGCTCCTGGTCAACGGGATCCTGGGGCAGGTCGCGGCCGCTCCCCAGGGCAGCCGGTTCGGGATCCACCTGTGCTTCGGCGACCTCAACCGCGAGGGCCTGTGGCGCGCCCGGGACACTCGCCCCGCCGTGGCCCTGCTGCGACGGCTGCTGCGGGCCTGGCCGCAGGGACGCACCCTGGAGTACGTGCACGCCCCGCTCGGCAGCGGGGACTTCCCGGCGCTGCCGGAGGCGAGGGCCTACCTGCCGTTGCGGGAACTACGGGAGCTGCCCCGCGACGTCCGCTTCGTCGCCGGGTTCGCCCACGAGCGGCAGACCCTGGAGAGCCAGCAGGTGACGCTGCGGCTGGTCGAAGCGGCGCTGGGGCGCCGGGTGGACGTGGCCGCCTCGTGCGGCCTGGGCCGCTGCACCCCCGAGCAGGCCGCCGCGAACCTGCGGCGCGCACGGGAACTCGCCGACCTCCCGCCCCAGCCCGGAGGCGGTACCTGAGGCCCGCCTCCGGGAGAGGAGTACCGGCCGGCGCGGGTGCGTACGGAGGAGGTAGCCCCTACACCGCCGGGGACTCCCACGGCCAGTGGCCCCGCTCCCCCGCCTCGAGCAGCGGGATCATGCGGAACGCGGCGTCGGACAACCCGCCGAAGAGGTGCCGGTTGCCGCCGGTGGGCCCGTGCCCGCGGCGGTAGCCCGCCAGGTTCCAGGTGTAGACCGGAACGTGGTCCGGAACGGCGCGGGTGGGTTCCTCGCCGTTCCGGCCCGCCCAGGCCTGCTCGTCGGTCACGAGCACCACCCGGTCGTGGCCACGGTAGTGTTCGCGGACCATCACGGCTGCGATCCTAGCGCTGGTTAGAGCAACCTGTTCCTGTACTTGCCCTACTGGCTGTCCGCCAACGACATGGAGTCACTCCGCCATCGGAGTACGGGTGTAGCCCTGCAGGGAACCGACCGTGGCCGCGGGAACACGCATCCCCCCGTCCTCACCGGCCAGGATGCGCCAGTCCCCATCCTGCCAACGCATATCGACCATGTAGGACAGGATCTTGTCGTTGTCGGGATCCTGGTCCAGCAACGCGAGGTCCACCCGGGTGTAGCCCTCGCCGTAGGCGAGCAGGGTGGCCCCTCCGATCGAGATCCGGGTGGAAGAGGGACCTGTGCTGTCTTCCTCCTCGAGCCTTTCCAAGGCGGTCTGCTTGTTCTCGCCCGGCAGAAACGTCTGCTCTACCAGGTCGGTTTTCAGCGGCGGATCGGTGGTCATCGCCACAAAGTTGCTCGCAGCCAGCACCGCGCCGGTGGGCGAGTAGGAGTAGCAGTGGCGTACCCCCGCATCCGAGGTCTCGCCCGGCCCGTAGTCAGGGTGGCTGGGCGCCTGGGTGGCCCCCACCGCCTCCCACTCGGTGCCCTCGGGGAACTGTGCGAAGTTGTCCTTGTCGTTGCCCTCCAGACCGCAGGCGCTGTCCCCCTCGGCCGAGGGGGTCGGTGACGTGCTGTGCCGCTCCTGCTCAGGGACCTCATCAGAGGAGATCTCTCCTTCCATACCGGGATCCGGAGAGGTTTCCCCGTCCGTATCGGGGTCCGAGGCAGAATCTGCCGTACCGTCACCATCGCCGCCGATGAGTGTTCCCACCGCAAAGGCGGTTCCCCCCACCAGGATGAGCGCCACGAAAGCGGCCGAAATGACAAAAACTGGCGTCGTCAGTCTACGACGGATCGGAGACGCGTAGTCGTGGTTGTGGGAGGAGCCCTCTGTCACTACGACTTGTCCTTTCTTCATCGGGAGTCAGGAAGGCGATTAGGTGAAAGACCGGTCCACGATCACGCTCCAGAACCATTCCTATATTCCCATATGCCATCTCCCTGGTAGGTATTGGCCACCCCTCGGTTCTGACGACCATGGGGCCAACCCACATACCCAATCAGCGGGAGCTGGTTAACCCAGCTGAGCAGAGGAAACCGCTCATACAACAATCGCAGTGATTCCTGGGATTCTGACCGGAACTGTTCTTGCCGACTGCTCGGCGGGGCCCGTCGCTCCGCCGTACCAGGGGTCCGGCACGCGGTTCCGGGTCCCCGCTATGTGGGAGGTCCCGAAAGCAGTGCGCTGGCCAGGATTCCCGCGGACACTATCCCGCCGATGAGCAGCATCATGAGCCCCACCACTGCCGGGACGACGAACTCCGCTGCGCGTTTGGTGTCCAGTTCGGCGAGCTGGAACCGCGGCGGGAAGTCGGGAGAGTAGTTGACCCGCACCGGTTGTCCGACGCTGAGTTGGCCCCAGTGCGGACTCCGCGGGCTTCGGGTGTGCACCTCGCGGCCGTCGGGCAGGGCGAAGCGCACCGTGCACACGATGACGACGCGCGTGTTTCCCCTGCCTCCGGTGGAGACACGCTGCTCCCACTGGTCGGTGACCGTCCCGGTGGTTTCCACGGAGCGGCGGCGCCGGCGCCGCTCCCCCGCCCCGCGCACCAGGGACACGGTGAGGAGCACCGCCCCGACGACCGGTATCGCCAGCGGGACGACGAGGAAAACGGTGGGGTTGGCGTTGCCGGCGAGGATGACCAGCGGGATCATCACCATCACCGCGATGACGCAGACGGGGAGCACGAACGGCGCCACCGCGTTCCACCGGCCCCGCTCCGGGCAGACCGGGAAAGGGCCGTGCGGGCCGTTGACCTCCTCGACCCGCAGGAGTTCCGGGTCCTCGGGAGAGTGGCGCACGCTCAGCCAGGCGCCCTCCGCGACGACGAACCCGCCCAGACCGTCGGTGACCCGGTGCTGCCACCGGTGCCCCTCACAGCCGTGGATCTCGACGAGCACCGGGTGGCCCGCTCCCCCGTTGAGGGACCGGTCCATGGGTTCGACCCGCACCACACGGGCCCGGGCGGGCACCCCGTGCCGGTCCAGGTGGCGCCGTCTCCGCCGGTCGCTCAGCGCCCGCCGCAGCGTGGTGACGGCTACCGCCGCGAACACGAGGTAGAGGACGGCAACGACGAAGGGGAAAAGTTCGGATTCCACACGGTTCCTTTACCAGGATTGCGAGGTTCGGACAATACTGGCGTCGTTGCTTACCCCCTCCCCGACCGGGAACCGCGATCGTCCCGCCGGCATCGGATCCGGGTGCGCACGTCGTTGTGTGACCGGACGCCGGAGAGGAGGATTCCACAACCATGAGCGGAACGGCCCGGAGGAACCCTTCCTGGAACCCTCCGGGGGCCAGGAAGGGGCTGTGGTGGTTCGGGGATGGGGGAGTCATGCTGCTCCTCGGTGCTGGATTCATCGGGTCCAGCTTCATCGACTACAGCGACCGCACCGAACGCGCCGATGCCGTGGTCAGCGACCGCAGCCGCCAATACGACCAGAAGTGCGACTGCCGCGAGACGGTTCTCTACGTGGACTACACCGCAGACGGGCACGGGTACGAGGGAGTGAAGCTGGAGGACGGCGGTGCGGGAAACCGCGAGGGTGACACCGTGACAGTGGCCTACCCTCCCGGGGAACCCATGAAGGTGGTCACCGCCGACATGACCGAGGAGGGGCCATACGACTTCATGCTGTATCCGGGGGCTGCCACGCTCGCGGCCAGCGGAGCGTTTTTCACTACCGCCGTGGTGAAGGCGCGGCGCAAGCACCGGGGCGGATAACGCGCTGGCCGGTTCGGGAGAGAGGGCGCTCTCCCCGGTGGGCGCGGAAGTGCCCCTGTTGCGACTGTTGCGCGACACTCGGGGATGGAACGCCCGCCCCCGTGGCGCGCGCGGCCCGTGCCGCACGGGCGCGGGCGGTGCGCACAGCGCCTCGTGCCGTGAGGACGGTCCTGATGTCCGAGGAGGAGAGCGACGCCTCCGCGTCCAGTGGGGAACCCGCGCCGCCGCGTGCGCTGTTCGACGGGCGCCTGCTCGACCTCGTCACGGCCGCGGTGGGCTTCCTCCTCGCCGGTGCGGTGGTCGCCTTCCTGGGAGTGGCGGGAAACGCGGCCAGCGGCGGAGGCGGCATATTCCTCCCCTACGTCGGCCTGGCCGCGGGTTTCCTCATCACCGCGGGCGGGGGCGGTCGGACGCGGACGCCGCAACCGGCCGGCCGCCGTACGTCCCGGTGCTCCGCGCCCCGGAGCGTCCGGGGAGGAGGAACCCACCGCCCTCCCCGGACGGTCTGTCCGCCGCTAGGCGCTGTCCTTCGGGAGTTCGACGGACAGCTCGTGGTGGAAGACGTTCTTGGGGTCCCACCGCTTCTTGGCGCGCTGCAGGCGCGGGTAGTTGTGCTTGTAGTACAGCTCCGACCAGCGGGTCTTGGACGGGTTCCACTTGTCGTCGTTGACGTCGACGTCGGGGTAGTTGATGTAGCACCCGTCGGTGACCTCGTTGGGGACCGGCACCCCGGTGTCCCACCCGTACATGGTCCGGTACAGGTTGCGGATCCACTCCAGGGGCTTGGTGCCGTCCACACCGTCCTTCCAGTACACCTGGTGCTGCATCTTCATGACGGAGTCGCGTTGCGCCATGGCCGTCTCGGTGTTGGAGACGGTGTTGACCTTCGAGCCGTAGGCGTCGATCTGCATCACCGCGTGGGAGATCCCGTCGGGCGGGTGGGTAAGGGCGTTCCACATCGCCTGGATCTGGCTGTCGGGCAGCGGCTTACGCAGGTAGGCCGACTTGTACTTGCCGGATTCGTCGTTGACGAGCGGCCCCACCTGCTGGAGCTTGTCCCACTCCACGTGGACGGGTTCCTTGGAGCCGGTCAGCACGGGGTGCTCGCCGTGGGCCTCGGGGCGGTCGGTGAGCGTGGTAGCCACGGTCTCGTCGATCATGTCGACGAACTCCCGCAGCCGCTCTTTGGCCTCCGGGATGCTGGCGTCGATCTGGGCGAGCAGGCCGACCTTGTCGTGCGTGCTGGGGGTGAGCTGCAGGATCCCGAACAGGTCGGCGTAGCGGTCGCCCTCCTTGCCCTGGTGGTTGTGGAAGAAGTCGCCGAAGTTGGTGACGATCCGGTGGAAGTCCGTGTACCCGTTGTCCAGGAGGTCCTTCCACTTCCATCCCGCCTCGACGCGGTAGGCCCCGGGTGGGGCGTGCGGCAGGCCGCGGAACCAGAACCGGGTGGCCACCCCGAAGTTGCCACCCCCACCGCCGGTGTGGGCCCACCAGAGGTCCTTCAGGTCCTCGTCCTCACTGTCGTGTTTCGCGGTGACCAGCTCGACCTCTCCCTGCTCGGTTACCACGGCGACCTCGACCGCGTGCAGGTAGTCCACGGTCAGCCCGTGCTGGCGGGAGAACAGTCCGAAACCGCCACCGATGATGTGCCCGCCGGCTCCGACGGTGTTGCAGGAGCCGCCGGGCAGCACCTTCCCGAGTTTCTTCCCGATCTTCTCGCCGATGTCCCAGTTGCTGGCGCCGGCCTCGACGCAGACCGCGTCCATACCGGAGTCGTAGTAGACGCCGTTCATCAGCCCGACGTCGATGATCACGCGGACGTCGTCGGAGCACACGAAGTTCTCGTAGCAGTGCCCGCCGGAGCGGACGGTGATGCGTTTCTTGTCGGAGGTGGCGGGTTCCTCGGCGAGGGCGGTTCTCAGCGCCTCCACGACCTCGTCGGGGGTGTGGACGAGCTGGACGTAGTGGGGCTCGGCGGTCCAACGGGGATTGAAGCCGCGTTTCAGGGTGGGGTAACGGTAGTCGTCGGGGGTGATCCGGAGTCCGGCCGAACCGTGTTCCATGGCTGTGGTGCCTTCCGTTTCCGGGGGAGGACGGCCCATCACGCACCGGGGCCGCCCGGCACGAGAGTCGCCCGCCCCGGGTGGACACGTAAGGCGTTTGTGGAACTCCATGTGGTTATGGACGGCCGAAACGGGATCCGTTTTCAGCCATCCGGCCAGTGACGGCGCCGGTCCGGTACCGCCCCGCGGCGGCAAGACGCCCACGGTTCCGGTGCCGCAGGGAGTGGCGGCCACCCGGACAGGATGGTGTGGTCACCCGCACGGGGTGGCCGCCGCGGCGGTGGTCTGCACCGTGCGGTGGGTATCAGCAGCGCCGAATCTCCCCGGGCGCGCGCCTCACGGGGCGCGCCCGCACCGGTCGCACCCAGCGCCCACCGCGCGCTGCCACCCGGTGGGCACGGTTCCCCTCTCCCCTCTGCCGGTGGGCGGCCGGGAGCTGTCACAATCGTGGCCCGTACGCCGAGCTCCGCCGAGCACACGCCCCGCCCGGGGCGGGGCAGAGCCCCAGGAGCACGGGAGGTGCCCCTGATGACGGAGGAGAACACCATCCCCGCAAACCGCGAGGGGCGCTACGCTCCGCGCTGGAGGCGGGTACTCACGCTCGCGGGAGCCACGGTGGCGTTCCTCGTGGTCGGCGTGGTGACGGCGTTCTACGGCAGCCTGGCGGCGTTCATGAGTGACACCTGCGGACCGGACGACACCGCCCCCATCTGCACCGGGATCGGCCAGAACCTGACGGTCGTCTCCCCGTGGATGGCTCTGACCATCGGGATCCTGCTCACTACGGTCGGGGGCGGAGTCGCCGTGTGGCGCCGGCGCTCGCTCACCCTGTGGCTGCTGAGCGCGTGGGCACTGCTCTTCCTGGGCCTCCTGGTCTCCTGGAGCATCGCCTACTGGGACGTCTAGGGCGCCGCCGCGCCCGTTCCCCGCGGTCTCCTCGCGGGGAACGCTCCCCGGGAGCGGCGAAGCGGCCCCGCGTGCCGGCGCGCCGCCCGGTTCACGGACCGAAGGGGTCCTCGTGCGCCGCTGCCCGCCGTGCCAGGCCCGCCAGCGCCTCCATCGCCGTGCGCTGCGGTCCCGGACCGAACGATACCCGGGCGACGCCCAGTCCGGCCAGTCTGTCCAGTCCCGGCCCGTCCGGGTGGCAGAGCACGTTGACCGGTCCGGGGACCCGTTCGGTCAGGGAGGCGATCGCCCCCGCGGACGGGGCGAGGATGGGGTAGACGCAGTCCGCCCCGGCGTCCAGGTAGCGCTTCGCCCGGTCGACCGCCGCGGTGACGGCCGCCTCCCCGGTGTCCGTACCGGTGAGGAACACGTCCACACGCGCGTTGAGCACCAGGTCCACACCGGCCTCCCGGGCGGCGGCGCGCACACCGGTGAGGTAACGCGCCTGGGTGTCCGCGTCGGTGAGGCCGCCGGTGCGGTGGTCGGTGTCCTCGAGGTTGCACCCGGCTGCGCCGATGGCGTCCAACCGTGCCACAAGCTCGTGCGGGGCCAGCCCGTAACCGGCCTCCGCGTCCACGGTGACGGGCACCTCCACCGCGGCGGTGACGCGTCCGGCGGCGGCGAGCATCTCCTCCGGCGGGGCGCCCTCGTGGTCGGTGCGGCCCAGCATCGCCGAGATGGCCGCGCTCGCCGTGGCGAGAGCGGGGACCCCCTCCGCCGCCACGGTGGTGGCGCTGACGGCGTCCCACACGTTGGGCAGCACCAGCGGGTCGCCGGGCTGGTGCAGGCTGCGGAGCCGGGCAGCGTGGTCGTCGCGTCGGTTGGTCACGGTTTCCTCTTCCTCCGAGGGTCCGGTGGTGTCTCCCCTTCCGACCCACCGGACCCTGGATCCGTGACACCGCTCCCCCGGCCGTGACCGGGATCACTGCCCGTCCGCCACGCGGGCCCGGCCGCGCTTGCGGCGGATGGTGCCGACGAGTACCGCCACCATCAGCGCGAACACGATCGCTCCGTCGACGGCGTGGGCGGCACCGAACCACGTGCTTCCCTTCTCACCCAGTTCGGCGAGGCCGATCTGGCCGACCACGGCCAGCGCGGCCAGCAGCAGCGCCAGCAGCGCGACGATCGTTCCCGGCCAGGCGAGCAGGGCGACGAGGAGAATCACCACCGCCAGGCCGGCGATCCCGTACCCCAGGGAAGCGTGGAACTCGAATCCTCCGCCGTACGCCCCGTAGCCGGCGAGTCCGACCTGGACGACGAGCGCCACCGCGCCCAGAGCCGCCAGTATGAGCAGGAGTGTCTCCATTCCGCGGCGGAACGCCGACGGCTGTTTCCGGCGCCGTCCCGGGTCCGTGGAGTGCGCAGGTTGCTCAGCCATCACTCAGCCCCCCTTGTGCGCTGCGATGTTACGGCAGCGTTCCCCAGCCTCCTCCCCCGGACACGGTTCGCGTAATCCCGGACACGCGGAGTGGAGAAACGAGTGGGCGTGCAGGTGCGACGTTCAGTCGGCGGCTGTCGTGGCCAGGTAGACCGTGTTGGCGGCGTCCCGTTCCTGCAGCGGGTTGTGGAACGTGACCCGCTCGGCGCGCGCCCGGTCGAAGACACCGGCGAGGATGGCGGTGAAGTCGTCGTCCGGCGGGTCGTTCGACCACAGGGCGAACGTACCGCCGGGGTGGAGGTGGTCCGCGAGGCGCCGGAGTCCGGCGGGTTCGTAGAACGCGGCGTGGGCGGGGTCGAGCAGATGGCGGGGTGAGTGGTCGATGTCGACGACGACGGCGTGGAACCGCCGCCCCGGGGTGTGCGGGTCGAGACCCGCCGGGTCGGCGGCCAGGGTGAAGAAGTCGCCGTGCACCATGCGGCACCGGGTGTCGGCGGCCAGGGCCGCTCCGGCGGGGACGAGGCCGCGCTGGTTCCAGTCGATGACGGCACCGAGGGCTTCCACCACGGTGACGGAGGCCACCCGCGAGTACTCCAGCGCCGCCCGGGCGGTGTAACCCAGGCCGAGCCCGCCGACGGCCACGTCCAGGGGACCCTCGGGCTGCTCCGCCAGGGCGAGCCGCGCCGCCTCCTCCTCGGCGACGGTGAACATGCTCGACATGAGGAACTCGTCGCCGAGTTTGACCTCGTACACGTCCTCGCCGGTGCGCGGGTCCCGGCGGCGGCGCAGGCTGAGCTCCCCCATCGGGGTGTCCTGCCAGTCGAGCTCCTGCAGACGCGCGCTCACTCGGTTCCCACTCTCCGCTACGGGGTGCCAGCTGTGTCCACACGGTCGGGAGCGCGGCCGGCCTCCCGACAGTCGCCTTCCATCGTATGTGCCCGGGGACCGGAACCTCGGGCAGCGGTCCACCGCACCCGCCGCAGTGGTCGCGAGAGTTCGCGCCGTGCTCCCGTTGCGAGTGGATCGGGGAAAGGAACGGAGAGGCCCGTGGTGAACGGCCGGGAGGGGCGGTTCACGGTCACCTCCTCCTCGTGACGCCACGCTCCGGGGCGGTCTGTCACTCGTAGTCGCGCTGCCACTGGGTGTCGTCGCGTTCCTCCCGGCGTTCCCGCAGCAGGGGGCGCCGACGGGGCCCGCGGCGCTGCAGCCGGGACAGCTCCCCGTTGGAGTCGCGCTGCCAGTGGGCGCCGTGGGAGTCGGTGAACCGCAGTTCCGGCACCGCCGTGGCCGAGTACATGTCCTCGGAGCCGGTGTTGTCGAAGCTGTAGGGAAGGGACCGGGTGGCCGTGGCGTGCGGCGGGACGATGGCCAGGTCGACGCTGTGCCGCTGTTCGCTGTTGGGCAGGCTGAACAGCAGCCGGCAGTTGAACACCGGGGACACTCCCCCGTTGTGCACGCACAGGACGTACTGTTCGTCGCGGCCGTGCCGGGCTCCCTCGTCCAGCCAGGCGGCGACGCTCTGCGCGTGCTCCTCCTGGCGGACCTCCCCCTCGTCCTGCCGGTTCAGCAGCATGATCCACACGTAGGAGGCGAACCCCAGCAGGGACCCCGCGCTGCCGATCGCCGACACCCACGACGCGGCGGTCTGTGTTGCCAGTTCGGTCACCACACCGTCCTCGTTATGGCGCTGGGACACCTCGGAAGGCCCCGCCCAGCCGTGTGCCCGCGCGATCGGGGTGCGCGGGCACACGGCTGGGCGGGGTCGGGCGCGGCAGCGGCCGTCACCCGTTCCCGCTCGACGAGCTCTCGCCGGTCAAGGCGTCCCTGACCCTCCTCCCGGCGCGTTTCAGGGCGGAGCTTGCCTGCTCGTACTTGCCCTCGGCTTGCCACTGGGTGCTCCCGGTGGCCTCGCCGGCTTCCTCCTTGGCCTTTCCCTTGAGCTCCTCGGCCTTGCGGCGTGCCTCCTCGCTGTCCATGGCGGCGCCTCCTAACTTCCGCGGTTCTCCCCGAGCTCTTCCTCGATCGGGTTGTCGGGGGTTTCCTTCTCGGTTTCGGCGACCCCGGGTGTGGTGTGGTGGCGGCGCGCTCTGGCCTTCTCCGCGTCGGAAAGCGGACCGGCGTCGTCGGTCATCTGCACCGAGGCGGTGACCTCGTCGAAATCGCCGTAGTCGGTCGGCGGCATGGCCTCCAGGGCACGGACCGTATCCTCGTCCGCGCCGTTGTCCCGGGCGGTGCGTACCAGCTGGTCCTTGTCGGCGGGGTAGTCCACGTCGTCCAGTGCCGCTTTCAGGCGCCGGGTCGTGGTCGTCGCGGTCATAACCATCCCCTCACACGTGCGTACGGGTCCCGCTACCGCGGGCGGGGACGCGCATGCGTGAGAGGTGGGTGATCTTCACCACACGGGGTGGGCCCCGGTTCCCGGTGCCCTCCGGTTCCGGCACCGGAGGGATCACAGGAAGGGGCGCAGCGGGGACAGGATGAGTTCGCTGCACTTGGCCACGAAGGGGCGGCTGTCCCACTCCTCCTTGGTCAGCTGGCGGGCGTTGGTGATGTCGTTGGCGAAGACGCGCTCGAAGTGTTCGGCCACCCCGTCGTCGTAGATCTCCACGTTGACCTCGTAGTTGCCGGTGAGGCTCAGCCGGTCGACGTTGGCGGTTCCGACGGTGGTCCAGCGGCCGTCGATGGTGGCGGTCTTGGCGTGCACCATGGCGTTCTGGTACACCCACAGCGACACCCCGCCGCGCAGCAGCGCGGAGTAGAAGCCGCGGGACAGCCAGTCGGCCACCACGTGGTTGGAGTTCTCCGGCACCAGCAGGCGCACGTCGACCCCGCGCCCGGCGGCGTCGATGAGCGCGTCCAGGATCTGGCGGTCGGGGATGAAGTAGGCCTGCGTGATGTACACGTGGTCCTTGGCCCGGTCGATCGCCTCCAGGTACATGGCCCGGATGGGGTAGATGAGCTGCTCCGGCACGTTGCGGTGCAGTCGGATGCGGGAGTCCCACTGGGCGGTGCCGATGTCGTCGATCCGGGGCTGGTCGGGCTTGCGCAGCATGTTCCAGAAGTCCCGGAACGCGTTCTCCAGGTCCCACACCGACGGCCCCGCCATCCGCAGGTGGGTGTCGCGCCACTCCGTGGCGTACAGCGCACCGACGTTGTAGCCGCCGATGAACCCCACCTCACCGTCCACGGTGAGGAGTTTGCGGTGGTCGCGGCCGAACTTGCGGACGTTCAGCAGCAGCGCGCCCGGCCGGAACAGGGGGTAGCGGATCACGTGCACCTGCGGGGGGAAGCGGAGGAACGGCTGGGGCACGACCAGGTTGGCGAACTCGTCGTAGATCACGAACACCTCGACGCCGCGGTTCGCCGCGTCGATCAGGGCGCGTTTGAACTCGCGGCCGACCGCGTCGCTCTTGAAGATGAACGTCTCGAACAGGATGCGGTGCCGCGCCCCGTTGATGGCCGCCAGCATCTCGCTGTAGAGGTCCTCACCGTAGGTGTAGACCGTGGCCGTGGTCTCGGCCACCGGAAGCTGGGTCGGGGGTGTGCGGGGGAAGGTGGTCCGGCGCGGGCGCACGCGCCGGCGCCACAGGTCGATGCCGACAAGGCTGGCGATCACCGCGGCCTGCGCCGCGAACAAGCAGAGCAGCGCACGCTTGATCGCGGTCATGACGATGGTTCGCCGCCGCATTCGCGTTTCCTCCAGTCCAGCGGTGTGGCGGAACGGGCTGCCCGGGGCCTGTTCGACGGACGCCCGCCCTTCCGCGCGACGCCCGGCGCCGCAGCGGTCGCGTCCGGCGGAGGATCCGGTCCGCCCCCGTTTGCGACCGCGCCAGCGCGGCACCGGCCGCGCCGCTCGTAGCGGCAGCGCCCGCCGGACAGGCCCCAGCCCCGCCCGGCGCGTGCCGGGGGGACTTTAACGGTACCGTTCCACGTCCCGCTGGGGCGGGGCCACACGCTGCGATCCGCGAACACGTCCGGCAGCGGGCCGACGCCGGACGGCACCCGGTCCCGGTCAGGTGGTGTACAGCCGTTCGATCTCGGCGGCGTAGGTCTTGGCGACGATGGCGCGTTTCACCTTCAGGGACGGTGTGAGCATCCCGTTCTCCTCGGTGAACTCCCCGTCGACGATGCAGAACTCCCGGACCGCCTCGGCGCGGGAGACCGCCTCGTTCGCGTAGTCCACCGCGCGTTGCACGTCGGCGCGCAGGTCGGGGTCGTCGCGCAGGTCCGACATCGGGGTGTCCAGGGGACGGTTGCGCACGGACAGCCAGTGTTCCATCGCCTCGGTCTCCAGGGTGACCAGGGCGGCGATGTAGGGACGGTTGTCGCCGACCACCATGCACTGGCCGACCGGGGGCCGGCTGCGCATCCGGTCCTCCAGCACGCTCGGCGAGACGTTCTTCCCGCCGGTGGTGATCAGGATGTCCTTCTTCCGCCCGGTGATGGTGAGGTAGCCGTCCTCGTCCAGCCGGCCGAGGTCGCCGGTGGCGAACCACCCGCCGTCGAGGACGTTCGCGGTGTCCACCGGACGGTTCCAGTAGGAGCCGAACACGATCCCGCCGTTGACGAGCACCTCCCCGTCGTCGGCGATCCGCACCGCGGTTCCCGGGATCGGCTGGCCCACCGTGCCGGGGCGGGGCGCCAACGGCGGGGTGACGGTGGCGGCGGCGGTGGTCTCGGTGAGGCCGTAGCCCTCGTAGATGATGATGCCGCAGCCCAGGAAGAACCGGCTGAGCCGGGTGTCCAGTGGGGAACCGCCGCTGAGCGCGTAGCGGAGTCTCCCGCCGAGAGCCCTGCGCACCCGGCGGTACACCAGCAGGTCGTACAGCCCGCGGGCGAGCCGCAGTTTCGCACCGGGGCCGGGCCCGGTCCCGAGGTAGGACTCCAGCATCCGCTCGCCGTAGGACACGGCGATACGGTCGGCCCGTTCGAACGAGGCGCCGCGGCCCATGCGCTCGGCGGTCGCCCGGGCCGTGTCGTGGACCTTCTCGAAGAGGTAGGGGACGCCGAGGATGAAGGTGGGTTGGAACGACTCCAGTTCGGGCCGCAGTTCCTCGGGCTGGATACTGGGGCAGTGCCCCACCACGATGCGCGCGTGCAGGCACGCCACCTGCAGGACCCGCCCCAGGATGTGGGCCAGGGGCAGGAACAGCAGGGTCGTTGGGGTCTGGCCGGTGAGTTCCTCGAACACGGGTTTCAGCAGTTCCACGAGGTTGACCGCCTCGGTGCGGAAGTTGCCGTGGGTGATCACGCACCCCTTGGGTCTGCCGGTGGTTCCGGAGGTGTAGACGAGGGTGGCGACCGTTTCCGGTCCGAGGGAGTCGCGGCGCCGGGCCACGTCCGCGTGGGCGACGTGGCGTCCCATGCTGGTGAGTTCGGCGACCGCGCCGGGGTCGCCGTCGATACGCCACAGTCGCGGCGGGTGTTCCGCCCCGGCCAGGGCGGTTTCCGCGGTACGGGCGTTCTCGGCGGTTTCCACGACGCACAGTTCCGCGCCGGAGTCCTGCAGGATCCAGCCGACCTGGTCGCTGGAGGAGGTGGCGTAGATCGGCACGGTCTGCCCGCCCGCCGTCCACACGGCGAAGTCGAACAGGGTCCACTCGTAGCGGGTACGGGACATGAGGGCGACCCGCCCTCCGGGGCGGAGCCCGGCCGCGATCAGCCCGGCGGCCAGCTCGGTGACCTCCCGGGCGAACTCGGCCGCTGTGACGGGCCGCCACCGCTTGCCGGCCCTGCGGCGGAGCACCACCGTGTCAGGGGCTTCGGCGGCGTTGGTGACGGGGATGTCCGCCAGACTTCCCGTGGGGTTGTCGGCGGCGAGTCCGGCGACGCGGGCCTCGCGGACGATTCCGCCCTCCCGGGTCACCCGTACAGGGGCGCGCCCGTTGAAGTCGGGGCGGCGTTTCGCTCGGCGCAGGTCCTTGAACACTCCCATGGTCGGCTCCCGTTCGCGTGGTCGCAGGGGGTGGGATCGGGGCCCGCGGGCGCCAGCGCCCCCGCGCCGAAGCGCTCGGAAGCGCGTGGGCGCGGGGACACTGGCGCGGTGCTGTGACACGGGACACACACCGCCCTTTATTTAACACAGGAGTAGAGTTACCTAGAGGGCGGAGTGCTTCGGTACTCAATCGTTACCGAAAACGTGTACGTATCCTGTCAACCCGTGGTGAAGACGCGGGGACGCGACGGTGGCATGCTGGAGGCATGGGACGACTGGAACTGCGCCTGCGAGTCGCCGAGGAACTACGGTTCTTCCTGCCCCAGCGCCACCGCGACGGGGAGTTCCACACCGTCAGCGACGCCGCCTCCCCGTTGGGACACGTGGTGCGCTCCGCCGGCGTTCCCCGCACCGAGGTCGGCTCCCTCCTCGCCAACGGAACCCCGGTACCGTCGTCCCACCGGCCCGACGACGGCGACGTCGTGGAGGTCCACCCGGTCGGCCGACCGCAGCGGCCCCCGACCCTGCCTCCCCGCTTCCTGCTGGACGTGCACCTGGGTGCCCTGGCGCGGCGACTGCGGCTGGTCGGGTTGGACACCGCCTACGACAACGACCGCGACGACCCCTCCCTCGTCGACCAGGCAAACGCCGAGGACCGGGTGCTGCTGAGCCAGGACCGCGGCCTGCTCCACCGCACCAACCTGCGCTCCGGGGCCTACGTGCGCGGGACCCAGCCCGACGAGCAGCTCGACGACATCCTGGACCGGTTCCTCCCGCCGCTGGCCCCCTGGACCCGCTGCACCAGCTGCAACGGCGAACTCTCCCCGGTGTCGAAAACCGACATCGACGACCTGCTGGAGTCCGGAACCCGGGCCAGTTACGACACGTTCGCCCAGTGCCGCGCCTGCGGCCGACTCTACTGGCCCGGCGCCCACCACGAGCGGCTCACCGCCATCGTCACCGCAGCGCAGCGCACCGTCGCCGCTGCCGCCGCGGAGGGGTGAGACCCCGCCACCTCACTGCGGCGGGGTGAGCATCCCGTAGGCGCGGGTGACCCACAGCCGCAGCACGAGCCGCTCCTGGTCGACCATCGCGGCACGGAACTCCTCCCAGTCCGGGTGCTCCCCGGACAGGGTGCGGTACAGGTCGACCAGTTCCTCGGCGGCCCCGTCGTGCGGGTCGGTGGTCACCGGAGTGAGTTCGGCCTCCCCCTCGGCGACCGCGTACTTCCACCCGCCGTCGCTGGTCACGTACAGGCTGGCCCGCGGGTCCCGGCGCAGGTTGCGCGTCTTGGCGCGGCTGTCGGTCACCGACACGCGCACCAGCCACCGCCCCGGATCGTAGGCGTAGACCACGTTGGACAGCTGCGGACGCCCGTCGCGTTTCAGCGTGACCAGCGCCCCCATCGTGTCGCGGGCGATCAGGTCGAGGTAGGGACCGGACGTCTCGGCCATGGGCACGCTCCAGAGACACACGGGAGGAACAGCGTCCCCATCCCACCACGGCGGCCGCCCTCCGGGAAGAGGGCGCGGCCGGGCGCCGCGGGGCCGGTCACACCGACGCCCCCTCCTCCTGGCGCACCATCGCCCGCACGGCCTCCGCGATCGACTCCGCGTCGATGCGCGCCTCGGCGAGCTGCTCGTCCGGCGTCGCCGAGGCCGGCATGGAGCTGACCGCGAGCTTCATCAGCCGCGGCGACGGGCGGGTGTCGGCGAACACGTCGAGGACGGCGTCGCCCAGCCCGCCCTCGGGCCAGTGGTCCTCCGCGACCACGATGCGGCCGGTGTCGGCGGCGGCCCGCCGCAGGGTGGCGGCGTCCACGGGTTTGATCGAGTACGCGTCCACCACACGCAGCGGGATGCCCTCCCGCTCCAGGATGTCGGCGGCGCGCAGCGCCTCGTGCACCGTGGTCCCGGCTGAGACCACCGTCGCCTGGTCCGCGTCCGAGGAACGCGGGAGTTTGCTCCCCCCGATCTCGAAGGTCTCGTCGGGGCCGTAGAGCACCGGCGTGTCCGCGCGCATCGTGCGCAGGTAGGTGATCCCGTGGTGGTCGGCCATGGCCGCGGTGAGGCGGGCGGTGGAGTTCCCGTCGCAGGGGTGCAGGACCACGCTGCCGTGCACGGCCCGCAGCGCGGCGATGTCCTCCAGCCCCATCTGGGAGGGCCCGTCCTGGCCGATCGCCACCCCGGCGTGCGAACCGACGAGCTTGATGTTGGCGCGGCTGATAGCCGCCATCCGGATGAAGTCGTAGGCGCGGCTGAAGAACGCCGCGAACGTGGCGGCGTAGGGCACCCAGCCGCGCACCTGCATCCCCACCGCGGCGGCCACCATCTGCTGCTCGGCGATGTAGCACTCGAAGAACCGCTCCGGGTGGGCCTTGGCGAAGTACTGGGCGCGGGTGGAGTCGGCGACCTCGCCGTCCAGCACGACGACGTCACCGCGGGCGTGGCCGAGCGCGGTGACGGCCTCCCCGAACGCGCTCCGGGTGGCGGTCTGGGAACCGGTGTCGTAGGACGGGAGTTCCAGCCGCCCCTCGGGGAAGCTGTGCGGCTGGTGCCCGGCCTCGGGCCGGGTCACGGTGACGCGGTTGTCCCGCACCCCGCCCAGCTCGGCGATGGCGGCCTCGGCGTCCGACAGGGGCTTGCCGTGCGCACCCTCCTGGTTGGCCACAGCGGAGGCGCCGGCGCCCTTGACGGTGCGGGCGATGATCGCGGTCGGCCGTTCCGGGCTCGCCTCCGCCTGGGCGTAGGCGTCGTCGATGGCGGCGGTGTCGTGGCCGTCGATCTCGATCGTGTTCCAACCGAACGCGGCCGCGCGGCGCTGGTAGGCGTCCAGGTCCCACCCGTGCCGGGTCGGGCCACGCTGGCCGAGCCGGTTGATGTCGAGGATCGCCGTGAGGTTGCCCAGGCCGGAGTCGCCGGCGTACTCCATCGCCTCCCACACCGATCCCTCGGTGAGTTCGCTGTCGCCGCACAGCACCCACACCCGGTACGGAAGCCGGTCGAGGTGCATGCCGGCCAGCGCCATCCCGACCCCGACCGGAAGCCCCTGGCCCAGCGAACCGGTGGCGACCTCCACCCAGGGCAGCCGCGGCGTGGGGTGCCCCTCCAGGCGGCTGCCGCGCCGCCGGTAGGACAGGAGCTCCGTGTCGGAGACCGCCCCGCACGCCTTGTACAGCGCGTAGAGCAGCGGCGAGGCGTGGCCCTTGGAGAACACCAGGTGGTCGTTCTCGGGGCTGTGGGGGTCGTCGAAGTCGTAACGCAGGTGGCGGGCAGCGAGCACCGCCATCAGGTCCGCGGCGGACATCGACGAGGTCGGATGCCCCGAGCCCGCGGCGTCGGCGGCGCGCACCGCGTCCACACGCAACTGCTGTCCCAGCTCGTACAGCCATGCTCCCTGCGACATGGCACCTCCCCTCGCGAGTCCACTCGGGACGCCTCTGACACGTCTACCCTGCGGCGACGCCTTCATGCCAGGATCCCGCCGCACCCCGTGTCGCGGCCGCCGGGCGGTGAGCGCGCCGAAAACGGCTGGAGGGAGCGGCGGCGCCGCCGCTAGGTTCTGTTTTCGGACGCTGTTCGTCGCGAGCGGCGTCTCCGGTGCCGCCCGGCACGGCCGGTCGGGGATGCGGAGCGGATCCTCCGCCGACCGACGGGAACGCCGCCGGGCGGTGTCCCGGGACGACGCGCAGCAGGACAAGCGTCCGAAAACAGAACCCAGGGTCCGGGGGCAAGCATGCCCGAACGGGCCCCACCGAACACAGGACTCGCCGATGACACCCGACAGCACCGGTTCCCTCCCCCTCCACCTCGTGGACGCGTTCACCGCCGCCCCGCACGCCGGCAACCCGGCGGCGGTGGTGCTCCTCGACGGGCCGCCGCCCCACGCGTGGCTGCGCGCCGTGGCCGCCGAGCTGAACCAACCCGCCACGTCCTTCGTCACACCCCGCGCGGACGGCGCGTTCGACCTGCGCTGGATGAGCGCGACCAGCGAGCTGGAACTGTGCGGGCACGGCACCCTGGCGGCGGCGCACACGCTGGCGCAGCGCGGCCTCGCCACCGACGGACCCATCACCTTCCACACCAAGTCGGGGCCGCTGCGCGCCCACCCGCACAGCGGCGGGGCCGAGCTGGAGCTGCCCGAGTTCGTCCCCGCACCGGTGGAACAGCCCGACTGGGTGCCGCGGGTGCTGGGGGACAGCGCTGCGGTGGCCACCAGCTGGACGGGGTTGGACTACCTAGTGGAGCTGGCCACCAGCGCCGAGGTGCGCCGGGCCGAACCCGACCTGTCCGCCCTGCGCGGCGTGCGGACGCGGGGGCTCGTCCTCACCGCGGCGGGCGGAGCCGGGGAGGACGACATCGTCTCCCGCGTCTTCGCCCCCGGAGCCGGTCTCCCGGAGGACCCGGTCACCGGGTCGGCGCACTGCGCTCTCGCGCCGTACTGGGCCGCGCGGCTGGGTTCGGACGGCGTCACCGGCTACCAGGCATCCGCCCGCGGCGGCCGGGTGGGGATGCGCCGCACCGGCGACGGCACCGTCCACCTGTCCGGGGACGCCGTCACCGTCCTCAGCGGAGTGTTGTCTCGCGACTCCGGAGTGTGACCCACGTCTCCGGTGGGGAGAATCCGCCCTGGTGAGAATGCCGGGCCGTGCTGCGGGGCCGGCCAGCGACACAGCGCTGGACCCGAGCCGCCGCCGGGCCGGCCTCGCCACGGCGACAGCGCAGCCGAACGTTGCACACTCTCCACAACGGAAACGCGAGGGCCCGCCCATGGATCTGTCTTTTCTCCGCACTGTGTACACGCCGGCCGCTCCGGTGGCGTCGCTCTACATGGACGTCTCCCGCGACCGGGAGGGTGCCGAGCAGGACATACAGGCGCGTTGGGACAAGGCCCGCGAGGATCTGGCGAGCCAGGGGGCCGACGCGGAGACACTGGGCGCCATGGACCAGGTCGTCGGGCGCGGCGACGGGACCGCCGAGCCGTGCGGCCAGCTCACGTTCGCCGCCGACGGGCGGGTGCTGTTCGACCGCCTGGTGGCCGACCCGTCGCAGGACTACACCGCGTTGTGGGGGCCGCTGCCCGACCCGGCGCCGTACCTGAAACGCCGCGGCCAGCACGTGCCCTACGTGCTGGTCATCGTGCACAGCGGCGGAGCCGCGCTGCGCGCGGTGGACGCCAGTGGGCAGCGCCACACGGAACGGGTGGGGCCGGGGCCCGGCAGCAACGGGGCCCAGCCCGAGGCGGACGCCGGGCAGATCGTGGCGGCGATCGACCGGCTCGCCGTGGGCGGCGGGGCGGAGACGATCGTGCTCGCCGGGGAGCCCGAGGGCCGGGAACGGGTCCGGAACCGGCTCTCCGAGGGGTTGCGGCTGCTGGCGGGCGACGTCGAGACGGAGACGGGGCCGAGCGGCCCGGAGGGGTTGCCGCTCGACGACGAGCTGCAGCGGCGGCTGGACGAGCGCGCCGAGGAGGAGCAGCGCACCGTCGCCAACGCGTTCGAGGAGGGGCGCGGGAACCCCGACCGGGTCACCGAGGGGTTCGCCCCGGTAGTGTACGCGTTGCGCCAGGGGCGGGTGGAGACGCTGGTGTGGTCCTCCGGTCTGGCGGGTGGGAACGCCGAGCTGTGGATCGGACCCTACGGGGAACACCTGGGGCTCACCGAAGCCGAACTGCACGACATGGGGGTGGCGGAGCCCGTGCGGGCCAACGCCGAGGCGGCGCTGATCCGCGCGGCGGCGCTCACCTCGGCGAAGCTGGCGTTCCTGCCGCAGCACGACGTGGAACCGGACGAAGGCCTCGGCGCGGTGCTGCGCAACGCGGAGGCGCACCGGTGAGTGCCGGGGTGGCCGGAGGCGTGCTCACAGCTGGGGGGCAGCCCAGGTGTCGACGCGCACCTCGTCCCCGACGGTGACCCTGCCGGTGCCCACCACGGCGGCTTTCATGCCGAAGGCGACCCCTCCCTGGCTGCTGCGCCGGTAGCGGGCCAGGGTCCGCAGCGGCTCCGGGCCCGCCTTGACTCCGGTCCGCTGGTCGACGGTGGTCACCACGCAGCGGATGTCGAGTTTGGCGTAGCCGAGGCGGGCGCGGCCGAGGGTCATGGACCTCACCCGGTCCTCGGTGTGCGGCCGCGGCCACCCCTCCACCACGATGTTGGGACGGAAGCGTTCCATGGGGACCGGTTCGCCCCCGGCGGCGGTGATGCGCCCGTTGAGGTCCTCCAGGGAGGCGCGCGAGGTCACCAGGACGGCGTGGCCGTCGGCGAACGCCGCGCTTCCCGGGGTCTCTCCCGAGGTGGTGCGCTGGTGGTCGTCGGGGACGCGTACGAGCCTGCTGGGTTTCCGGAGGGCGGCGGTCATCCACTCCGCCGCCTCCTCCCCCTGGTCGACGGCGGGGTAGGTCCTTCCGAAGAGCAGTACCTGCCGGCGTTCGCCGTCCGTGCGGGGCGTGAGGTCGAGGGGCTGTATCCCGGGTGCCCGCAGGGTGAGGCTCCGCCCGTCGGCGCTGATGTCGGGGCGGATCGTGGCCAGGTGGGGTGAGCCGCGCTGGGTGCGGTGGTCGCCGTCCGGGTCGACGACCATGAACGCCCGGTCGTGGCGGGGCCCGAGACCGGTCAGTTCCATCTCCGCCGGTGAGGTGCCCGCGCACCCCTTGATGGGGTAGTAGGTCAGCTCGGCGATCGTGGCCATGGGTGAGGGCCCCTCCTCTCCTCCCGGTTCCCACCGGTACAGGGCGGTTCCGGCGGGAAGCCTACGCCGCCGGGACGGCACACGGCACGTTGTTTCCGCGCCGCCCCGTTTCCGCGCCGCCCCGGTGGCGGGACGCTCCGTACCGGCCCGGGCCCCAGCCAGCACCCCGGCGTCCGATTCCCGCCAGCGTCCCGGCCGCCGGCGGCCCTAGCGTCGTTTCCGGCCCGAACACAGTACGGAGTGGGGGACGATGCACCGGAGAAGCGAGCCGGCGATCCTGTACGCGGGAACACCCGTGGTGCTGATCAGCACCACGAACACCGACCGTTCGGCCAACCTCGCGCCGGTCTCCTCGGCGTGGTGGCTCGGCTGGCGGTGCGTGCTCGGGTTGGGCACCTCGGGGCGTACGGCGGCGAACCTGGAACGCGGCGGCGAGTGCGTGCTCAACCTGCCCTCCAGCGACCTGGCCCCGCGGGTGGACGCGCTGGCCCGCACCACCAGCGCCGAGGAGGTCCCGGAGCGCAAACGCCGGCGGGGCTACCGCTTCGACCCCGACAAGTTCGCTACCGCCGGTCTGACGCCCCAGCCGTCCGAGCTGGTGGCGGCACCGCGGGTGCGGGAGTGCCCGATCCAGATGGAGGCCGCCGTGGAGGCGGTGCACGGGGTCGCTGAGGACGCTCCCGAGCTGCGCGGGCGGACCGTCGCCGTCGAGACGCGCGTGCGCCGGGTGCACGCGGCGGAGGAGATCCTCGCCGACGGCGACCCCGACCGCATCGACCCCGACCGGTGGCGCCCCCTGATCATGAGCTTCCAGCACTACTACGGCCTGGAGCCGCACCCGTGCTGGACCTCCGAGCTGGCGCGGGTTCCCAAGCGGATGTACCGCACCGCCGACAGCCGCGCCGCCCGGCCGGAGTGGGACCGCCGGTAACCGGCACCCCGCCCCTACCCCGCGCGGGTGCGGTGCCGCTGGGCGGCGCGCATCGGGATCAGGGCGAGGCCGGACAGGAGGTACATGAGGACGCTGTAGGCGATGACGGCACCGGCTGCCTGCTGCGCCTCGGCCGCCGCACCTGCGGCGAGTAGCGCGAGGGACAGGTTACGCACCGTCGTGACCATGGCCAGCGCCCGCCGCTCCGGCGGCCCGCCGGAGCGGGGCAGCGCGACGGTGGCGAGCGAGGCACCCACCAGCAGCGTGATGGCGAGGTAGGCCTCGGCGGGGAGCCGGGCGAGGTGCGGCGCCGACACCACGAGCACGTAGCCCGTCATGGTCACGAGCAGGACGTCGGCGACGCGCCGGCTGACCGTTCTCAGCCGGTCGGCTGCCTCCGGGCGGCGGGCACGCAGGAACATGCCGCCCACCAGGGGGACCGCCTGCACCGCCAGCAGCGCGGTGAGCTGGCTCCCGCCGTCGAGGCCGGCCGTGGGGGCCTGGGATGTGGCACGTGCCCACAGCGGCACCGCGACCAGACCCAACGGGGCGAGTATCCCCTGGATGCCCAGGGCCAGCACGGGGTCCGCCCGGGCGTGGTGGGCGAGCAGGACACCGGTGCCGCCGCCCGGGGCGGCCGCGGCGAGGACGATCCCGACAGCGACACCGCCGTCCAGGTCCAGGACCGCCACGAGCGCCACGGCCGACGCGGGGAGCAGGAGGAGGTTGGCCGCGAGCGCGACGGCGAGGGTGGCCGGGCGGTGCAGGAGGCGGACGAATCCGGACGGGGACAGCTCGGTTCCCACCGTGGTCATCGTGGCCACGAGCAGTAGCACCAGTCCGAGGGTGACGGGCGGGGCGTCCACCTCACAGACCGACCGTCGCGGGCGCGCCGTGTACGTGGGCCGCGAGCGGGGCCATGACGTGCTGCGCGTCGCGGTGTACGCCCCGCAGCGTGTTGGAGGAGAACGAGCGTTGGAACTCCAGGCCGACGTAGACCAGCCCCGGGTGG
Organism: Haloactinospora alba; assembly: GCF_006717075.1. Lineage (NCBI taxonomy): Bacteria > Bacillati > Actinomycetota > Actinomycetes > Streptosporangiales > Nocardiopsidaceae > Haloactinospora > Haloactinospora alba. The sequence goes on from NZ_VFQC01000001.1 coordinate 3,504,655, forward strand.
GTGGTGGAGACCCCGCCGGTGTTGCGGGGCGCTCCGTCGCTGTCGAGCGCGCCGAGTCTCTCCAGGTACCCCAGACTGGGGCGGTAGCCGGTGGCGAACAGCACCGTGTCGGCGGGCTCGCGCGTCCCGTCGGACCACACGAGCGAGTCGCCGTCGAAGGCGTCGAACACGGGGACGCGGCGCATCCGTCCGGTCTCCAGCGCGCTGCGGTAGTCGCCGGTCTCCATGACGAGGGTTCCGCCGACGGCGCGGGCGAGCCATTCCGGCGGCAGGTGGTCGAAGCCGCTCTGCGTGATCCAGTCGTGCAGGTCGCGGCCGTTGTGGCGCTGGTGGAGGAACCGCACCGGCTGGCGGGTGGCGAGGGTGACCGAGGCCGCCTTCCCCGACAGCTCGTAGCCGATCTGTACGGCGGAGTTGCCGCCGCCGACGATGACGACGCGCTTCCCAGAGTACGGGGCGGGTTCGCGGTAGTCGGCGGCGTGCAGTAGCTCGCCGGTGAAGCCGTCCTGTCCGGGAAGGGCGGGCAGGTGGGGGTTGGTGAAGGAGCCGCTGGCGGCGACGACGCCCTCCGCGGGGATCTCCTCGCCGCGGGTGGTGCGCACGGTGAAGCCGTGGCTGCCGGCCTCGACCGTCTCCACGGTGGTGTTGGTGCGGATGTCGGTGCCGAGGCCGTGGGCGTAGCGTTCCAGGTAGTCGGCCACCTCGTCGCGGCCGGGATAGCGGTCCGGGTCCCCGGGGAAGGGCAGGCCGGGCATCGCGCTGTGCCGGGCCGGGGAGAAGAGGGTGAGGCTGTCGTAGTGGTGGGGCCACGCGCCGGTGGGGCGGGGTCCCGCTTCCAGGACGACGGGGTGGAGTCCGGTGTCGCGGGCCGCGCGGGCGGCGGCGAGACCGGACTGCCCTCCGCCGACGATGACGACGCGGTTGTGGGGTGTGTCCATGCGCCCGATCATATCGTCATTTCGCGAATTGTCGATATGTAAGACGTGCGAGCATGGAACCATGAGCGAGCCCGGTGAGGCCCACGACCCCACGGCGCATCCCGCCGGCGTCTGCGGTGGGCAAACGCCCGTGGAGCTGGACGAGACGACACACGAGTTCCTCCGGGCGCTGGCCAGCCCCACCCGGCAGCGCATCATGCTGCTGTTCGCCCAGGGGGCGGAGCTGTCGGTGGGGGAGGTGGCCGAACGCACCGGCCTGGGCCAGTCCACCGTCTCGGAACAGCTCGCCCTGCTCCGCCGGGGCGGCATCCTCGCCTCCCGGCGGGAGGGCAAGACCGTGCTCTACCACTCCGACCGGGAGCGCGTCTCCCACGCCCTCGCCGACCTGCAGAACTACCTGCGGTTCTGCTGCTGACACGCCCGCCCCGCCTCGGGGTCGCTCCCACCGCCGCCACGGCACTCGCGGTGGAACCGTACGCCGCCGCCGGCGGTCCTACCCACGCCAGGGAGGCCGCGACCGTGCCCAGCGGCAGTGGGGCACGGCGGCCGGTGAAACGCGAAGCGGAACGGATGTGTCATGACGGCACCACGACGTGTGCTGGCCGCGGCAGCGGCCGGTTCCCTCCTGCTGCTGTCCGGGTGCGGGATGATGCCCGGCGACGACGGGAACGGTTCGGACGGCGGGAACGGTTCGGACGGCGACTCGGCGGACTCCGGGAAGGACGGTGGGCAGGGGAACTCCGACTCCTCCGACGGCGGGGGCGAGAACACGTGGGAGGGCCAGTTCCCGGAGGGGGTCTCCCCGGTCATCGAGATGGACGAGCCCGGTGGCCAGGCCCAGCAGGAGGCGTTGGACGCCTACTTCTCCTTCTACGGCGACCTGTTCCAGGCCATCTACGACAAGGACGGCGAACAGGCGTTCCTGGACGAACGGCTCACCGCTGACGCGCCCTCCTCCGAGACCCTCAGCAAGGGCATGAACGCCTACATCGACGCCAACGCCGTACCGGCGGGCGACATGCGCTTCTACAACGGCGAGCTCGGCGCGTGGTCGCAGGACAGCGTCCAGGTCGACTTCTGTGTCGACCAGCGGAGCTTCACCGTGCAGGACGCCGACAGCGGCGAGGGGACCGAGCTCAGCAGCGACTCGTTCGAGTCCGAGATGTTCCAGCCGGGCATCCTCGTCGCCAGCGGGGCGTTCGAGAAGGGTGAGGACGGCACCTGGCGCAGCGGTTCGTTCTCCCTGGACCCCGTGGAGGAGGACGGGGCCGACACCTACGGCTGCCTCGCCGACAAGGAGGATAGCCAGTAGCCTCCTTCGGCGGCCCGCCTCGCCCCGCTGCCGGGGCGGGGCCGAGACCCGTACTCTCCGGACGGACTGATGGCATGACTCACGCAACCGAGCGAGGGGAAACAGGTTGAACGCGGACACGCCACCGGACATCCCCCGCCCCTACTCCGAGGTCCGGCGGCGGTTGCCGGGCACCGCCCTGATCAACGTCAGGCCGGGGCTGAGCCTGGAGACCATGCACGTACCCGGCCCCTCCCCGGCGCTGGTACTGGTCCACGGCGGCCTGGGGAACCTGTGGAACTTCTATCCCCAGCTCGACAGGTTCGCGGGCCACCGTGAGCTGGTCGCCTACTCACTGGCTGGCAACGGCCGTTCCGAGGACCGCGCCCAGCACAGCCTCTCGGGGCATGTGCGGGACCTGGCCGAGCTACTGGCCGCCCTCGACGTGGCACGGCCGGTCGTCGTCGGCTGGAGTTACGGCACCGCCGTCGCGCTGGAGTACGCCAAGAACCATCCCGTCTCGGGACTGGTTCTCACGGCGGGCGGGGCGTTCGGGCTGACCCCGGTATGGGAGCTGCCACTGCTGAAACTGGTCACCGCCCTGCGTCTCTACCGGGTGCTCCCGGGTGGTGCCGCGCTTCGGTCCCTCGCCAAGCGCACCATGCTGCATCCCGACAGCCCGGACTCGCTGGCCGCCGACATGGTGCGGTCCAACCCGCTGCCTCGCCGGGCGTCCGCGTGGCGGACGGTGACCGACGCGTTCTGGGGCTACGACGGCCGGGACGGCCTGGACGCGATCACGTGCCCGACGTTGGTCGCGCACGGTTCCGCGGACCGGGTGGTCCCTCGGGAAGCCGCGCGGCGTACCGCGGAGCTGCTTCCCCGCGGGGAGTTCCACGAGCTGGACCGCTCGGGCCACGTCACGGTGGCGGAGCAGCCCGAGGCGTTCGGCGCGCTGGTCGACTCGGTGGTAAACCGGGTGTGAGCGCTCCCCGCTGCTGGCACGTCAGGAACCGCCCTCAAGGCAGTACGTGTCCCCAGTATCCAGAGGGCCGAGCACGCCGAATACCACCTCCCGTGTGACCTGCCCCCACCGGCGAAGTGCGGAAAGCCACTCCCGCTGTATTGTCCGTGTCCGGACATCACGGCCCGAAGCCCTTCCCTCTCCTGACTGGCGGGGAGGACGCTGCGCGTGACGTCGCCTCCCGCCGACCGCAACACACGCTTGGAGAGGCTATGCCTCCTGAAACTGCTACCACCTCTGAACAGGAGCGCCAGCGCATGGTCGACGCCCTGGTGCGTGAGAGGGCGAACCTGGGCATGGATGTGCTGCTCCCCGAGGTCGAGGACGCGCTCCGAACCGTACCGCGCGAGTGCTTCGTACCCGGCCTCCCCTTGGCCGACTCCTACGACCAGCATCAGGCAGTAGTGACCAAACGCGCCCCGGACACGGACATGGCACTCAGTTCCGTCTCGGCGCCCAGCATCATCGCGACCATGCTGAACCGCGCCGACCTGCGCCCCGGCCAACGCGTGCTGGAGATCGGTTCGGGAGGCTACAACGCCGCGCTGATCCGCCACATGATCGGCGATGAGGGGAAGGTGACCTCCATCGATATCGATCCCGAGGTCATCGCCCGCGCCGAAGGATGTCTGAGAGAAGCCGGAACCGACCACGTCCACCTGGCGGTTGCCGACGGTGAACACGGTTTCCCCGCTCACGCGCCCTACGAGCGCATCATCGTCACCGCCGGAGCCTGGGACGTTCCGCCGACCTGGGATGACCAGCTCGCTGCTGGCGGCCGGTTGGTGGTTCCCATGCGGGTGCGCGGCCTGACCCGCTGCTTGACCCTGGAGCGTGGCAGCCTTCCTGGCTGGTGGCGCTGCCTGGAGGTGGACATGTGCGGATTCGTGCGTATGCGGGGTTCCGGCGAGCATTGGGAACGCATGCCGCTGCTGCACGAACGGGAGGGGGAACGGGTCGGACTGCGTCTGGAGGACGGCCCGCGGGTGGATACCGAGTCCCTGCGCGCGTCCCTGGAACAGGAGGCGGTGACCCTCTGGGCGGATGCGAGCGTGCGCGCTGACGAGCCCACTGACGGCCAGGACTTGTATCTGGCCTGCCAGGCCGACGGGTGGGCGCTGCTGACGGCCCAGCGCGGCGCGATCGCATCCGGACTTCTCCGTCCCGTGGTGCTGTCCGGAACTCCGGCGCTGGTCGACGAGGACGGCACCGGCTTCGCCTACCGGACTCTGCGCCGCAGTCCCCACGACCAGGACCGTTGGGAGTTCGGCGCGACCGGTCACGGGCCCCACGCCCACCAGAACGCCCAGGCCATGGTCGACCTGATCGAGGCCTGGGACCGCGATCGCCAGGAGCACCCCAGCCCCCGCATCGACCTCGTACCGGCTTCCACTCCGCTCGAAGACGTGCCGACAGGCCGTGTCGTGACCAAGCGACACACCCGCATGGTCCTGAACTGGACCAGCCGCACCCCGCAGCCGAGCTGCGCTGCGGACGGCAGCTGAGGTGTCCTGGCCTGGTGGGAGGTCGTGGAAGGAACCGGACCGGAACCTGATGTCCCTGTAGGGAGCAAACCCAGGTGTTCGAAGACCTCTGATGGGTGCGACTTCGGGAAGCTGGCGGGGCACCTCGGGCTGGGTAGAGTAGGAGCGAGAATAGGTAGAGGGGTCTCCCCGTACTCGGGAGAGGCCCCTCGTTCTGGTGAGTCAAAGGTCGCTCAGGAACGCCGTCCACGCAGCCGCTGGGAACGTAAGGTATCCAGCGTCCGGGTTCTGAGAGTCGCGTACAGCCGCTCCTGCGGGAAGTTCGGCGACCTCAACACAGTTGTTACGGTCGCTGTAGCTGCTCTTGCGAAACTCCAGGTCATCAATGCTGGGGAATAGGTTCATGTCGACTTCCTAGAGGAGATCCTTCAGGATCTGAATCGATGCCTCAGGATACCTGCCCGAGGTTCGTACGTGATCAAACAACTTACGGTACCGGTCTACCTCATCAGGTTCTTCGAGGTACAACCCGTCAGTGTCAGTCTCCAAGTAGACGACGGGGTTCACACCCTCGGCGAAGTCCATCAGGACGAAGGGGCCCTTGAGTCCGGCATGCATCCCGGATGCGAACGGTAGTACTTGGATCGTGACCGTGTTGTCGGCTTCGGCCATGTCGATCAGATGCTGAATTTGCTCTGTAAAGACTTCGCCTGCGCCTTGGAAACGGCGCAGTGCCGCTTCGTCGATGACCGCCCAGAGTTCTGGAGCATCCGGCTCCTGAAGGATCGCCTGTCGCCGCTGCCTGGTCTCGATAGCGCGCTCAATGTCCAGCGGGTTCCGGCGCAGACCAGCCCGCAGGAGGATGTCCACGTATCCCGGTGTCTGCAGCAATCCTGGGACCATGGCGAGTTCGTATGTGTGGATGCGGGAGGCTTCGGCTTCGAAACTGGGGAACTCGTCGGTGAACACGTCACTGTACTTTGACCACCATCCCCGGTCCCGCGCCTGTCGAGTGAGGTTCAGGATCTCCTCGCGGCGCCGTTCGTCATCGACACCGTAGGTGTCCAGCAGGCCACGAACTTCCATGATGGCTGGGTAGAGCCGTACACCTGTCTCAAGGTTGCTGATTTTTCCCATCGACCACTCAGTGGCCTCGGCAACCTCCTCGATGCTCATGCTCGCCTCTTGGCGCGCCTTCTTCAGCTCTGCGGACAGACGCCGACGGCGGATGGACTGCCGCTGTTCAGCCATGGTTTCTCCTGCGCTTCGCTCGTCCCCCTGGATGCTACGGGCGGTCTGTGAACTACGCGAACGCGGCATAGTGAAACTTTCTTCTCTGAAGATTAGCTCTCTGAATGGATAATAAGTAAAGCATCTCTGTGTGAAGGATTGAAAACCTGAAGATTCAGGTGCACGATAAGAGGTGACCTATTCTCGCCGCCCCATCTGGTGGGCGGTCCGATCACACGAGGTGAGCTATGCGTAACCTCGCGTCCCTATGGGCGCTGTTCGTCCTGCTGATCATTGCCGTTGTGGCGCCAGCCCGTAGCCGCAACCACGTCCGTCCCCCGGTAGAGGAGCCCACCCCCTCGGGGGTTCCGCACCGAACCGTGAGCCACGATCACGTTCGGCCGTCCACCCCGGAACCAGCTCCACTCGTGGCGACGTGGGACCCACCTCCCGAACCCGAGTGGTTGGATCCCACCGAGACCGATCCCGTACGTCCCTACGTGACCCAGCACGAACGACACCGCCAAGTCCAGGAACGGGAGGAAGCAGCGCAGCACTGCCCGGCCTGCGGCGCTGCCACCACACCCGATCCCACCCCGCCGGCGCATGGCGACGGGCTGGACGATGTCCGCGCGGAACTCTCCCCGCTGGTGCGCCAGTGGCTGGCCCAGCGCGAGGAGAAGAGCACTGTGGGAGTGGTTCGGTGAGCATCCCCGAGAGCTGGCCCGCCCCGCTGTTGCGGCCCGGTGATGTCGCCGAGGCCTTCGGCGTGACCACCTCCACCATCAACACCTGGGTACGCTACGGCCACCTGACCCCGGCACTGGTCACCCCGGGCGGGCACCGCCGCTTCCTCCCCGAACAGGTTCAAGACCTCATAGCCGCCACCAACCATGCAGGGGGTGACCAGGCGTGAACCTCACCCCGCAGGAACGCCGCGAACTACTCGACCTGCTGGACCAGCTCACCCAGGCCATGGACGACAACACCCTCTGGCCCGGCCAGCTCCGCGACACCCTGCTGGAACTCCGCACCCGCGTACGCACCTGGCTCGGCGACCAAACCGAAGAACCGAGGGCACCCGGACTCTGATCCCACCCCACCACGACCACTAACTGTTCGCTCAGGTCCCGCATCCGGCACCCTCCCCCGGATGCGGGACCCGCCCGCGCGAGCGGCGACACGCGCGGGCGGGAAACAGGACCGCCACCACCACACCGCATATTCTCTTCGTGACCGATTCGCCACAATAAGCAACTTCCTGTCCACGGCGTGCCACGTCCGCGCGGCACCGCCCCGGACCACCTGACCCCGTGGCCACACCCGAAGAGATGACACAATGGCGGCCTTTCTCTACCACCTCGGCAGGTTCTGCAGTCGGCACTACTGGCTCGTCGCCGCTGTATGGCTCGTGCTGCTCGCGTGCCTGGCCGTGGCGGCCTGGGCGTTCCGCGTCCCCACCAACGACTCGTTCACCATCCCCGGCACCGAGTCCCAGCAGACCGTGGACATGCTTCAGGAGCGGTTCCCCGACCGCAGCGGCGGCAACGCCATCGCCGTGTTCCACGCGCCCGACGGTGAGGACATCACCACCGGCGACCGCCCGGACGCCGTCCAGGACACCGTCGCCGACATCCGCGACATCGACGGCGTCTCCTCGGTCACCGACCCGTTCGAGCTGTACGAGCAGGGCTACCAGCAGGCCCTGAGCAGTGACGAGCTGCGTCAGAGCATGATCGAACAGGGTGTGGCCCAGGCCCAGCGGGACAACCCCGGCCTGGACGAGGAGACCGCGCGCTCCCAGGTCGAACCCCGGGTGGACCAGCAGCTGGAACAGGGCGAGTTGCCCGAGGAGGTCCGTGACGAGGTCCGCGCGGACGTCCTGGAGGAGATCGACCTGTTCTCCGGGGACCGCACCACCGCGATGGCCCAGGTGCAGTTCGCCGAGCCCGACGCCGAGGTGGCCCCCCGCACCGTGGACGACCTCCTCGACTCGGGCGACCCCGCCGAGGACGCCGGGCTGCGCGTGGAGTACAGCGGGCAGGCGATCACGGTCACCGACGTGGCCGGCATCCACGGCGGGGAGAGCGTCGGCCTGGCGGTCGCCCTGGTGATCCTGGTCCTGAACTTCGGCGGGCTGGTCGCCGCCGCCATCCCGATCGTCAACGCCCTCGCGGGAACCGGTGCGGGGATCGCGCTCGTGTACGCGCTCTCGCACGTACTGGACCTCACCAGCACCGCCCCGCTGCTGGCGGTGATGCTCGGCATCGCGGTCGGGATCGACTACAGCCTGTTCGTGCTGTCGCGGCACCGGCAGCAGCTCGTGGAGGGCATCCCGCCGGGCGAGTCCACCAGGCGCGCCATCGGCACCGCCGGCAGCGCCGTGGTGTTCGCCGGTGTCACCGTGGTGATCGCGCTGCTGGGCCTGTCCATCGTCCGCATCCCGTTTCTGACCGTGATGGGGGTGGCCGCCGCCATCACGGTGGCCGGGTCGGTCCTCGTGGCGATCACCCTGCTGCCGGCCCTGTTGGGACTGCTGGGCCACCACGTCCGGTCGCTGCGGGTACCCGGCCTGGGGAGGCGCGCGGAGAGGGCGCTGACCTCGGAGAACACCCTGGGTGCGCGCTGGGCCCGCACCGTCACCCGACACCCGGTGGTGCCGATCGCGGCGGTACTGGTGATCGTGGTGCTGTGCTTCCTGCCGGTGCGGGACATGCGCCTGGGCCTGCCGACCGACGAGTCCAGCTCCCCGGACAGCACCCAGCACCAGGCCTACGACATCATCACCGAGGAGTACGGGGAGGGCTACAACGCCTTCCTGCTGGTCACGGTGAGCAACACCGGCGGTGGGGACGTGACCGGGGCGGCGGAGGACGTCGCCGACCGGCTGGGGGACCTGGACCGGGTCACCACCGTGCAGACCCCGGTGTACAACGACGGCGCCGACACCGCCATCGTCACCGTGATCCCCGACGACGGCCCCTCCGCCGAGAGCACGCAGGAGCTGCTGCACGACGTGCGTGACCTGCGCCCGGACCTGCAGGACAGCACCGGCGCCCGGATCGCCGTCACCGGCGCCACGGCGACCAGTATCGACACCTCCCAGCGGATCGCCGAGGCCATGCCGCTGTTCCTCGCGGTCGTGGTCGGGTTGGCGTTCCTGCTGCTGATGGCGGTGTTCCGGTCCCTGCTCGTGCCGCTCAAGGCCGCGCTGGGCTTCGTGTTCAGCATGGGCGCGGCGCTGGGTGCCACCGTGGCGGTGTTCCAGTGGGGCCACGGGAGCTCGCTACTGGGTGTGACCTCCACCGAGACCCTGCTGTCGTTCCTGCCGATCCTGCTCATCGGCACCCTGTTCGGTCTCGCCATGGACTACGAGGTGTTCCTGGTCAGCCGCATGCGCGAGGACTACGTGCACGGCAGCGAGCCGCGCCGGGCCGTGGTGGACGGGTTCCGGTCCGGGGCGCGGGTGGTGGTCTCGGCCGCCGTCATCATGGCGGCGGTGTTCGCGTCGTTCGTGTTCAGCGACAACACCACCATCCAGCCGGTCGCGTTCGCGCTGGCCGTCGGCGTCCTCATCGACGCGTTCCTGATCCGGATGACGCTGGTCCCGGCGGTGATGGCGCTGTTCGGCAGGGCCTCGTGGTGGCTCCCGCGCTGGTTGGACCGTGCCCTACCCAACATCGACATCGAGGGCGAGTCGCTGCGCGGCGGCGGTGGCGACGAACGCTCCGACGCCCCCACCGGACGGGGCTGAGCGCCGGTTTCCCGGGGCCGGTGAGATAACGCACCGGCCCTCCCCACCCTGGGTTCGCCCCGCCTGTGATAAAAAGTTTGGTAAGCCAAACATAGAAGGTCGCTGAGCTTAACCCAGCGGTGTGTGCCCGCCCCCGCACCACGCGTGCCGGGCACGTCCCCCACACGACGCCCTCGGAGGTCACCGGTGGTACGCACCACCCCGCCAGACAACACCACGCCCCCGGACGGGAAGCCGCGGTCGAGTCCGACCCGCGCCCGCACCGGGGCCGCGCTGCTCGGTCCCGCCTTCGTCGCCGCCATCGCCTACGTCGACCCGGGCAACGTCGCCACCAACGTCGCCGCCGGCGCCCAGTACGGCTACCTGCTGGTGTGGGTGATCCTCGCCGCGAACCTCATGGCGTTCCTGGTGCAGTACCTCTCCGCGAAGTTCAGCCTGGTCACCGGGCAGTCCCTGCCGGAGGCGCTGCGCACCCGCCTGCCGCGCGGCTCCCGCATCGCCTACTGGGCCCAGGCCGAGCTCGTGGCCATGGCCACCGACCTCGCCGAGGTACTGGGCGGGGCCATCGCCCTGAACCTCCTGTTCGACCTCCCCCTGATCCTCGGCGGGACCATCACCGGCGTCGTCTCGCTCGGGCTGCTGGCCGTGCAGAACCGGTTCGGCCAGCGCCCCTTCGAACGCGCCATCGCCGGGATGCTCCTGGTGATCGCCATCGGGTTCGTCGCCGGGCTGTTCGTGGAGCCGCCGTCCCTGGCCGGGACCCTCGGCGGTACGGTCCCGCGCTTCTCCGGTACCCAGAGCGTGCTGCTCGCGGCCGGGATGCTCGGGGCGACCGTGATGCCCCACGCCGTGTACCTGCACTCCTCCCTCGCGCGCGACCGGCACGGTGTACAGGGAGGAAGCCGGCTCACCCGGCTGCTGAGAGCCAACAAGTACGACGTCGGGCTGGCGATGCTCATCGCCGGGACGGTCAACCTCGCCATGGTGCTGCTCGCCGCGAGCGCGCTGCGCGGCATCGACACCGGGGAGTCGCTCTCCGGCGCGCACGCCGCCGTGTCCGGCAACCTCGGCGCCGTCGTCGGCCTGCTGTTCGCGGTCGGACTGCTCGTCTCCGGCCTCTCCTCCACCGCCGTGGGGTGCTACGCCGGCGCCGTGGTGATGGACGGCCTGCTGCGGCGGCGGATACCGCTGCTGGCGCGGCGGGTCATCACCCTGGCACCCGGCCTTCTGGTGCTGGCGGCGGGGCTCGACCCCACCCGCGCCCTCGTGATCTCCCAGGTCGTCCTGTCGTTCGGCATCCCGTTCGCGCTGGTCCCGCTGGTGGTGCTCACCGCCAGACGCGACGTGATGGGAAGCCACGTCAGCCGCCCCGCGGTCACCGTGCTGGCCACGGCCACCGCCGCGGCGGTCGTGGCGCTCAACGCCGCCCTGATCGTCCTCACCCTCACCGACGCGGCGTGAGAACGTCCCTGGCGGCGGCGGTGGCCCCGTTCAACAGGCGCTGCGGGCCGCCGCCACCACCGCGCCGGGTCTCGGGTTGACCATAGTGGTGGAACCGACCACCACGGTGGGCACCGTCTCGTCCCCGCCGGTGATCTCGCGGACCCGGCCCGCGGCGGAGGCGTCCTCCCAGATGTTGGTCTCGCGCAGCGGAAGCGGCAGCCGGCGCAACCGCAGCCCCAGCCGCAGCGCGTAGCAGAACGGGCAGCCGGGGCGCCAGTAGACGCGCACCTCGTCGGCCTCACCAGCCACGGCCCACACCTCCTCCCAGTCCTCGGGTGGAGCCTCCCATACTCGCCGCCGCCGCACCGCAGCACAACCGTCCCGGCGACGCGGCGGACCCGCGCCACCGCCCGGCGGTGTCACAGGTCGTCCAGGGCCGCGGTGACGGCGCGGTGGAACGTGGGGAACGCGCACATCATCGACCGCAGCCGCCCGGTCGGCACCCGGGCGTGCACCGCCACCGACAGCGCTCCCAGGACCTCTCCCCCGCTCGGCCCGGCCGAGGTCGCGCCGAGGAGCACCCCCTCCTCGGCGTCGGCCACCAGCTTCACGAACCCGTCGTTTCCCGCCTTGTGGATGAAACCGCGCGCGGTGTCGGGAAGGCGCACCGTCGCGGTGCGCACGGAGCGCGCCTCCTCCCGCGCCCGCGCCTCGGTCATCCCGACCGCGCCGACCTCGGGGTCGGTGAAGGTGACGCGCGGCACGGCGTGGTACTCCGCCTCCGACGGGGACTGCCCCAGGATGTCGGCCGCCGCGATCCCCGCCTGGTACACGGCCACGTGGGTGAACGCCCCCTTGCCGGTGACGTCGCCCACCGCCCACACACCCGGCGCGGCGCGCATGCGGCCGTCGACCGGCACGGCGCGGGCGTCCGGGTCGATACCGACCCGTTCCACACCCAGCGGGCCGAGGTCCGCCCGCCGCCCGGTGGACACCAGCAGCTCCGCGGCACGCAGCCGCTCCCCGCCGGTAGTGACGGCGAACACGCGGCCGTCGTGGGACACCCGCTCCGCACGGGTCCCGGTACGCACCGCCACCCCCTCGCGCCGCAGCACCCCCGCCAGGAGTTCGCTGGACTCCGGTTCCTCCCTGCTGAGCGGCCGGTCGGAGCCCTCCAGGACGGTGACCTCGGAACCGAACCGCGCGAACACCTGGGCCAGCTCCATCCCGATCGCGCCGCCCCCGATGACGCACAGCGAGTCCGGGACCGTCGTGGCCTCGATCGCCTCGTGGTTGGTCCAGTAGGGGGTGTCGTCCAGGCCGGGGATCGGCGGGATGTCGGGAACACCACCGGTGGCGATCACGACGCCGATCCGCGCCTCGAACTCCCGCTTGTCCTCGCCGTCCACCACCACCCGGTTCGGGCCGCCGAACCTGCCGCGGCCGCGCACGAACCACCCTCCGGTGTCGCGGAACCGCCGCACCGCGCCGCTGTCGTCCCAGTCGTCGGTGGCCTCCTTGCGTACCCGGCGTGCGACCGGCGACCAGTCCGGGGCCAGGGTGCTCGCCCCGGCGAGTTCCGGAACCCGCCGCCCCTCCGCCAACGCGTCGGCGGCCCGCACCATCATCTTGCTGGGGATGCAGCCCCAGTACGGGCACTCCCCGCCCAGCAGCGCGGACTCCACCCCGACCACGGTCAAGCCGGAGGTCGCCAGCTCGTTGGCGAGGAACTCGCCGCCCGGCCCCATGCCGAGCACCACGACGTCCACGGATTCGGCCACCGTTCCCCCTCGCGTCGGCTGCCGGCCGCCCAGCGGCCCCGGACACTCTCCCCCATCATCGGCGCTGGGAGCGCCGAGAGCACGAGGAGACACGGCGCGGCGGCCAAGCGGGTGGCCGCGCGGGAACGAACGCGCCCCGCGCCCGTCGCGGAGCGGCGCGGGAACGGCTACCATCGCGCCGAACAGTGGGATTCCGGCCGTAACGCCCGCCACACGCGCAGAGAATGAACCACCGTCCCCCTCGGAAAACCGAACAAGGAGAACGGTCGTGCCATGGGTCAGGTAGCAACAGTCCAATCCCGGCGCCCCCACCTGGTGTGGCGCCTCTCGGCCGTCACCGCCCTGGCTCTGCTGGTCTGGCTCGGGCGGGGGTGGATGTCCGACCACCTCTACGACGGCCTCTCCCCGTTGGGCCGGCACACCGTGAACGCCGTCGTCACCTGCCTCCTCACCGTCGTCCTGGTTCTCGCCGCACGGCGCTACCTGGACCGGCGCCCCTGGTCGGGCCTGCGGCTCACCGGACCGCGCGCAGCGTGGTGGCCGTTCACCGTCGGGGCCCTCTCCTGGCTGGTGCCCGCCGCGGCCGGCACGGCGCTGTGCCTCGCCCTCGGCTGGTCCGGTATCGACGTGCGCTCCTCCCCGGGCGAGGCCGTCGGGGCGGTGGCGCTGCTCCTCGTGCTGGTGCTGGTCTTCGAGGCGTTCCCGGAAGAACTGCTCTTCCGGGGCTACCTCCACCGCAACCTGAGCGCGTCCGTGGCGCCGTGGCTGGCGGTGCTCGGCCAGGCGCTGCTGTTCACCCTGTTCGGCACCACCCTGTGGGTGGTCTCCTCCGGGTGGGACGTGCTGGTGGAACGCTCCGTGATCTTCTTCGGGATGGCGGTCTCCATCGGGTGCCTGCGGGTGATCACCGGCAACGTGTGGGCGTGTGTCGGCTACCACCTGGCGTTCCAGGTGGTAGCGCAGTTCCTGCTCGGCGGGAGGTACGCCGAGGTCGACATCACCGGGGAGGGGGCGCTCACCCTGGCCACGTTCGCCGCCGCCCTCACCGCCGCACCGGCGGTGGCGGCGCTGCTCACGCGGTCCTCCGAGAACTGGCGAACCCCGGAACCCGACGAGTCCCCGTCCTCCGTCTGACGGCCGCGGGCGAAGCGGTGCTCGCGCCCCGCCCGCGCACGAACGGCGGGCCGCCGGATCCGCTCCGACGACCCGCCGCGTTGCGCGGAGTCCCACCTCAGCGGGGCAGTGTTCCGCTGAGTTCCCGGTGCAGGGCGGCACTGGACGCGTTCAGGCCGGTGATCTCCACCTCGATGTCGTTGCGGCTGAACTTCTCCGTCGCGTGGTCCAGCGCGGCCACCGCGGAGGAGTCCCACACGTGCGCCCCGGACAGGTCGATCGTGACGTGGTCGATGTTCTCCTCGTTGTAGTCGAACTGCCACACGATCTCGTTGCTGGACGCGAAGAACAGCTCACCGTGCACGAAGTACACCCGTGCTCCCCCCTCCGGGTCGAGGACGCTGGTGACCTCCGTCAGGTGCGCCGCGCGGCGGGCGAAGACCACCATCGAGGTGATCACCCCGACGAACACCCCGAGGGCGAGGTTGTGCGTGGCCACGACCACCCCGAAGGTCACCACCATCACGAAGGTCTCGCTCCACGGCATGCGGCGCAGCGTTCCCGGGTGGACGCTGTGCCAGTCCATCGTCGTGATGGACACGTAGATCATCACCGCCACCAGCGCGGCCACCGGGATCGCGGCGACCGGCTCGCTGAGCACCACGACCAGCAGCAGCAGGAACACACCGGCCAGGAACGTGGAGGCCCTGGTGCGCGCCTTGGACTTGACGTTGATCACGGTCGGGCCCACCGTGGCGCAGCCCGCCATGCCGCCGAAGAAACCGGTGATGATGTTGGCGATCCCCTGGCCGCGGGCCTCCTTGCCCTTGTCGGAGCGGGTGTCGGTCATCTCGTCCACCAGCTTGGCGGTCATCAGGGACTCCATCAGCCCCGCCAGGGCGAGCGTGAACGCCACCGGCGCGATGGTCTGCAGTGTCTCCAGCGTCAGCGGGACGTCCGGCACGATCGGCACGGGGAACGCCTCCGGCAGGTGGCCCATCTCGCCGACCGTGGGCATGCTGAGGCCGCCGCCCCAGGCGGCCGCCGTGATGACGACGATGGACACCAGCGGGGCGGGGATCGCCCTGGTGAGTTTCGGCAGGACGGCGATGACCGCCAGCCCCACACCGATCAGGCTGTAGACCACCCAGCCGTCGCCCGCGAAGTGCGGAACCTGGGCGGTGAAGATCAGCACGGCCAGCGCGTTGACGAACCCGGTCATGACGCTGGGCGGCACGAACCGCATCAGTTTGGCGACACCGACCATTCCCAGCACCGCCTGGAACACGCCGGCCAGGATGGTGGCGGCCAGGATGTAGTCCAGGCCGTGTTCCTGCCCCAACGGGGCGACGATCAGCGTCATGGCGGCGGTCGCAGACGAGATCATCGCGGGCCGCCCGCCCAGTAAGGCGGTCGTGACCGCCATGGTGAATGTCGCGTAGAGCCCCACGCGGGGGTCGACACCGGCGATGATTGAGAACGATATAGCGTTCGGTATCAACGCCAGGGCCACGACCAGGCCGGACAGCGCTTCGGTGCGCAGCACCGACAGAGTGGAGAGGGTGGCCTGCGGCCACGTCAACTTCTGCGTGGTCATGACGCCGCTCGCTTTCGGACAGCTCGGGTGGGACCGCGGAGCGGTGCGTACACCCTGGGGTCAGGCTGAAGGGACTCCGGGACACAGGCGGGGCGCGAGCTGAACGTACGGGTGCGGGAAAGGGATCAGCCCCGCGGTAAAAGGTGACCTGACGAGTCCACGTGTTGTCCGCGCCCCGGCGACGCCGCCACAGCCCCTGGGGGGCAGAACGGCGACCCAGTGGTCACGGATGGAAAAAGCGAAGGCGAACTTCGCACATCATCGCGAAGTTCTCAACATACCGACACTACCCACAGGCTGGCGAACCGGTCACGTATTCCCGGCTGAGAGGGTACTCACAGCCGGTGGTGGACCGGGGACTCCCCGACCTGGGGTACTACACATCTGACGGACACGCTGCGCCGTCGCAACGGAACGTTCCGGGGCACTTTCCCACGGGTGCCAGCCACCCCACAAGAGTCTGCGCCACACCGAAACGAGCGCTCCGGGGAACGGGCCTCACGACTGCCAGGACGGGTCGTAGTCCGGGTGCGTGTCGTAGATCGCCGCCAGGTGCTCCAGCGCCTGGCGCCACGCGTGCAGCGCCGCCCACGTGTCGCTCCCGTCCGCCTGGCCGCTCCCGTCGCCCATGGCCGCCACACACGCGCGGTAGGTCTCGGTGTAGCTCTGGAGGATCCTCCGCTTCGCCGCGACGTCCGCCCGCGCCCGCTGCGGACCCCCGGTCGCCCGGGAAGCCGCGTGCGCCGCGCGTTCGTCCTCGTACAGCCGGGCGTCCAGAAACTCCACGATGGTCACGAACACACTCCTTCCGAGGCCGCGCGCCCTTGGCGAACCCCATTGCACCATCCCCGCGGGAAGTGAAGCACAGCCGCGCGCAGCCGACCGGACGGGATCTACCGGTACTCGGCGAGACGGGGGTAGACACCCGCCACGATCAGAACGCCGACCGCGACGGCCATCGCGGGGACCTGCCAGTACCGGCCGGCGAGTTCGCGCTCCCCGGCGGTGACAGCGTCCCCGAACGTCTCCCGGTGGGAGGCGATCAACGACTCCACGGACGCGTCGTAGGAGCGGAACGTCTCCGACACGGAGTCCTTGCCGTCCAGGTGCGCCTCCACCGCCGACCGGAACCGCCCGTCCTCCACCAGACCGCGCAGGTGCTGGTCGGACCGCTGGAACGCGGCGTAGCCCTCCAACACCTCGGCGAGCTCGGACTCCGCGGACCCCGTGGACGGGTTCCGCGCCTCCCGGCCCAGGAACCCGCCCACGGACGCGTCCACCCCGTCGGGGCCGTCCGCCACAGCGCGGGTCACCGCGTCCGCGTAGCCGTCTGCGCCCTCCGCGTCCACGGCGAGCACCCTCCGCGCGCCCGCCAGGTACTCCTCCTCGTACACGTCGCCACGCGCCGGGTCGAGCAGGTAGCGGTTCTGGTCGGCGTGGATGGCGGTACTCACCGCCCGCGTCTGGGAGAGGGACAGGACCGGGTCCAGCCCGTCCTCCTTGGCGGTCCGCAACTGCTGCGCCTCGGTCACCAGGATCGCGCAGGGACCCAGCGTCAGCACGGCCGCGGCGAGCGCCGCCCCGGCGATGGGCACGTTCATCCTGCGGCGGAAACGGACACTGAGGTAGTGGTGCAGCCACACCAGGATTCCGGTGGCGACGGCACCGGCGGCGACCACCCACACCGCACCGGACAGGATCGCCGACCGTTTGTCCTCGTACCTCTCGGTCACCGCGGAGCGGCTGTCCTCCATGAGCTCGGAGGCCTGCGGAAGCAGGTCCTCCTGCATGAGCGTGCTCGCCTCCCGCTGGCGCCGGAGCGCCTCGCCCGACAGGGCTCCGGCCCCCTCCCCCGCCGCGTCGTTGTGGATCCGCGCCCGGGCGACGAGCTGCTCGTAGGAACCCAGCCCGTCCATCAGCTCGCGAACGTCGTTCTCGTCCGCGTCCCCCTCGGAGGCGAGCTGCGCGGCCTGGGCCAGGGCGTGGTTCGCGTCGCCGCGGCGCTGTTCGTAGTGCCGCAGCGCCTCCGCCCGGCCGCGGCCCAGACCGTGCTCGTCACCCATCAGCAGCACGGTGGTGGCCTGCGCCTCCATGTCGCTGAGCGCGGAGTACACGTCGTGGGCGGCGATCGTCCGCGGGCCCGCGCTGTCCCCGAGCGCGTTCACCCCGTCCCGCGCCTGGCTGAGGGACACGGTGACCACCAGGAACAGCGCCGCCACGGCGGCCAGCGCCGCCAGGGTGAGTATCCGGATCCGCGACGGTGTGGTCCGCGGCCCGACGGTCTCGGGCATGCGGCCCTCCGCCCGTGCGCGCTGCACCGCCCGGGCGGCGTGGCGGTCGGCGATGTCGGGGCGCGCGGTGGAACCCTTCATCCGTCCCTCCCGGTCTCGTGCCGCACGGTGATCACCGTCCAGGCGCCCATGCGGAGTCGGTCCTCGCTGCGCAACGACACCTCCGTTCCGCTCGCCAGGGGGACGGTGTCCCCGTTGAGGGTCGTGCCGTTGGTGGAGCCCAGGTCCGCCACCGCCCAGGAACCGTCCGCCCGGGCGAGCAGCGCCGCGTGCGCGTGCGACACCGCCGGGTCCCCGGAGCAGGCGTCGAGGTCGATGCCGAGCGCGCCGCCGGGTGCGACGCCGCCGCGCCCGATGGTGACCTGCCACCCGTGCAGCACGGTCCGGTGCTGGCGCGCGTGGGACGGGAACGGGACCGCCTCGGAGTCGAGGAGGCCGCGTTCCACCATGCTCCGGTACTGGTCAAGGTCGGTGTCCACGACCGCGACCCAGCCACCGCCGCGCGCGCCGGGGCCGCGCGTGCGCGGGTGGGGAGTGCCGGTGGTGAAGTCGTAGCCGCACGCCTCACAGAACCTCCCGAACCGCACGAGTCCGCACTCGGGGCAGGGAGGCCGCGCGGGAGGCGTCCCCTCCTCCGCGGGGGCGGCCACCTCCGCGGGCTCGACGGCGCCGACCCCGCACACCCCGCACCGGTCACTGGGTGCGGGGCCGTGCCCGGCGGGACAGTGCGGCATACTCATCCCCGCCGCCCCGGTTCCGTCCCGGAGGCCGGGGTGATCGGCACGGTCCGCGTGGAGCACGTGTCCAGCGCCATGGCGTCCGTGGCCGCCACCTCCGGGCGCAGCCGCACCGTCCCGCTCACGGGGTCGACGACGTCCACGACCCGGGCCAGCAGGGCCGCGGTGGTCTCGTTGCCGGACTCGTGGGCGAGCGCCACCGCCCGCCCCAGCCGGGAGGTGGCCGTGCCGGTGTCCCCGCGCTCCCGCGCGCGCAGCCCCTCCTGGACAGCCGCCGCCAGCTCCACCTGACCGGTGTAGTGCGCCACCCGCGGTTCGATGGTGGCGGTTCTCGTCTCGTTCTCGGTCCACTCGGCGAGGATGTCGCCGTGGGCCAGCGTCCGGTCCCCGCGCGGCGTGCGGACACTGACCCGCCCCGCGCGCATGCGGCGCCCGGTGTCCGCGGGCGGCACGGACACGCGGACGTGGTACTCCCGGGTTTCCACCCCCCACGAACCGGTGGGGTAGTCGCCGTTCTGCGGGCCGCTGTCCCTGCGGCGGGCGGTGACGTCCTCGACCGTGGGGGACACCTGCCGGACGGACACGACGTCCGCCCCGCGCGGCGTCCACAGCCGCAGCTCGACGTCGGGGACGGTCTTGGCCATCGCCGACCGGGTCATGGCGCGGAAGTCCTCCGCCAGCTCCGCGGGGTCGGTGACCATACCGACGCTTCCGAGCAGCACCGAGGCCACCTCCCGGAGTTCGTCCACGTTCCAGTCGGTGCCGACACCGCGGCAGTCGCAGACGAACTCCCCCTCGTGGGCGGCGAGGACGCGGCCGAACTCCGGGGAGGGGTCGTTGTTCTTCCCGTCGGTCAGCAGGATGGCGTGCTTGAGCTCCGCCTCGGTGCGGGAGAACAGCTCCGCCGCCTGTTCCACCCACCTGCCCATCCGGGTGCCGCCGCCAGCCGTCAGGCCCCGCAGCGCCTCCTTGGCGGCGGCGCGGCTCCGCGGGTCCGCCGTGGCCAGCTCCCGCCGCGTCGGGTAGACCATGGTGGCGGTGTGGTCGCCCGCCACCAGCGCGAACCGCGCCCCCTCGCGCAGCGTGTCCACGGCGGCGCGGGCGGCCCGCCGGGCGTGGGCGAGCCGGTCACCGTACATCGACCCCGAGGTGTCCAGGATGATGACCTCCGCCGGGGGTTCCTGCGCGCCGGGGGCACCACCGCCGTCGGAGGCGACGGTCACGACGGCGTGCACCTCGGTGCCACCGGGGGGAAGGTACTGGTTCTGCGCGACGCGCACGGTGAAACCGGGCTGCTCCGGAGCGTCCGGCATCCCTACACCCACGTCCAGGGCCGGATCCTGTTGGCGCGGTCGATGAGAGCGTAGCGGTCGGCGTCCCCGGCGGTACGGGCCAGCATCCGGTAGGTGTGCTCCAGGTTGCGGCGCAGCCCCTCCTCGTGCATGGGGTTGCCCAGCAGCGTCGGGGGGTGCGGGTTCGCCGCGGCGGGACGCGCCAGCCGCAGCGCCGCCTCGAGCAGCCGGATCGCGAGGCGCTGGTGGGACTCGTCCGGCAGTTTCAGCCCCTCCAACCGGTCTCCGGCCTCGCGCAGGTCGTGGTCGCCGGGCGGCTGGGAGCCGGCGCTGGTGATCAGCGCCTCGACAGCCGCTATCCGCGCGTGCGCGCGCAGGTTGGACAGCTCCGGAACCGTGTCCAGGGTGCGCACGGCCTCCGCCCGCTCCCCGCCGGCCAGGTACAGCCGCGCGAGGCCGAAGGCGGCGCTGACGTAGGCGTGGTCGGTGTTCCACAACAGCGCGTAGTACCGCGCGGCGGTCTCGGGTGCGCCGTCGCACTCGCAGGCCATCCCCAGGGCGAGCTTGGGCGCGGCCTCCCCGGGAAGGCGGTCCCGGATCTCCTCGAACTGCTCCCGGGCGCCAGCGGTGTCGCCGGAGCTCAACGCCAGCGCGGCCAGGTACCAGAACGCCCGCCAGTCCTGGGACGTGAACATCCGCAGCGGGACGTGGGCGTCCTCGGGCCGCCGCAGGTTGATGTGGGCGCGGGCCAGCATCAACCGGATCTCCGGGGTCGGGTCGTCGACCTCCTCCAGGGTCGCCGCGAGCTGTTCGGTGGGGACACCGGACAGGCCGGCGAGGAAACCGGCCGCGGGGTCGTCGGGGTCGACCAGCGGTGTGGGCAGGTCCACGGCGGCAGCGGACGGGTCGGGCGTCCGCAGCATCTGGTCGACCTCGTCGATCGTGGCGGCGCTGCCGGCGTTGGACGCGAAGTGTTCCGGGCTGAACAGGGTGGAACGCGCCGGGTACGGGCGCCCCCGTTCGTGCGAGAGCACCTCCCGCAGCACCCCGGTGAGTTGTTCCGCCATCGTCGCCGCGTCCTGGAACCGCAGTGCGGGTTCGGGGTTCGTGGCGCGGCGCAGGAACCGGTCGTAGGAGGGGTAGCGGGCGAGCAGGGGCTCCTCGCTGGGGTCCGGCAGGCTGTGCGGATACTGGCGGACGTAGTCGAACCGGAAACTGAGCACGGCGAGGGCCCGGCCGACGGCGTACAGGTCGGAACTGACCGTGGGCCCGATCCCGCAGAGTTCGCTCTCGGGAACCCGGTAGCCGGCCGTGGCGTACACCGGGCTCACCGTGTCCTCCATCCTGCGCATCCCGCCCAGGTCGATGAGTTTGATCTGCTCCTCGCTCTGGATGACGTTCTCCGGTTTGAAGTCGCAGTACAACAGGCCGGCGCTGTGCAGGTAGCCCAAGGCGCGCACCGCCTCCAACCCGTAGGCGATGACGTGCTCGACGGGCAGGCCGTCCTCCCCGCCGCTGCGTGCGCGCCGCTCCTGGTTCAGTTCCCCCAGCGACTTCCCGCCGATGTACTCCATGACGATGTGGCCGACCGCCTCGCCGGTGCGCGGGTCGGGGTGCCGCACGAAGTTGTGGATCTTCACGATGCTGGGGTGCTCGACCTCGGCCAGCATGGAGCGCTCCACCGCCGCGGTCTTGTGGGCCTCGGCGTCGCCGCTGTTGAGCAGGCCCTTGAGGACGACCCACCTGCCGTCCACGTTGTGGTCCCGTGCCAGGTAGGTCCAGCCGAGTCCGCCGTGGGCCAGACACCCCAGCACCTCGTACTGGCCGGCCACCCACTCCCCGGGTGAGATCTTGGGTGCGAACGAGAACTCCACGCCGCACGACCAGCAGAACCCCTCCGTCCGGCCCGGAACCCCGTCGTGCGACCGTCCCACCGCCGCGCTGCAGTTGCCGCAGAACCGCTTGCGTTCGGCGACGACCGGGTTCGTCATGACCGCGTCCTGCGGGTCCCGGTAGGGAACCGGCGGAACGTCCACCATCCCCAGCCCGAGGGTGCCGCGCGTGGCCGGTTCGGCCCAGGGGCTGGCCCATTCCAGTGACTCCCGCCCGGTGGCGGGCCACTCGGTTTCGGCGAGGTCGGGAGCGGAGTCCTGGCCTCCCCCCGGAACAGCGGCGCCGCCCGGCGCCGCGACGGGCCGGGAGAGTAGGGGCTCCATGCCGCACACGTCGCAGAAACCGTCGTCGATCTCGCCGGTGCAGTGGGGGTCGGTGCACTGGTTCATGTCGCTGTGTCCCGCGCCGCCGCACCCGCGCCAGCGGCCACCGCCGCTCCGCTGTCGACCCGTACGCGCACGGCGTCGGCGCCCCTCCTCTCTCCGCTCACCCCGCTCCCGGCGGACGTCCCGGCAACGCGGCGGCCCGGCCGTGGCGCCCACCGGAACCGGTCGACCGTGCCCGCCGGCCACGCGCCGCCGGAGAACACGGATCGTGCATCAGGCCCTCTCAGGGAGTGTCGTCGCCACACGGCCGGCACACAAGAGGATGCGTCCAATTCGACCGTGTCCAGCCGATCCGGCCGGCGGGGCCGGTCAGCTCAACCAGCCGGGTCGGACCACTCCCGCCTCGTAGGCGAACACGACCAACTGCGCCCGGTCCCGCGCCCCCAGTTTGGTCATGACCCGACTGACGTGGGTTTTCGCGGTAGCGGGGCTGACGACCAGGCGCTGGGCGAGCTCCTCGTTCGACAGGCCGTTGGCGACCGCCGTGAGGACCTCCCGCTCCCGTTCGGTGAGGCCGTTCAGTTCCGGTGTCGGGGGCGGGTCCTTGATCCGGCCGGCGAACTCCCCGATGAGCCGCCGGGTGACCGAGGGCGCAAGCAGCGCCTCACCCCGCGCCACGACCCGGACCCCGTGGATGAGCTCCGCCGGTTCGGTGTCCTTCACCAGGAAACCGCTGGCTCCGGCCTTCAACCCGCTGTACACGTACTCGTCCAGGTCGAACATGGTCAGGATGACCACCCGGACATCGCGCAGCTGCGGTTCGGCGACGATCGCGCGGGTGGCGGCCACCCCGTCGACGCGGGGCATCCGGACGTCCATCAGCACCACGTCGGGGCGGTGCTCCCGGGCGGCCCGGAGCGCTTCGGTGCCGTCACCCGCCTCGGCGACCACCGATATGTCGTCCTCCCCGTCGAGCATCGAACGGAACCCGGCCCGCACCAGTTGCTGGTCGTCGGCCAGGACGACTCGGACGACACCGTCCCGCTCCACACCGGACCCCCCTCTCTCTGCCACCCCCGGAACCGGGATCACACTCCTTCCTACCAACAGGACCGCCCCTCGTTCCCGGGTTCGGGGAGGTGCGGCGCGAGGACGCCAGGTACCACCACTCCCACCGGTGGGGTTCGCACTACGGACACCCGTCCCGCCGCGCGCCGCCCCAGCACCGCTGGGGCGGCGTCCCTGTCACTCGACGGGGTACCCACTCCTCATCCCCCTCGGCCATGCCGACGCGGCACCGGCCGCACCGCCCGCGAGGGGCCGCGTCCGTCACACAGGCCCTGGGCGCCACCGCACGACGGCAGCAGCGCCACCACCCGGAACCCGCCCGCGGGCCGCGGCGCCGCGGAAAAGCTGCCGCCGAGGGCGGTGACACGCTCGCGCATCCCCCGTATCCCCGCGCCCTCCACGGCGCCGGGTTCGGGACCGCAGCCGTCGTCGTCGACACTGACCCGCAGCCGGGCGGGGCCGTAACGCACCGACACGCGCACCGACCGGGCCCGCGCGTGCCGCAGCGCGTTGGTCAGCGCCTCCTGGACCACGCGGTAGGCGACGAGTCCCACGGAGGCGGGAAGCTCCACCTCCCGCCCCGCGGTTTCCACCGCCACCGGAAGCCCCTCAGCGGTGAACCGGTCCGCGAGGTCGGTGAGCTGGTCCAGGGACGGTGCCGCGGTACGGGGCATGGTCTCCTCACCCGCCCGGTTCAGCACGCCCATCGTGCGGCGCACCTCCCGCAGGGTCTCCGTGCTGGCCGTGCGGATGGTCTCCAGCGCGGCCCGGGTCCGTTGCGGGTCGCACTGGTGCGTGGCCGCGTTGGCCTGCACGTTCACCAGCGAGATGTTGTGCGCGACGACGTCGTGCAGCTCCCGCGCCACCCGCATCCGCTCCTCGGTGGCGCGCCTGCGCACCTCCTCGTCCCGGCCGCGTTCGGCCTCGGCCGCACGGTGCTGCGCCTCGCGCAGGTAGTCACGCCGGCCGAGGACGATCTCGCAGGCGGCGACGACCGCGAGCACCCACCCGAGCACGGCCAGCGACCTGCCCAACTCGGCGTCGACGAGTTCCGCCGACGCGAACGCGCCCAGGGCGAGGCCCACACCGGTGTAGGCCCACCGCCGGTGGCCGTCGGCGGCCAGCCGCAGGCTTCCGGCGACGAACGCCAGCCAGGCCGTCCCGTTGTCGACCGGGCCCAGCACGTAGTACAGCGGTGTCGCCGCGCCCACGGTGAGGGCGGTCACCGCGGGGAAGCGGCCCGCCGCCGCGAGGGAGGCGGCGGCGCACAGCAGCGCGGCGAAGCCCGCCAGACGCGGCTGGACACCGGAGCTCTCCGCGACGAGGAGTTCCGTTCCGGTGGTGACGGCACCCACCGCCACCGCCAGCATCCCGTCAACAGCCGCGGCCGGCAGGCGGGAGAGCGGGTTTCCCGCCGGCGTTCCTTCCGAGGGTGTCCTGTCCGGCACGATCAGGTTTCCCTGCGCCACAGGAACACGGCCGGAGCCGCGAGGCCGCCCGCGAGCGCGAGGACCGACGGTGCGAGCCTCATCGCCCGCAACCACGTCGGCGGTTCGCCGGTGGCCACCATCCCGACGATGCCGATCGCCTCCGACACGAGGAGCCCCAGCAGGAACCCGCCGAGCATCCCGAGCACGGCCACGCCGAGCGTCCTGAGTACCGTCATCGCTTCCGCCTCTCTCCCGGTTGTCCTGGCTACCGTCAGGGTGGGGAGGAGACGGGGCCGTGGTCGTCCCACCGCGGTGGACACCCGGTCTGCATCCCCGGATGGAGTCGTGCCCCCCGATCCCCGCCGAAAGTAGGGGACGGGCGACCGCCGAACGTGGTCCCTACCGCCCGGGTGGCACGATTCCGCTGGTCCCGGCCCCGGCTACGTCCGTCACACCGCACCCGTGGTTACGATGTGTTCCTGCCGGGGAACGTTTCGCTACCGCGAGAGGCGCCGACGCACCGCGCCTGTTGCCCGGGCACTCCGTGGAGAGGGGGGTCGACCACTCGATGGGCACTGACGACTCCGGCCAGAGGGCCGACGGGACGGACTCGAAGGGCCGCCACCCCGGGATCCGTGAGGACCAGGTGGAGAGCGCCCTCGACACCATGGTCGCGGGAGGACGACCGCGGTTGTACCGGACGTTCCCGGAACTGTTGGCTAGCGGCACCATCGCGGGCGTCGAGATCTCGCTCGGTGTGGTGGCGTTCCTCGCGGTCGAGCAGGCCACCGGGAGCAAACTGCTGGCGGGGATCGCGTTCGGTGTGGGGTTCGTCGTGCTGCTGCTGGGCAACAGCGAACTGTTCACCGAGGGGTTCCTGGTGCCGGTGGCCGTGGTCGCGGCCAAGGAAGCCAGCGTGTGGCGGCTGCTGCGCTTCTGGCTGATCACCCTGGTGGGGAACCTCCTGGGCGGTTGGATCACCATGTGGATGGTGATCACCGCGTTCCCCGACCTGACGGACACGGCGGTGAAAACGGGGAAGACGTTCGCCGAGGCGCCGCTCGACCTGGGCGGGTTCCTGCTGTCCGTGCTCGCGGGAAGCGTGATGACGCTGCTGACCCGCATGCGGATCGGCACCGAGAACGACGTCGCGCGGATCGTCGCCTCGTTCGTCGTCGCGTTCCTCGTCGCGGGGCTCGGCCTGTTCCACTCGATCCTGGACACGCTGTTCCTGTTCGGCGGTATCCACGCCGACGCCTCCTACGGCTACGCGCAGTGGCTGTCGTTCTTCGGCTGGACCGTGGTGGGCAACATGCTCGGAGGGCTCGGCCTGACGACGTTCCTGCGGCTGGTGCGCAGCCACGAACGCCTCTACGAGTGGCGCAAGGCGCGCCGGCCGGTCCAGGGGTGACGAGGGGAGTGGTGCCCTCGCGCCCGTCTCAGGCGGGGGCGCCACCATCCGGTCCGGCCCGGCGCACCCGCAGGCCCAACGCGATCAGCACCACGCCGAACACGATCGCGTAGATCCCGATGATGAAGGCGATCACCACGGCTCCGGCCGTGGGCCAGAACCACACCAGCAGACCGAAGAACACGGAGAGCGCGCCTCCCAGGATGTAGCGCCACTCCCCCTCGATCTCCTCGCGCAGTTTCACCGCGGTCAGCACCTCGAGCACGCCGGTGATGACCGCCCATGTTCCGATGAGGATCGCCAGCGCCACGACCCCGGCTCCCGGCAGCAGCAGGACCAGCAGCCCGAGGACGATGCCGACCGCGGCCTCCAGCGCCAGCGGGATCCGGTTGTTGCCCTCGGTGTGGTACGCGGAGACGGCCGCCGCTCCCCCCTCGACGATCGCGTACACCCCGAACAGGACAGCCAACGCGAACAGGGTGATACCCGGCCAGACGATGGCGACGATTCCGAACAGGACAGCCAACGCGCCGCGGACGACGAATATCCACCAGTGCCGCGCCAGGTAGTCGAGCATGCTCTCCCCCGCTCATGCATGCGATGGTCCCACTGGGGCTCTGCCCGGACACACCCGCCGCGATCATCAACAGCGGGGAAAGAATTCACCAACAGGTTTTTGCCCGCGCTCGCCGCGCTCCCCTGCGTCCCCGCGCCAGCGGGCCGACCGGCGGCGCCGTGGCGCGCCGGAACGGGCCCGAGGCACTCACCCGCCAGCGCCTTCCGTGCAGGACACGGCCTCCTATGTCACACTCCCGAAACGAAACGTGTTCATCCGGAGCTCTGCGTGAAAGGAGTCGTCGAGTGCGTCGTCCCATGATCGCCTTGGCCGTTGGCGCCGCCATGGCCCTCGGCCCCTTCGCGGCCGGCACCGCCCAGGCCTCCCCGCAGCCCCAGCCGTCCCAGGAGGATCCTCCGCCGGTGATCGAGCTTCCCCGGGAGACGATGTGCCGGATAGTCCTAGAAGGCATTCCCGGCTGCGATTAGCACGTTGGTCCGGGGCCTCCCGCTCAGGCCGGCGCCTCTGAACGGGAGGCACCGTCCGTCGGCGCCGCATGGCCCCGGCCCTCGTCGGCGCGGCGTCTCAGGGGGCGGGCGCGGGCGTGCCAGGGCGGCGGGGTGTGCGGGCGAACAGCGCCAGCACGGCGATGAGGGCGGCGGGCACGGCCATCACCAGCACCACCGGGACGTACGAGCCGGCGAGGTCGTAACCGGCCGACAGCAGCAGCGGCCCCACGGCGGTGGAACCGACCGCGACCGACTGGGTGAGCCCGCGCAGCGTGCCGAGGCTGTTGGTGCCGTAGTAGTACGGGAACGCCGCCGCCTCGAC
Organism: Haloactinospora alba; assembly: GCF_006717075.1. Classification (NCBI taxonomy): domain Bacteria; kingdom Bacillati; phylum Actinomycetota; class Actinomycetes; order Streptosporangiales; family Nocardiopsidaceae; genus Haloactinospora; species Haloactinospora alba. The sequence goes on from NZ_VFQC01000001.1 coordinate 3,532,145, forward strand.
AGCGCGGGCGGCCGAGGCGGCCGCCCCGAGGGAGGCCCCGTAGGCGAGCGCCGTGACGCCGGGCGAGACCAGCGGGAGCATCGCCAGGGTGACGGCGTGTACCGCCATCGCCGCGCTGACGAGCAGTTTCGGCGAGATCCGGTCGGTGGCGGAGCTGACCGCCATGGACGCCGCCAGCCCGGCCAGGGTCTGGGGGAGGAAGTTCGCCGCGGCCTGGGTGGGGGTGAGTCCCTGTTCCCCCAGCACCGACACCTGGTGGAAGAACACCGCCGTGGTGAGCAGGCCGCTGCACGCCACGGCGCTGGTGATGGCCCAGAACATCGAGGTGCGCACGATCGCCCGCAGCGGCCACGCCGGGGATCCGTCCCCACCGTCGGTCCCGTCGGAGCTCTCCCCTTCCTCGGGCGCGCGGCGCACCCCGCGCAGCCCCCACCACGCGATGGGCAGCACCACGGCCCACACCAGGCCCGCCTCGGCGACGAACGTCCAGCGCCAGCCGAGTTCGACGATGACGCGCTCGGCCAGCAGAGGGAAGAACGAGATACCCGCGTTGCCGGCGGCCGCGGTGATCCCCAGCGCGGTTCCGCGTTTGCGGGTCACCGCTATGCCGACGGCGGTCGTGGAGATCATCGTCATCCCGCCCTGGCCCAGGGCGCGCGCACCGACGAAACCGGCGGTCAACCCGACCAGCTCCCGCACGCTGGACAGCAGGAGCAGGAACGCGCCGAACGCGAGCGCCACCGTGGCGAGGACGCGCCGCACGCCGAAGCGGTCCACCGCCCGCCCGATCCACGGCAGTGCCAGCGCGCCGGCCAGCGTGCCGATCATGTAGGCGGTGGACACGGCCGACCGGCTGACGTCCAGGTCGGTGATGATGTGGTCGACGAAGACGGACATCCCGGCGGTCTGGCCGGGCCCGCTCAGTGCCATGACCGCACCGGTCATGGTGACCAGCGCCGCCGTCGTCGGCGCCCGGGACGGGGCCGGGGCGGGAGTGGTGTCCTCAGGTGCGGTGTTGTCGGACGCGGCCGGGGACAGGACGGCTCCTCAGACAGTGGGTGATCGGATGTCTCGGGGGCGGGCGGCGACACGGGTGGCTGCCCGTGCCGGCCCGGGGCCGGTCGGCGTCAGCCTTCCGAGGCGTCGGCACCGCCGGCCAGCAGGGGCTCCAGCACGGCGTCGGGGTACTCGCGCTCGATGACGCGCAGCCGCCACTTGTTGTGCACCAGCATCAGCAGCTCCGAGTCGGAGCGGCGCTGCATGACCTCGGCTCCGGACAGCGCGTGCAGCGTGGGAGCCCACGTCTCGTCGGTGCGGCGGGCGAGCGTGTAGTCCAGGTGGGACAGTTCGACCGTGGCGCGGAACTCGTTCTCCATGCGGTGTTTGACCACGTCGAACTGGAGCGGTCCGACCGCGGCCAGTACCGGCGCCTGGCTCCCGCGCACGTCGGAGGTGAGGACCTGCACCACGCCCTCGCTGTCCAGCTGGGCGATGCCGCGCTGGAACTGCTTGTAGCGGCTGGAGTCCACCGCCCGCACCACGGCGAAGTGCTCCGGGGCGAAGCTCGGGATCGGCGGGAACTCGACCTTGGGACCCTCGTAGAGGGTGTCGCCCACACTCAGCGCCTGGGCGTTGACCAGGGTGATCACGTCACCCGGGTAGGCGGTCTCGATGGTGTTTCGCTCGTTGCCGAACACGGCCTGGGTGTACTTGGTGGCGAACGGCCGGCCGGTGGTGGCGTGGGTGAGCACCATGCCTCGTTCGAACCGCCCCGAGCTGATCCGCAGGAAGGCCGTGCGGTCGCGGTGCGCCCGGTCCATGTTCGCCTGCATCTTGAACACCTGGCCGGAGAACGGGGCGGAGACGGGCCGTTCGGTCCCGGTGGTGTCCCGGTGTCCGCGCGGAGCGGGCGCCAGCCGCACCAGGACGTCCAGCAACTGGGAGATGCCGAAGTTCGGCAGGGCGGCGCCGAACAGCACCGGGGAGGACACCCCGGCCAGGAAGGACTCCTCGTCGAAGTCGGCGTCGAGCCCGGACAGGAGCTCCATCTCCTCCTGGGCCTGGGTCCAGGCCTCCTGCTCCAGCTCGGCCGCCCGCTGGGCGTCCATGGTCTCCTCGACGGCGCGCTCGGCGCCGCCGGAGGAGCGCTGCATCCTGGTGTAGTTGCCGCTCTCCCGGTTGAGGAGGCCGCGGAAGTCGCCGGCGATACCCACGGGCCAGTTCATGGGGGTGGGGTGCAGCCCGAGGCGCTGTTCGATCTCGTCCATCAGCTCCAGGGGCTCGCGGCCCGGCCGGTCCCACTTGTTCACGAAGGTGATCACCGGCACGCCGCGGCTGCGGCACACGTCGAACAGCTTCAGGGTCTGGGACTCCAGGCCCTTGGCCGAGTCCAGCAGCATGATGGCGCAGTCCACGGCGGACAGCACCCGGTAGGTGTCCTCGGAGAAGTCGGCGTGGCCGGGGGTGTCCAGGAGGTTCAGCACGCAGCCGTCGTAGTCGACCCGCAGCGCCGCCGAGGTGATGGATATCCCGCGGGAACGCTCCATGTCCATCCAGTCCGACGTGACCCCGCTGCGGCCGCCCTTGCCGTGTACCGCCCCCGCGGAGGAGATGGCGGAGGCGTGCAGTGCCAGCGCCTCCGTGAGGGTCGACTTTCCGGCGTCCGGGTGGGAGATCACCGCGAACGTGCGCCGCCGCCCGGCCTCCGCCGCGACGTCCGGATCGTGGTGCGTCTCGTTCCTGGCCTCCGCTGTGGCACTCACCGACGTTCCTTCTCCCTGCTGTGCTGTGCGCCTTCGTGCTCTCCGCGCCGCGCGCGCAGTAGATCCCCGAACTCCTCGGCGATCGCGAGCTGCTCCCGCAGCTGAGCGCACCGGTTCGCCACGGCTTCCTCGAACCCGGCCAGACTGTCGAGGAGGGCGGCGCGCTCGCCCGCGGTGCTTGTGGCACCCGCGAGCCTGTCCAGCAGGGTCAGCAGCTCCCGCATGTCCTCAACGCTGAAGTCGAGCGGCTTCATCCGTTTGACCAGGAGCAGCCGCTCGATGTCGGATTCGGTGTAGAGCCGGAACCCGCCGCGGGACCGCGCCGAGGGCTCGACCAGCCCCATTTCGCCGTAGTACCGGATGGTTCGTAGGGAAAGGCCCGTGCGCTCGGCCACCTCACCGATCCGCCTGCGGGCGGCCGGTTGCGACATCAGTACTCCCCTCAGACTCTACCCTAACGTGAGAGAAGCGTGGCTGGCCGCGCTCACGGGGCCGGTCACCACGCTCCCGGGCGGCGCCTCCCGCTTCCCTCCTGCGCTGCCGGTGCGGGGCACTCCTACCCGCCCCCAAGCCTACGCGGGAATGTCCGATCCCACACTCCGTTCACCCCACCCCTACCCTCACGTGAGGATAGAGTTCTCCCCGGGCGCTTCCGCACTCCTACGAGCGCCCGTTCCGCAGCGCCCGACCCGGTCCGACCGCGGTCGCCCGTGTCGGCGCCTCCATCGCATCTCGAACGCGACACCACGAGGGATCCATGCCGACGTACCGTGTCCAAACACACAGCGGAGATGTGCACACCGTCCAAGCGCTGCGCGCCCGCGCCGATACCCAGACCCTCTACCTGGAGAGCCGGTCGGCCGGACTGTGGAAGTCCGAGCTGGACCTCCCGCTCGACCAGGTGCAGCGGGTACAGCGCCGTTTCACCGAGAACGACGGCCGGTGGACCTGGCTGACCGAGCAGATCTCGGTTCCGTCCGGCGGCGTCAGCACCGGCTGAACGCCGCCGCCACCGGAAAGCGCCCGGGCGCCCCGGACCCGCTGACGCGGGCCGGGAGCCGGGGTGCTGTCTCAGCCCTCCGGATCGTCGAGGGCCGCCCGGACGCGGCGGAGCACCTCGTGCTTTCCCGCTGAGGCCGGATAGACGGCCACCAGCACATCCTCGTCGGCCTCCCCGTGCGGTGTCCCGGCGGCCGGGGACTGATCGTCGCGGAGGACCGCCCCGAGCGAACGGGTGACGAACTCCATCGCCCGGTCGAACCGCTGCCAGGGCACGGGCTGTTGCGGGTCGTGCAGCCAGGAGCGCAACACGTGGTTGTGCGCGGCGATGACCGACGCCGCCAGCGCCTCCCCCGCCAGCACACGCTGGCCCTCCGTCTCGCCGCGCGCCAGGTAGCGGCTGAACGCGGTCTGGTACCGCGCCGTCATGGCGATCTCGCGGTCCCGCAGCCGTGACTGCGCCCGTACCAGCCGGAACCGGGGGATCGTGATCTCGGGAACGTCCACGTAGGCCCGGAAGACCATCCGGGCCGCGGCGCACACGGTGGCGGCGGGATCACCGGCCGGGGACGCCTCCAGGTAGCTCTCCACCGTGCCGAACAGCTCGTCGTGCTCGGCGAAGAGGATGTCCTCCTTGGAACCGAAGCGGCGGAACAGGCTGCGCCTGCTCACTCCGGACTCGGCGGCGACGGCGTCCATCGTCGTCGCGTCGTAGCCCTCCCGCTCGAACAGCCGCACGGCGGCGGCGACCACCTCGTGGTGCCGGGAGGGCCCACCGCGTTCCCGCCCGCTGCCGCTGACCTCCCCCACGGCATCTCCCCTCGTTAGGTCTCCGCTCTTTCGGGGCAGCTCAGTAACCACCCGCCCCGAGCCTGACACACTCCCGGACAACAACTATCGTGGCACTTAATGCCATAACTAGGCACCCAGTGCCATGCCTGGCGAGCGGAAGGGGACCCATGACCGAGCTGTACACCACCACGGAGGAGCACGAGGAGCTGCGCTCCGCCGTACGCGCCGTCGCCGACGACAAGATCGAACCGAACGCCGCCGCCGTGGACGCCGCGAGCGCGTTCCCGCAACAGGCCTACGACGCCCTGCGCGCCACCGACTTCCACGCCGCCCACATCCCCGAGGAGTACGGCGGGGTCGGCGCCGACGCCCTGGCCACCTGCATCATCATCGAGGAGGTGGCCCGCGCCTGCGCCTCCTCCTCCCTGATCCCGGCCGTCAACAAGCTCGGAACCATGCCGCTCCTCCTGGGAGCCTCCGAGGACGTGAAGCAGCGCTACCTGCCCCAGACGACGCGCGGCGAGACGATGTTCTCCTACGGCCTCTCCGAGCGGGAGGCCGGCTCGGACACCGCCAACATGCGCACCCGCGCCGACGCCGACGGCGACGACTGGGTCCTCAACGGGCAGAAGTCCTGGATCACCAACGCCGGCGTCAGCGACTACTACACCGTCATGGCCGTCACCGACCCGGAGGGCAAACGCGGCGGCAACATCAGCGCCTTCGTGGTGCACGCCGACGACCCCGGTTTCACCCTGGGTGAGCCGGAGAAGAAGCTCGGCATCAAGGGTTCGCCCACGCGGGAGCTGTTCTTCGACGACGTCCGCATCCCCGGTGACCGCCTGGTGGGCTCGGTCGGCGAGGGACTGAAGATCGCGCTGCGCACCCTGGACCACACCCGGATCACCATCGGCGCCCAGGCGATCGGCATCGCCCAGGGGGCCCTGGACCACGCCCTGGCATACACCAAGGAGCGCCAGCAGTTCGGCACCGCCATCTCCGAGTTCCAGGGGGTGCAGTTCATGCTCGCCGACATGGGGATGAAGCTGGAGACCGCCCGCCAGATGGTGTACGCCGCCGCGGCCAAGTCCGAGCGGGAGGACTCCGACCTGTCCTTCTTCGGCGCCGCCGCCAAGTGCTACGCCTCCGACGCCGCGATGGAGATCACCACCGACGCCGTCCAGCTGCTGGGCGGCTCCGGCTACGTCTCCGACTTCCCGGTGGAGCGCATGATGCGCGACGCCAAGATCACCCAGATCTACGAGGGCACCAACCAGATCCAGCGCCTGGTGATGGCCCGCCAGATGCTGAAGGGCGGCACCCGCTAGGTCCTGTTTTTTGGACGCTGTTCGTCACGAGCGGCGTCTCCGGTGCCGCCCGGCAAGGCCGGTCAGGGAGGCGGAGCGGACCCTCCGCCGACCGACGAGAACGCCGCCGGGCGGTGCCCTGGGGCGGCGCGCAGCAGGACAAGCGTCCGAAAAACAGGACCTACGAGCGACTACGGCCGCCCTCTCCGCGCACCGGCCAGAGGGCGGCCCCGGCTCCACACCTCCCCAGCGTTCCCACCGCTGGGATGAACGGGAAAAGCGCGCCCACCCGCCCCTCGGCCGACCGGCGAACCCCGCCCCGTCCGGGGCGACGGAACGCGCGGCTCGGCAGGGGCGGAGCGGTGTCCTAGTGCTCGTCCCGACGCGCCCGCTCGATGAGGCGTTCGGGGTCCCAGTCGAGCTCCCCGCTGGCGATCTCCCCGAGTGTCCGGTCGATCCAGGCGATCTCGGCCTCTCCCATGGCGACGGCGTACTCGTCCTCGATGAGGTGGATCCGTGGCAGGGCCTCCGCGGCGCGCCGCGTCGTCTCCGCCGTCCGCGCGACCGTCTCGGCGAGTTCGGCACGGCGCTGCCGCAGCAGCTCGGCTGCGGTGCTAGTGGTGACGATGGCCATGTAGGAGAGGGCGGCCGGGAACAGCGGGAACTCGCGGGCCGGCGTGGAAAGCAGGCGGTGCAGCGAACCGAGCAGTTCGCTGCACCCCCGCGCCGTGATCTCGTAGACCGTCCGCTGCGGGTACCTGCCCGCCTGTTCGGTACCGCTGGCCGCGATCAGCCCCTCCCGTTCGAGCCTGCCCACCGTCTGCTGGACGCTGTTGCGGCTGCGGACGTTGACGACCCTGTCCTTGCCGCGCTCCCGGATGAGCGTGTGCATCCGGTACGGGTGCATCGGGGCCTCGTACAGCAGCGCGAGCACGACGAGGTTCAGCGGGGACCGCGTCCCCTCTCCGGCATTCTCGGGCATGCGCTCACAGTACAACTAGTCATATTATGACTATAGGTACTGGTTGAGAGGAGCCGGACATGGCCACACCGAACACTCCGCAGCGACGGCACCCCCCGGTGCGGGCGAGTATCGTTCTCCTGCTCGCGGGAACGGCGCTCTACGTCATACCGAGCGCGGTTCACGGAAACCCGCCGGTCGACTCGGCCCAGGACACTCTGGAGTACGTACGCCAACGCCCGTCGTGGCGCCTCGTCCACATGGCCAACATCCTCGCGGTCCTGCTGTGGGCCGGCGCGTTCACAGCCCTGGCGCCGGTCGCCGCACCCGCATCCCGGACCCTGGGGTCGTGGCTCCGTGTACTGTTCACGGCCTCGGCCGCGGTGTTCGCGGTCTACTTCAGCCTGCACGCGTTCGGACTCAGCACTCTCGCCGACCGGTACACCGCCCAGGGTGCGGATCCCGCCGCCGTGCTGCAGCAGACGGAGGCGGTACTGACCGCCCTGGGGAGTACCGCGTTCACCGCCCAGGCGATGCTCGGCGCCTCCGTGGCGCTCTCCGGGGCGGTGTTCTCCCGTTCCCACCTCGTGCCCGGCTGGGTCGGATGGTGCGGTGCCGTGGCCGGGACCGGCTGGCTGGTCGGGGCGCTGCTGGTGAACTTCGCCGTGATCGTGCCGTTCACCGCCCTGACGTGGCTGTGGACCGTGATGCTCGCGGTACCGCTGTGGCGCGGCGCCACCAGGGAGACAGCACCACCCGCGTCAGCCGTCCCTTCGGGCAGTTCCGGCGACTGAGGCCGTGGCGTCGGCAACACCAGACCCAATCCCACAAGCGTTCACCGGACCGGAGTGACCTCACTCCCCCGCGGCGTGGGTCCGGCCATCCCGAAAACACCGTGCCACCAGCCCATTGGCACCACTCGTAGCTCATCGTTTCAATCACGAACACTCCGTAAACACCGGCATCAGACAGAACCGGACTCGCTGCGAAGCCAAGACGAACAGGCCGTTGACACTGGACAGATCCAGGTATTTAATGAAAGTAATCATTGGTCACGGAGTGACAGACGTGTCCCACCTGCGAAGACGCCCCACGGGGTGATCGACGGCCGAGGTGATACATGTGCGTCCTGCTTCCCAGCCCGACTTGGCCACCCGGCACAGGGACGTGATGCCACCCTGGTCACCGCTTTACCACAGGGACGACCCCCTGGAGATCGCTTCCGGGCAGGGGTGCTGGGTGCGTGACGGTCACGACCGTAGCTACCTCGATTTCTACTCGGGGATAGCCGCCAACATCCTCGGTTACGACGTTCCCGAGGTACGCGCGGCGGTGGAGCGTCAGCTGCGTACCGGAATCGTCCATACGTCAACGTTCTATCTCATCCGGTCCCAGGTGGAATTGGCCGAACGCGTTGCGAGGGTATCCGGGATCGCGGACCCCGTGGTGTTCTTCACCTGTTCCGGAACCGAAGCGGTGGAGACGGCTCTGCTACTCGCCACGGAATACCGACGCAGCCACCAGGTCGTCGCGCTGCGGCACGGTTACCATGGCCGCTCGTTCGGGGCTCTCGCGGTAACGGGCGACAACCGTTGGAAGGGCATGGGACTCTCCCCCGTGAACGTCGCTCACATCCCCGCCGGCCGGCCTGAAGGCAGTACGTCCGCGGACCTGGACGGGCCGGCGTACGTGCGACTGTGCGCGGAGGAACTGGAGCACCTGGTCGACACGGAACTTCCGCAGCCGGTGGCGGCCCTGCTTGCGGAACCGGTGCAGGGGGTGGCCGGTGCGGTGCCGTTGGAGTCGGGCCAGTTGGCAGCGTACGCCGAGATACTCAGAGAGCGGGGCATCCTCCTCATCGTCGATGAGGTGCAGACCGGGTGGGGGCGCACCGGCCGCTACTGGGGATATCAGTGGGAGAACGTGCGACCCGATCTCCTGGTGTTCGCCAAGGGGGTCGGCAACGGACTCGCTCTGGGCGGGGTGGTCGGACGGCGCGAGGTCATGTCCTGTCTGACGATGCCCTCTATATCGACGTTCGGTGGCAACCCACTGGCCACCACCGCGGCGGTGGCGACCCTCGACGCGATCGAGGACCGCGACCTGCCCGCCCACGCGCACCGGGTCGGCGACCTGTTGCGGGAACGGTTGGACCGACAGCTGTGCGACCTGTCCTCCGTACTTCGGGTGCAGGGCCAGGGTCTGCTCCTGGGGCTCGCGTTCGTACGTCCGGGAACGCACGCGCCCAGCCCGGAACGGGCAGTGGCCGTCCAGGAGGAGTGCCGCTCGAACGGCCTGCTGGTCGGGACCGGGGGTAGGGCGGGAAACCGTCTACGCATCATGCCGCCCCTGACCGTAACGGCCGAGGAAGCGCTACACGGCGCGGATGTCATCGCCGCTGCCGCCCGCAGGACGGACACCCATTGGAGGTGAAGGTTGGTATGCGTATCGAAGGCGACAAGACCACAGCACCGCGGCGCTTCCCCCTGACATCCGTTCAGCGCGCGTACAGGCTGGGGAGGGAGGATGAACAGCCGCTCGGTGGTGTGGCCTGTCACATGTACTTCGAGTTCGACGCCGCCACGGCACCGGATCCGAAGCGGCTGGAGACCGCGTACCAACGGTTGCAGGACCGGCACCCCATGCTGCGCGCTGTGTTTCCCACCGAGGAGGACGGGGTCCTCCACCCCCAGCCCGTGGACGAGGTGACGGTCCACGACCTCTCCGGATCGCAGCAGGACAGTACGGGAACTCTGACACGGCTGCGGGAGGACCTCTCACGCCGCAGGTCCGACGCGGCGCGTGGGCCGATGATGGACCTCCACCTCTCCCTGCTGCCCGGAGGCGGGTCCCGGCTCCACGTCGACGTCGACCTGATGGCCGCGGACCCGCCCAGCATCAGAACCGCCCTGAACGACCTTGCTGAGTTTTACGGACACGGCGATCTGCCGCCGCTGGACTACGACTTCCCCCAACACCAACGGCAGTACGGTCGGCAGGAGGCCGAGCGGCGGGAGCACCACGCCGCGAGCGCGGACCAGGCGATGAACGGCACCGACCTGACACCCCCGCGGCTTCCCATGGCACAGGCTCCGAACACCACGTCCGGGGCCCGGTTCCAGCGGCGAACGCTCCCGGTGCTCCCGGACGAGTGGCATCGGATCCGCGAGAGGGCGTCGCGGGCAGGCGTTCGACCGGAGACCGTCCTGTACGCCACCTACGCCCACACCTTGGAGCGTTGGGACGAAGGGCGCCAGTTCCTGCTCAACGTTCCCGTATTCGACAGGCCGCGGCTGCACTCCGGAATCGACCGGATCGTCGGCGACTTCACCCGCCTCCTGGTATCCCCGGTCACCACGTCCGACGCCGACAGTCTCCAGGAGTTGGTAAACGCCGCACAAGCCACCGACAACACCCTGCGCCGGGAACACGACGCCCCCACGGTGCAGGCCGTCGTCGAGGCGGCACACCGCCGCGGGGAGGCAGCTCCCGAGCTTGGCGCCGTCTACACCGAACTGACGCGGCCCTGGACCTCGGAACTGTTCACCCAGTGCTTCGGCGCGCTGTCCTGGATGGTGACGCAGACCCCGCAGGTATGGCTGGATTGCCTCACCTACCCCCAGGACGAGGGCGTGTGCATGGCCTGGGACACCGTGGACGAGCTCTTCCTTCCCGGCGTTCTCGACGGTATGGCCGAGTACTGCTCCACCATGCTCACCGCGTTCGCCGACCGGGATTGGCGCAATCCACCCCCCAACGGACTGCCCAAGGCCCAGCGCGCCACCCGCGACCGGGTCAACAACACGCGCGCTCCGCAGAGCTCGCTGCTGCTGCACGAACGGTTCTTCGCCCAAGCCGCCGTGGAACCCGAGCCCGCCGCCCTGCTACACGACGGGCACGCCCTGAGCCGGGGCGAGCTCGCTGAGCGCGCACTGCGACTGGCCGCGTTCCTAGGCGAGCGGGGTGTGGACAAGGGCGAGCCGGTCGGTATCTGCCTGGAACCGGGACCGGAGCAGGTTACCGCCGTACTGGGCGTGTTGGCGGCCGGCGGCTGCTACGTACCCGTCGGGCCGGAACAACCCGTCCTGCGTCGAAACCACATCCTGGACACGGCGGGAGCGAGGTTCGTCATCGCCGAGCGGCCGACGGACACGGGTGAGCCGGAAGGCGATGGCGGTTCGCCTGACATCACCCGCGTCTCCCCCACAGAGGCGAACAACCACAGGCCCCTGGACCGACCCGTCGGGGTGGAGCCACGGTCCCTCGCGTACATCATCTTCACCTCCGGGTCGACAGGCAGCCCGAAGGGTGTGGAGATCGAGCACCGGTCGGCAGCCAACACGCTCGAGGACCTCAACGAGCGCTGGGGAGTCGGGACGGAGGACCGCTGCCTGACCGTATCGGCACTCGACTTCGACCTGTCCGTGTACGAGATCTTCGGGCCTCTCATGGCAGGAGGGTCCGTGGTCGTACCGACGGTTGACGAGCAGCGCGACCCCGACGCCTGGCTGCGGCTGATCCACGGGCACCGTGTCACGATGTGGGACTCGGTGCCCGCGCTGCTCGACATGCTTGTGTCAGCGGCAGAGACACCGGATACGGGGAACGCGGCGAATCCCGGGACGTCCGGGGAGAAAGGAGTGGACCTGCTGCGCAGCCTGCGGCTCGTACTCACCGGTGGCGACTGGATCGCCCTCGACCTACCCGACCGCCTCCGACGCCTGGCACCGTCCTGCCGCTTCGTCGCCTGCGGGGGTGCCACCGAAGGAGCGGTCTACTCCAACTACTTCGAGGTGGACAGCATCGGGGCTGAGTGGACTTCCATACCCTATGGGGTCCCTCTACGGAACCAGCACTATCGCGTTGTGGATCCGCAGGAGCGGGACTGTCCGGACTGGGTTCCCGGAGAGCTGTGGATCGGCGGTGCCGGGGTCGCCCGTGGCTACCGCAACGACCCCGACCGCACAGCCGAGCGCTTCCGCGAGTCCGACAGCGTGCGCTGGTACCGCACGGGTGACATGGGCCGCTACCGCCACGACGGCGTCCTGGAGTTCCTGGGACGCATGGACCACCAGATCCAACTGCACGGCTACCGCATCGAGCTCGGCGAGATAGAAGCCGCCTTGAGCTCCCACCCGGATGTGTCCCGGGCGGTCGCCGTCGTCTCCGGGGAGGGGCCACAGCGCCGCATCGTGGCTTTCCTACAGCCCGCCGGGAAAACCGCGAACCTGGACACCGTACGACAGCTCGCTCGACGCTGGCTCCCCGACTACGCCTGGCCCTCCGACTATTTCGTGCTTTCCGAACTGCCGCTGAACGACAACGGCAAGGTGGACCGGAAGACACTTACCGCATGGGCGCTACCGGAACGTGAGCCGGCACCCCACGAGCCGCCCCACACCGGCACGGAGGAGGCCCTGGCCCAGGAGTGGACCGCGGTGCTGGGCGACGTCGTCTCCTCCCGCCACCAGAACTTCTTCGATCTGGGAGGGAACAGTTTCCACGCGATGCGGCTGGCCTCCGCGATCACCCGGCGCTTCGGCCTGAGGGTGCCGCTGCGGCAGCTCCAGTCCGCAGCCACACTGGCCGGGATGGCCCAAGCGGTCGACGAGGCGGCGAGGGACGCTCACGCCCCCGAGGCGACTCGATCCGCATCCCAGGCGGCAACATGACCGCCCCCCAAGCCTCCGACCCCTTGAGCCGATGGATCAAGAAGCTTCACGCCCCGCCGGGCGCCACCACCCGGCTGGTCTGCTTCCCCTACGCGGGAGGCGGAGCCAGCGTCTACCGCCGCTGGATTCCCTACCTGCCCGACACCTACGAGTTGTGGTCAGTCCAATACCCGGGCCGCGAGGACCGCTCCGGCGAAGAACTCCCGCGCGCCATGCAGGAACTGGCCCGCTCGGTCGCCTTCGCTCTCCAGTGGTTGAAGGGCAAGCCCTACACTCTGTTCGGCCACAGCATGGGGGCCATCGTCTCCTACGAGACCTGCCGCGAGATCGACAAACTCGGCATCACCGCCCCCGAGTACCTCGTCGTTTCCGGAAGTCCACCCCCGGACCAGGCAGCGGCATCCTGCCGCGCCGGGGCCGACCAGCACAGCCCGCCCCGGATCGCGAAGGGCGACGCCACAGAGATCGAGACGGAGGCGAACTCCCTCATCACCGCGACCCTTGAGGGGGACATCGAACTGCTCGCCGACCACACGCTCGAACCCGGCACTCGGACGGTCCCGATACCCGTGACGGTGCTCCACAACGACGCCGACCCAGGGGCCGACGCGAAGACGGTGCACGGTTGGCACTCCTTCACCGACCGCCGGTGCCGCTTCACCACACTGCCCGGCGATCACTTCGCCTGCTTCACCCACCCCGAGAGAACCGTACGAGAGGTCACTTCGGACCTGGCCCCACTCCGCCAGCCGGAATTCTG